>JBCDKA010000026.1:0-35510 GCA_038747195.1 Pseudomonadota bacterium
CCGGGCTTCTTGAATTTTGGTAGCGGGGGCAGGATTCGAACCTGCGACCTTCGGGTTATGAGCCCGACGAGCTGCCAGACTGCTCCACCCCGCAACTGGGACGCGAATTATATATGGACTTCTTTTCGCCTTGCAAGACCACTACAGGAATACTGGCAAGAATTCTGCCGCGCGACGCTTTGCCGGCCAATTAGCCAGGGAACGCGGCCGCGCACAGCGCGATCAGCGGTCCGGGGAAGATGCCCAGGGCAAGCTGAACCAGGCCGTTCGCGCTCAGCACCGCACCCACGTCGCTGCCGGTGGTCACCGGCTCCGACGTGTCCGGTTCGTCCATGTACATCAGCTTGATCACGCGCAGGTAGTAGAACGCGCCGACCACGGCAAACACCACGGACACCACGGCCAACCAGACAAGGTCAGCGTCAACCGCGGCCTTGACCACCTGCAGCTTGGCAAAGAAGCCGACAAACGGCGGGAAGCCGGCCAGGGACGCCAGAATCATCATCATCATCAGCGCCAGCCACGGGCTGCGCTGGGCAAGCCCTTTGTAGTCTTCCAGATTCTCCGCCTCAAAGCCGGCCCGGGAAACGACAATAACAACCGCAAAGGCTCCGACCGACATCATCGAATAAACGATGGCGTAAAACATCGCCGCCTCGAAGCCCGCTTCCGTCCCGGCGAGAATGCCCATGAAGATAAAACCCACGTGAGAAACGGTGGAATACGCCAGCATGCGCTTGATGTTGGTCTGCGCAATCGCCACCACGTTACCGACCGCCAGCGATGCCACCGACAGCAGCACCAGCATGAGCTGCCAGTTCTGCAGCTGACCGATCAGGCCGTCACTCAGCAGGCGGATCGCCAGCGCAAACGCGGCCAGCTTCGGCGCTGAGCTGATAAACAGCGTGACCGCCGTCGGCGAGCCCTGGTAGACGTCAGGCACCCACATGTGGAACGGCACGGCCCCAAACTTGAAGGCGAGACCCACCACAACAAACGTCAGGCCAAACGCCAGCACAACGCTGTCAGCGGCGCCCGCCACCGACGCCTGGATAGCCAGCAGGTCCAGACTGCCCGTGGCGCCGTAGATCATCGACATGCCGTACAGCAGCATGCCCGACGCCAGCGCCCCCAGCACAAAATATTTCATGGCCGACTCGCTGGCCATGGGGTTATTGCGGTCCAGCGCCACCAGCGCGTAGGTGGACAGCGCCAGCAGCTCCAGCCCCAGATAAAGGCTCAGCATGCTGCCCGCCGATATCATCACCATCATCCCGAGAGTGCCGAACAGACACAGGACAAAGAACTCGCCTTTGTACAGGTTGCGATCGCGGAGATAGGTCTTGGCGTAGACAAACACCATGCCCATTACCAGGTAGACAAACAGCTTGAGGATGTCACCCATCTGATCGCGCACAAACGTTCCGCTCAGCAGGCGCTGCGTCTCGATGATGCTGTCGCCATCATGCACGCGCAGCGTGGCAAGCGCCGCAAAGATCAGCGTCGCCAGCGACAGAATCTGGATGATGCCCCGGCGCTGTTCGCTGATGTAGAGGTCGACGATCAGTACCACGCAGGCCATCGTCAGCACTATCATCTCCGGCAGGAGAGGAATCAGTTCACTGGCTTCAAACACCGGTCTTCCTCACGATCTTATTCTTGGTCATAGCTGCACCTGGATCTTCGACTGAGCGACGTGGGTCAACAGGTTGTCCACGGAGACGTGCATCAGCTCAACCAGGGGCTCCGGCCAGATGCCAAAACCCAGTACCGCCACCGCCAGGGAACCCAGCGTGACCGCCTCGCGGAAGTTCAGGTCTTCCAGCCGCTCGACCTTCTTGTTGCCAATCTCGCCAAAGATCACCCGCTTGACCAGCCACAGCGAGTAGGCGGCGCCGAGAATCAGCGTCAGTCCAGCCAGCACGGCGTACCAGAAGTTGGCCTGGAAGCTGGCAAGGATCACCATAAACTCCCCGACAAACCCCGAGGTGCCCGGCAATCCACAGTTGGCCATCGCAAACAGCACCATAAACGTGGCAAACCAGGGCATGGTGTTCACCACGCCGCCGTAGTCGGCGATCTCGCGCGAGTGAATGCGGTCGTACATGACGCCGACGCAGAAAAACAGCGCCGCCGACACAAAGCCGTGCGACAGCATCTGCACCATGGCGCCCTCAACTCCGAGCACCGCGCCGCTGCTGCCCTCCCCGCGCGCCAGGATCGCAAAGGCGATGAAGATCCCGAGCGTGACAAAGCCCATGTGCGAGATCGACGAGTAGGCGATCAGCTTTTTCATGTCCTGCTGCACCAGCGCCACCAGGCCGACGTAGACGACGGCAATCAGCGACAGCGTGATCAGCAGCCAGTCCAGGCTCAGGCTGGCATCGGGCGTGATCGGCAGGGAGAAACGGACAAAACCGTAGCCGCCGATCTTCAGCATGATCGCGGCCAGCACCACCGAACCGCCGGTCGGCGCCTCAACGTGCGCGTCCGGCAGCCAGGTGTGCACCGGGAACATCGGGATCTTCACGGCAAAGGCCAATAGGAACGCCACGAATATCCACAGCTGCTCCGTCAGGCTCAGCGGCAGCGCGTGCAGATCCAGGATCGCCGCAGAATCCGCCTTCAGATACAGGTAGATCAACGCCACCAGCATGAAGACCGAGCCCAGGAAGGTGTAGAGGAAAAATTTGATGGTCGCGTAAACCCGGTTGGGGCCACCCCAAACGCCGATGATGAGGAACATCGGAATGAGCATGGCCTCAAAAAAGACGTAAAAAAGGAACGCATCCAGCGCGCAGAACACGCCCACCATCAGTCCTTCCAGAATCAGAAACGCCGCCAGGTACTGCGCTACGCGCTGCTGAATCGCGCCCCAGGCGCCCATGATGACCAGCACGGAAATGAAGGTCGTCAGCAGGATCAGCGGCAGAGACAGGCCGTCCACCCCCAGGTGGTAGTTCAGATCGAAGGTCGGGATCCAGGGCGCCAGCTCCTGAAACTGCATCTCGGCCGTACCGCGATCGAAGGCGCCGAACAGCGGCAGGCTTGCAATGAAGGTCGCCAGCGCCGCAGCGAGCCCAACCCAACGGGCCAGCTCCGCCCGGCGCTCTCCAACCAGCAGCACCGCTACACCGCCGGCGATGGGCAGCCAGATCAGGACACTCAGCACAGGCCATTCGATCGTCATGCCTGCCCCCGATAGACCATGAGGCCCAGCAGTCCGATCAGTCCGATAATCATCGCAAACGCGTAGCCGTAGAGCCTGCCTGTCTGGATCTTGCGAACGACGCCAGCCAGCCAGCCGACGGTTCGAGCGCTGCCGTTGACCAGCAGGCCGTCGATCACCGTCTGGTCACCGCCACGCCAAAACAGCTTGCCCATGCCCCGGCTGCCGCCGGCAAAGAGAAACTGGTACAGCTCGTCGAAGCCGTACTTTTTCTCCAGCACAACCCGCAGCGGTGCCAGGGCTTTCGAAGCCGTGGCGGCCAGCGCCGGATTGAAGAGATACACATAGGTTGCGAGCGCGGTACCGCCCAGCGCAAGCCAGACCGGCAGCGTCACAAAGCCGTGCAGCGCAAAAGCGGCCGGGCCATGCCAGATCTCCCGCAGGTGGGACAGCGGGTCGTTGCCCGGCGCCACGTAGATGGCGTCTCCCCAGAAATCGCCAAACAGCAGGGGTTCGGTGGTGAACCAGGCAATGCCGATGGAGGGGATCGCCAGCAGCACCAGCGGCAGGGTCACCACCCAGGGCGACTCGTGCACGTGCGAACGCGTTTCCTCATCCATCCGCGGCTTGCCGTGGAACGTCAGGTACAGCAGGCGGAAGCTGTAGAGCGCCGTAACAAACACACCGGCGATCAGCAGCACCTCAGCCAGGCCCGTGCCGGCGCGATCGATATGGCCGACGGCCGAAATGATGGCGTCCTTCGAGTAAAACCCCGAGAAACCCGGAAACCCGATCAGGGCCAGCGTGCCGACGACGCCAGTGATGTACGTGATCGGCATGTACTTGCGCAGCCCGCCCATCTCCTGCATGTCCTGCTTGTGGTGCAGCGCGATGATCACGGAGCCGGCGCCCAGGAACAGCAGCGCCTTAAAAAACGCGTGGGTCATCAGGTGGAAGACCGCCGCGGAGTAGGCGGACGCGCCCAGCGCCGCCGTCATGTACCCGAGCTGGGACAGCGTCGAGTAGGCGACCACCCGCTTGATGTCGTTTTGCACCAGGCCGATCAGACCCATAAAAAATGCGGTCAGCGCACCGATCACCAGCACCACGCTCAGCGCCGTTTCGGTCAGCTCGAACAGCGGCGACATGCGCGCCACCATAAAAATACCGGCGGTCACCATGGTGGCGGCGTGGATCAGCGCCGAGATTGGCGTCGGGCCTTCCATCGAGTCGGGCAGCCAGACGTGCAGCGGCGCCTGCGCCGACTTACCCATCGCCCCGATAAACAGCAAAATGCAGGTGACGGTCATCAGGTTCCAGGGTTTGCCGTCGAACAGCTCGATGGTCTCGTTGCTGAGCGCGGGCGCAGCAGCGAATACCTCGGCGTAGTCAAGGCTGTTGAACGTCATCAGTACCGCAGCGATCCCCAGCAGGAAGCCGAAGTCGCCAACCCGGTTCACCAGGAACGCTTTCATGTTGGCAAAGATGGCCGTGGGCTTTTTGTACCAGAAGCCGATCAGCAGATACGAGACGACGCCCACCGCTTCCCAGCCAAAAAACAGCTGCATGAAGTTGTTGGCCATCACCAGCATGAGCATGGCGAAGGTAAAGAGCGAGATGTAGGCGAAAAACCGCTGATAGCCCGGATCGTCTTTCATGTAGCCGATGGTGTAGATGTGCACCATCAGCGACACAAAGGTCACCACGCACATCATCAGTGCGGTCAGCTTGTCCACCAGAAACCCGACCTCAAAGCGGACGCCGCCGCTCACCAGCCAGGTGTAGACCGTCTCGTTGTGGACCTCCAGCCCCTCAAACAGGAACCGGCGCATCACGTCCAGGGACAGGACCGTGGACACGGTTACCGCGGCAATCGTCAGCCAATGCGCGCCCGCGCGGCCGATCTGGCGTCCGAAAAGCCCGGCCACGATGGCACCAAAGAGCGGCGCAAGGGCAATCGCAAGATATTGATTCTGCATCGTCAGCCCTTCAGGGAGTCCAGTTCTTCCACGTTGATGGTTTCACGGTTGCGGAACAGCACCACCAGGATCGCAAGCCCGATGGCCGCCTCCGCCGCCGCCACGGTGAGGATAAAGAACACAAAAACCTGGCCGTCGGTGTTGCCGAGGAACCGCGAGAACGCCACAAAATTCATGTTCACGGCCAGCAGCATCAGCTCGATGGCCATCAGCAGAATCAGCACGTTTTTGCGGTTGAGGAAAATACCGGCCACGGAGATGCAGAACATCACGGCGCCCAGCACCAGGAAATGGTTGAGGCCAATCATGACTCCACCTCACGCTTTTCCGCCGGCATGGAGATGATCTTCAGCCGATCCTCGCGCTTGACCTGCACCTGCTTGGAGGGCGTCTGGTGTTTAACCTGCGGCCGACGTCGCAACGTCAGCGCAATCGCCGCCACGATGGCAACCAGCAGGAGGACAGCCGCGATTTCAAACGGGTAAACGTACTGGGTATAGAGCACCTCACCCAGCTCCCGGGTGTTGTTGTAGTCAGGCGGATTGGGCACCGGCGCGGGGAACCGCTCCAGGCCAAAGCGCTGCGCCCCGAGCACCAGGAGCATCTCCGCGAGCATGGCTGCCGCCACGAGCAGGCCGACCGGCAGGTAGCGGGCAAACCCTTCCTTGAGCGGCGCCACGTTGACGTCCAGCATCATCACGACGAACAGGAAGAGCACCATGACGGCCCCGACGTAAACCAAGATCAGCACAATCGCCAGGAACTCCACCTCCAGCAGCAGCCAGATGGCCGCGCTGGTGAAAAAGCAGAGCACCAGGTAGAGAGCCGCGTATACCGGATTGCGCGCGCTGATCACCGCCAGCGCCGATGCAACCAGGGCTGCCGCCAGCGTAAAGAAAACGATTTGTTCGAGCATTACCGGTACGCTGCGTCCTGGCGGCGGGCTGCAGCCAGATCTTGCTCAAAGCGATCCCCGATGGCTAATAGTTGTTGTTTGCTCACCACGTTCTCCCCGCGGTTTTCGAAATGGAATTCATGGATATGGGTTTCGACGATGGAGTCCACCGGACAGGACTCTTCGCAGAAACCGCAGTAGATACATTTGAACAGATCGATGTCGTAGCGCGTTGTGCGCCGCGACCCGTCGTCGCGCGGCTCGGAGTCGATCGTGATCGCCAGCGCCGGACAGACCGCCTCGCACAGCTTGCAGGCGATGCAGCGTTCCTCGCCGTTCGGATAGCGGCGCAGCGCGTGCAGCCCGCGAAAACGATTCGACTTCGGCGTCTTTTCCTCCGGATACCGGATCGTCACCTTGGGCGCAAACATGTAGCGGAGCGTCAGAGACATGCCCTTCAGCAGTTCCAGCAGCGCCAGAGACCGAAAATAGTTAGCAACGCTATTCATGGTGCCCACCACAGCCACTGTTTAACCACCATCAGCGCAACCACTAAGATCCACACGATGGTGATCGGAATGAAGACCTTCCAGCCCAGCCGCATGATCTGGTCATAGCGGTATCGTGGGAAGGTCGAGCGAAACCACAGATAGAGGAAACAGAAGAAAAAGGTCTTCAGGAAAAACCACAGCGAATGATCCGGGATCAGCGCTGGAAACGGTGACAGCCAGCCGCCGGCGAACAGGGTCGTCGACAGGGCCGCAATCAGAATCATGTTGGCGTACTCGGCCAGGAAGAACACCGCAAACGGCGCGCCTGAGTACTCGACGTGGAAGCCGGCGACAATCTCCGACTCCCCTTCCGCCACGTCGAACGGCGCGCGGTTGGTCTCGGCCACGCCGGAGATAAAGTAGATGACAAACAGCGGCAGCAGCGGCAGGAAGAACCAGTTCCATACGCCGCCCTGCTGGGCTTCCACAATCTCGACGAGGTTGAGGCTGCCCGCGGCAATCAGCACCCCAACCAGCGCAAACCCCATGGCAATTTCGTAGGACACAATCTGCGCTGCGGATCGCATAGCGCCGAGAAACGCGTACTTCGAGTTGGACGCCCAGCCGGCGATGATGATGCCGTAGACGCCCAGAGACGTCATCGCCAGGACGTAGAGTAAGCCGGCGTTGATGTTGGACAGCACCAGCTTGGCGCTGAAGGGAATCACGGCCCAGGCGGCCAGCGCTGGCGCCAGGGTAATGAGCGGCGCCAGGATGAACAGAAAGCGATTGGCCGAGGTCGGCAAAATCACCTCTTTCATGATCAGCTTGAAGACGTCGGCAAACGTCTGGAACAACCCGAGCGGCCCCACGCGGTTGGGCCCCATGCGCGAGTGCATGAAACCGATCACCTTGCGCTCGGCGTAGACAAACATCGCAACTGAAATCGTGACCGGAATGACGATGGCCAGGATCTTGGCCACCGTCCAGGCCAGATAGATCAGCGAATCATTCATCAGCGTCAACCGCCAGTTTGAGGAAGTGTTCCGCCACCAGTGCACTCGACGCGGCAGTGCCGGCGGTGACCCGGACGGTGTTCGGCGCCAGCGCGTCGTCCGCCTGCAGCATTACTGCGACCTCATGCTCAGCAACGTTCACCGAGATCTCTCCGGCCGCCAGCCCGGCGGTTGCCATCGTGTCGGGGTGCACGCTCAGGTGGCCGTGTTCCCCGTGGGCCGTCTCCTGCAGGGGATGGCTTCGGCGCACCACGCCGCTGCCGGCGTAGATCGGGGTTTCCAGCAAAACGCTCAGCCCGTCACCCGAGGGCGTTGAAGCCAGCTTGGCAGGCAGCTGATAACTCCGGGCTTCCAGCCCCCTTAGCTCACCCAGGACCGCCTCGTGGACGGTGACAAAATCGACGTAGTCGAAGCCGGCGACGTCAGCGGCATCCGCCAGCGCCTTAAGGATTTTCCAGCCGGGACGCGCTTCACCCGGCGGCTTCTGCGCCGCCGCGCTGCCCTGCACCAGCCCGGCCAGATTGGTCAGGCTGCCCTCACACTCCGGCAGCGGCGCGAGCGGCAGAATCACGTCCGCGTACTGCTGAACCTCCGGCGTCAGGAACGGGCCGATGTGAATAACGGTCGGGACCCGGGTGAGGTGCTCGGTCGCCTGGGTACCCTCCGCCGTGTCCAGCATCGGCTCCAGGTCGTACACCAGCGCCAGGTCGAGCTCGGCCGCCAACATTTCGCGGGCGTTGAGGCCCCCGGCAGGCGCGTCAGCACCACCGGCCAGACGATGCGGTACCGCGCCAAGCTGCCAGGCGCCTACGCTGTTCGCGCCCAGAGGCGGTTCCACATAGGTGGCACCGGCGGCCTCGCAGATCGCGTGGCAGAGCGCGCGCAGCGTCGCCGCCCGGTCGCTGATCAACGCGACGTGCCCCAGCATGACCGTGGCACGCTCAGCGCCTTTCAGACCCTCAGCGATACGCTGGCCGGCTTCGGTGGTTTGTGCGCCACCGACCACTTCGGCCAGCGCGCCCTCCGCTTTGACGTTGAGTACAGCGGCCACCCCAGCCAGCGCGGCGACAAGCGCTGCCGGCGGCACCAGCAGCGACTCGCTGAGCTCGAAATGATTGGCATAGTCGCGCGAGGACAGGCTGTAGATGTTGGCGCCGGATCGCCAGGCCTGCCGAACCCGATGCCCGATGAGCGGCTGCTCGTGGCGGACGTTCGCGCCGACGAGAAAAACCGCGTCGCTATCCGCCAGCTCAGCCAGACTCTGGCCAAGGCCAGGCGCGGTGCCGAGCGTCGCCTGGTCGGAAAGATCGCGTTCACGCAGGCGGTGATCCACGTTGTGGCTGCCCAGCCCGCGGGCCAGCTTCTGGGCCAGATAAAGCTCTTCGTTGCTGGCGTTGGGCGACAGCAGAAAACCGCTGGTGCCGGCGGACTTCAGCTTGTCGGCGGCAACGTCGAGGGCTTCGCGCCAGCTGACGTCCTGCCACTGCCCGTCACGTCGCAGCATCGGCGCGGTGATTCTGTCGTCACCCTCCAGACCGTGGAAACCCCAGCGATCGCGGTCCGACAGCCAGCTTTCGTTGACCGCCTCGTTGTCGCGGGGAACGCTGCGCAGGATCTTGCCGCGCCGCGCGTGGTAGTGCAGGTTTGAGCCGACGCAGTCGAAGTTGGCGATGGACGGCTTCGCGCGCAGCTCCCAGGAGCGAGCGGTAAAGCGGAACGGTTTGTTCGTCAGCGCGCCGACCGGACACAGGTCGATAATGTTGCCCGACAGCTCCGAGTCGATGGAGCGTTCGATAAAGGTGCTGATGAAGGTGCGGTCGCCGCGGCCGATGCCGCCCAGCTCGTTGGTGCCGGAAATCTCGTCGAGGAAACGCACGCAGCGCGTGCAGTGGATGCAGCGGGTCATCTCGGTGCTGATCAGCGAACCGAGGTCCTCGTCTTTGACCACCCGCTTGCGCTCGGTAAAGCGCGACGCCGAGCGCCCAAAGCCCATCGACACGTCCTGCAGCTCACACTCGCCGCCCTGATCGCAGATCGGGCAATCGAGCGGGTGATTGATCAGCAGAAACTCCATCACGTTCTGCTGCGCTGACTGAGCGCGCTTGGACTCGGTGTATACCTTCATCCCGTCCATCACCGGCGTGGCGCAGGCGGGCAGCGGCTTCGGCGCCTTCTCCACGTCCACCAGACACATGCGGCAGTTGGCCGCAATCGAGAGCTTCTCGTGGTAACAGAAACGCGGAATTGTGATGCCGGCCTTGTCAGCGGCTTCGATGATCATCGAGCCTTTCGGCGCCTCCATTTCGACGCCGTCGATTTCGATCGTGACGGTATCGGTGGCTACGGGGGTCTCGCTCATGCCGCCACTCCGGTCGCGCCGCCGTCAACCATCGAGCGGCCGTGCTCCACGTAGTACTCAAACTCGTGCCAGAAGTGGCGCAGGAATCCCTGTACCGGCCACGCGGCGGCCTCGCCAAACGCGCAGATGGTGTGCCCTTCGATCTGGCCGGCGGCGGACTTCAGCAGCTCCACGTCTTCGCTGCGGCCGTTGCCTTCGACGATGCGGCTCAAGACCCGATACATCCAGCCGGTACCCTCGCGGCAGGGCGTGCACTGGCCGCAGGATTCTTTGTAGTAAAACCGGGAGATCCGCTGGCAGGCTTTCACCATGCAGGTGGCATCGTTCATCACGATCACCGCCCCGGACCCCAGGCCAGAGCCCGCCTTCTGGAGGCTGTCGAAGTCCATGGTGATGTCCATCATGGTCTCCGCTGGCAGCACCGGCATCGACGAACCGCCGGGAATCACGGCCTTCAACTCACTGCCGTTCAGCATGCCGCCCGCCGTCTTCAGCATGTCCTTAAACGGCGTGCCGAGCGGAATCTCGTAGTTACCGGGTCGATTGACATGACCGGACACCGAGAAACACTTGGGGCCGCCGTTGTTGGGAATACCGATGTTGAGAAACCAGTCGGCGCCGTTGCGCATGATGGCGGGCACCGAGGCGAAGGTCTCGGTGTTGTTGATCGTGCTGGGTTTGCCGTACAGCCCAAAATTGGCGGGAAACGGCGGCTTGAAGCGCGGCTGGCCCTTTTTGCCCTCCAGCGATTCCATCAGCGCGGTTTCTTCCCCGCAGATGTAGGCGCCGGCGCCGAGCGCGGCGTAGAGATCAAAATCGATCCCGCTGCCTTTGATGTTCTTGCCCAGATACCCCGCCTCGTAGGCTTCCGCCACGGCCGCGTCAAAACGCTCGAACGGCTCGTGGTGAAACTCGCCTCGCAGATAGTTGTAGCCGACGGTACAGCCCATGGCGTAACCGCCGATGATCATGCCTTCCACCACCGAGTGCGGATTGAAGCGCAGGATATCCCGATCGTGACAGGTCCCCGGCTCGGACTCGTCCGAGTTGCAGAGCACGTATTTCTGACCGGGCGCGTTGCGCGGCATAAACGACCACTTCAAGCCCGTCGGAAAGCCGGCACCACCACGGCCGCGCAGCGCCGAAGCCTTGATGGTCTCGATGATTTCTTCCTGCGGCGTCTTGTCAGCCAGAATCTTTTCCAGCGCCTCGTAGCCGCCCAGCGAACGATAGGTTTCCAGCGACCAGGGTTCGTCCCGGTCGACCGTTGTCAGTGAAACCAAACCCGATTCAGACATGTATTGCTCCAGCAGCGCGGCCCGCCATCAGGACAGACCGTCCAGAATTTCATCCACCTTCTTTTCGTCGAGATTTTCGTGATAGTGGCCGTTCACGATCATCATGGGTGCGCCGACGCAGCCCGCCAGGCACTCCTCTTCCTGCACCAAGGTGATGCGGCCGTCTTCGGTCGTCTCACCCATTTCGATGCCGAGTTTTTTCTCCAGGTAGCCGGCGAGATCGTTGGCGCCCCGCAGCCAGCAGGAGATGTTGGTACACAGCGCCACCTTGTTGCGCCCGCAGGGCTCCAGGTGGAACAGGGAGTAAAACGACGCCACCTCGTAGGCCCACGCGGCGGGGATATCCAGGTAGGCCGCAACGTCGGTGATCAGCTCTTTGCTGAGCCAGCCGCCGTTCTGGTCCTGTGCCGCCGTCAACGCCTGGATCACCGCCGAGCGCTTTTGCTCGGGCGGAAACTTGGCCACCCAGTGATCGATTTTGCTTTGGGTATCAGCGGACAACGTGGTCATCGGTCGATTTCTCCGAAAACAATATCCTGAGTTCCGATCACGGCCACCACGTCCGACAGCATGTGGCCGCGCACCATTTCGTCCATCGCCGCCAGGTGGACAAAACCCGGCGCGCGCAGGTGCAGGCGGAACGGTTTGTTGGAACCGTCGGAAATAATGTAGGCCCCAAACTCACCCTTGGGCGCCTCAACAGCCGCGTAGCTCTCCCCTTCCGGCACGCAGTAGCCCTCGGTGAACAGCTTAAAGTGGTGAATCAACGACTCCATGTCGTCTTTCATCTCTTCCCGGGTCGGCGCGATGATCTTCTGGTTGTCGATCATCACGGGGCCAGGGTTCTCGCGCAGCCACTTCACGCACTGCTGGATGATCCGGTTGGACTGACGCATCTCTTCCATCCGCACCAGATACCGGTCGTAGCAGTCGCCGTTAGTGCCGACGGGGATGTCGAACTCCACCTCGTCATACGCGGCGTAGGGCTGTTTCTTGCGCAGGTCCCAGGCGACGCCGGAGCCCCGCAGCATCGGCCCGGAAAAGCCAAGCTCGATGGCCCGTTCCGCGCTGACCTCAGCGATGTTGACCGTGCGCTGCTTCCAGATCCGGTTGTCGGTCAGCAGCGTTTCGTATTCGTCGACCCGGTCGTAGAAGTCCGTTGCGAAGGCGTCGAAGTAGTCGAGCATGCTGCCCTCACGCCACTCGTTGACCCTTCTTAGGTCGTCACCCTTGGTCCAGGGCGTCTCGGTGTACTTGGGCATCTGCTCTGGCAGATCCCGGTAGACGCCGCCCGGCCGGTAGTAGGTGGCGTGCATGCGGGCGCCGGATACTGCCTCATAGCAATCGAGCAGCTGCTCGCGCTCGCGGAAGGCGTAGAGAAACAGCGCCATGGCGCCCAGGTCCAGGCCGTGGGTGCCGATCCACATCAGGTGATTGAGGATTCGGGTGACCTCGTCAAACAGCGTGCGGATGTACTGCGCCCGCTTCGGCGCCTCAACCCCCAGCAGGCCTTCGATAGCCCGAACGTACGCGTGCTCGTTGCACATCATCGAGACGTAGTCGAGCCGATCCATGTAGCCGATCGACTGGTTGTAGGGTTTGCTCTCGGCGAGCTTTTCCGTTCCGCGGTGCAGGAGCCCGACGTGCGGGTCCGCCCGCTGGACCACCTCACCATCCATCTCCAGGATGAGGCGCAGCACCCCGTGCGCGGACGGATGCTGCGGGCCGAAGTTCATGGTGTAGTTGCGAATCTCAGCCACGGGAGCCCCCTTTGGCGCCCTGCTGGCCGTAGCGCGAGTCGGAGCGAATCACCTTGGGCACCAGCACCCGCGGTTCGATGCTGACCGGCTGATAGATCACCCGGCCCTTTTCCGGGTCGTAGCGCACCTCAACGTTGCCGATGAGCGGGAAGTCTTTGCGGAACGGGTGGCCGATAAAGCCGTAATCGGTCAGCAGGCGCCGCAGATCCGGATGCCCCTCAAAGATGATGCCGAACAGATCGAACGCCTCGCGCTCGAACCAGTTGGCGGACGGCCAGGTGTCGACCAGCGATGCCACCGCCGGCACCTCGTCGTCGGGCACCTTGCAGCGCAGCCGTAGCCGCTCGTTGTTGCTGATGGACAGGAGGTGCGCAACCACCGCAAAGCGCTGGCCGCTAACGTTGGTCGGCCGGCCGGCCCAGTCGAAGCGGCCCGGACCGCCGTCACCCTCAATACCGCGGGAAAACGTCTCCGAGGTCGCGTCATCGGTGTCCCACTCATCTTCGCCGTAGCTCAGATAATCGACGCCGCAGAGGTCGACCAGCTGCTCGAAGCCCAGCTCGTCGCGGGCCAGGCGGCAGCATTCGACCCAGCTGGCGGCCGCCACCTCGGCGGTCACGCCGGTCGGCGCCTCGATGATGTTCAACGCCAGTTCGCCGAGCGTTTCGCGCAGGCGATCGGGCAGCTTTGCAGATTTTTCTAGCATCTAGACTCTGGCCGTAGGTTTCAGCGGGCGATGGTGCTGGTTTTTCGCACCTTGGACTGGAGCTGCAAAATGCCGTACATCAGCGCCTCAGCGGTCGGCGGGCAGCCCGGCACGTAGATGTCGACCGGCACAATCCGATCACAGCCCCGCACCACCGAATAGGAGTAGTGGTAGTACCCACCGCCGTTGGCACATGAGCCCATGGAGATCACCCACTTGGGATCGGCCATCTGGTCGTAAACCTTGCGCAGCGCCGGCGCCATCTTGTTCACCAGCGTACCGGCCACAATCATGACGTCCGACTGGCGCGGGCTTGGGCGGAAGATCACGCCGAAGCGGTCCAGGTCGTATCGTGACGCGCCGGCATGCATCATCTCGACCGCGCAGCACGCGAGTCCAAAGGTGACCGGCCACATCGAGCCGGTGCGGGCCCAGTTCATCAGCGCGTCTACCGAGGTCACCGCAAAGCCCCGGTCCATGACCGGGTTGTCGTCTTCGGGGCGCAGAATGTCGTCAACGATCCCAAGCCCGTACTCGTTGCCCGGGTCGGTGGCGTTGCGCGAAGACATCAACATTTTCATCAGCAAACAGTCCTGTTTGACAGCGGCAGGGGGGCAGCGTCAGCCATCATTCCCAATCCAACGCACCCTTTTTCCACTCGTACACAAAGCCGATCACCAAAATCAGCAGGAACAGCGTCATGGAAATCAGGCCGAATAATCCGATTCGATCGAGGACCACCGCCCAGGGAAACAGAAAGGCGATCTCGAGATCAAAGATGATGAATAAGATAGCGACGAGGTAGTAGCGGACGTCGAACTTCATCCGCGCGTCTTCAAAGGCCTCGAAGCCGCACTCATACGGCGCAAGCTTTTCCGCCGACGGGCGGTTTGGGCCAATAATGCCGCCCGCGAGGACCAAAACAGCGCCAAACGCGAGGGCCACGATAAGAAACAACAATATGGGCAGGTAATTAGCAAGCATGGGCTAATTTTACCGTATCGACCCCG
This sequence comes from Pseudomonadota bacterium, assembly GCA_038747195.1. Classification (GTDB taxonomy): domain Bacteria; phylum Pseudomonadota; class Gammaproteobacteria; order Xanthomonadales; family SZUA-38; genus JANQOZ01. Next base: position 14,684 of record JBCDKA010000026.1, read on the forward strand.
CGAACCAACATCTTTACGCTCGCAATTTCGTCGTTCAATGTTCGACTTTTCAAATGGTGCCGAAGGCCGGACTCGAACCGGCACGGCTTGCGCCACTGCCCCCTCAAGACAGCGTGTCTACCAATTCCACCACTTCGGCTTTGATGATCTCCGGGCTCAGGGCTCCGGCGTTTCCTCTCCCTCGGCCTGTCTCTCAGGCTGGGCGGCCTCCACCGCCGTCCCGCCGGCACCCTCTTCGCCTGCGGCTTCCGGCGCCGGAACCACCGGGACGTCGTCGGCTGATGATGGCGCGCTGACTTCCGGTACTTCCAGCGTCGGCACGTCGAGGGCCGGAACCTCCGGCGTGCTTTGCTCGATTTCACCCATCACGCCCAGATCGGGGCCGGCAGAGGTGCTGGCGACGCGGCTGGCGAGCACCGCCATCGTCATGCTGACGGCAAAAAATGCAATCGCCAGCAAACCGGTGGTGCGGGTGAGGAATGACCCCGATCCGCGGGCCCCGAAAACGGTGCCCGAAGCACCGGCGCCGAAGCCCGAACCCGCGGCGGCACCCGGCCCGCGCTGGATCAGGATGATGGCGATCATCGCGATGGCGATTAACACCTGAATAATGCTGAATATGGCGTCCATGTAACTATCCGTTCAGATCACTGCACTCAGACCCGCGCGCCTCAGGCTTGTTCCCCGGCGCGGCAGATCGGCAGGAAATTTTCGGCTGACAACGAAGCGCCGCCAATCAGGCCGCCGTCGATGTCCGCCATGGCAAACAGCTCGCCGGCATTACTGCCCTTCACGCTGCCGCCGTAAAGAATGCGAAGTTGACCGCCTATTGTAGCATCCAATGCGGCGATTTTGGACCGGATAAACGCATGGACGTCCTGCGCCTGCTCCGGGCTGGCCGTGACGCCGGTGCCGATCGCCCAAACGGGCTCGTAGGCCAGCACGCAGCGGCCTAAACCGGCTATTTCGAGCTGATCGATAACGGCGTCAATCTGTTCGGCGACAACCGCTTCGGTGGTGCCGGCCTCACGCTGCGCCAGCGTCTCCCCGATGCACACCACGGGCGTCAGCCCACAGCCCAGCGCCGCCTTGGCCTTGAGCGCCACCTGCTCGCTGCTCTCACCGTGGAGGGTGCGGCGCTCGGAGTGTCCGACCAGCGTCATGGTGGCGCCGCAGTCCCCGATCATCGCGCCGCTGGTTTCGCCGGTGTAGGCGCCCTGCTCATGCACGCTCACGTCCTGCGCGCCGACCGCCACCGCCGAACCGCGGACCAGCTCTACCGTGGCCGCCAGGTAAGGCGCCGGCACAAACACCGCCACGTCCACCGACGACTCCGCAGGCAAACCCGCGCTGATCTCCTCGACCAGCCGGCGATTACCCGCGAAGCTTCCGTGCATTTTCCAGTTGCCGGCAACCATCACGCGGCGCATAGAGATCGCTCCCCGAAAATTGACGCGCAAGGATAACGGCGGCGTTGCGGGGGCGCAAGCCTGGCGAGGTGGCCCTGAATCAGGACCTCATGGTTGGACGGTCAGGGGCAGCTCAGACCAAACGGCTGGCCGGTGAATCGCACCAGAGACAGGCTCCCGGCCTGATTCGATCCGCCGTCGAACGCCCCCTCGTACTGCACCGCCAGGCCATCACAGGCGGAAAAGCTGAGCGTCGCCTGGCCCCACGGGCGGTTGAAGACGTCCTGCGGATTGAAGGCGGCGCCAAACTGTGCGCCGGCCGGCTCCACCAGCGACAGCGTCTCAACACTGCCGCTGGCCGGATCAAACGGCGCGCTGCCCACCAGCCAGCGCTGCGCGCCGTCGTGGTAGGTAAACCAGCTGAAAAACAGCGTCGGCTGGGCGCCCCGGGTTTCCAGGTCCACTACCACACCTTCGCCGGCCCGCGCCGGATCCCACCAGGCGCCGGCGCTGCCCGCGCCCAGGCCGGCACCCGCCGCGCCTTTGGCATCCGAGTTGTCGGTGCAGCCGGGCTGCTGCAGCAGATCGCTGAGCAGCGGCAGGAACTGGCGCTGACCGCCGCCGATTTCTGGTGGCCCCTGATAGCGCCACAGCAGCTGATCGCACGCAACTCGGGTGAAGGTGACGCTGCCCCAGACGTCAAACGCCACCGCGTCAGCGTCAAAATCGGCGCCGAAGCTGCCGCCCGAGGTGCTCAGCAGGTCCATAGTGACCTCCGTCTGGTCAGGCTCCAGGCTCACCGGCCCGGCAGCTAGCCAGAGCTGCTCACCGCCAACGTGCGTATACCAGGTCACAAACAGGGACGGACCGCCGTCCAGGGTGCCCACCTCAACCATAATCCCCTCGCCAGCGCGCTGCGGGTCGTACCAAGCCCGGCTGTCAGCCCCCACCAGGCCGGCTAGCGAGCCGCCTTGACCATTGATCGCGTAGATACGTCCATCGTTGGCTCCCGCCACGTCTACCTGACGAGCGCCGACCAAAATCTCGGGGTTGCCGTCCCGATCGAGATCGCGCCCGACGGCAAGCCGGTCACCGACGCTGTCATCCGCCGCTTCGCCGAGGAGCTTCTGCCCCTGGTCACTGGCGCTCAGGCCCGCGATTTCAACCAGCGCCGGAAAGCCGCCGGCTCGGCCGTAGACCACATAGACGGCACCGGCCTCCTGGGCGCCCTGCCCGTCCGCCTTGGCGCCAACCAGGAAATCGTCCAGCCCGTCACCGTTGAAGTCACCCGCACCCGCGATGGCGTCACCGAGTTCCTGCCCCGGTGCGCCGACCAGCACAAAGCCATCGCTGCCGTTACCACCGTTCTCCGGCAGCAGCCCGGCCAGCGAATAGTCCTGAGGTACGGGGCGCGAGGCCGGCCGACCATAAAATATGTACACGCTGCCGCTGTCTTCGCCGTTGTGATCAGCCAACGGCGCGCTCACCGCCAGATCCGGCCGCCCATCACCGTTGACGTCGCCGACGCCGGCTACCGATTCACCCGCCTGGTCCTCGGCCACGTCGCCGAGCAGGCGGTGGACAAACACCCGCTCCTCTTCAAGCGACAGGTTAAGCCCGCTGCCGTAGCCCTCACCCGGCCCGGATACCCGGCCCGGAATGAGAAAGCCAGCGCTGTTGCCAATGCCGTCCGACGCGCTCGCGCTGGGTGAACCCATCACAAAATCATCGAAGCCGTCCCCGGTAAAATCACCCGTAGCGGCCAGGCGGCTGCCCAGCGCGCTTGAGGCCACGTCGCCGATAATCTGAAAGCCTTCGTCACCGGTGCCGAGGTTGTCGCGCAGATCGATGAGCCGCTGCACCGCCGGCCACGGGTTATCGGCCGAGCGGCCGTAAAGCACGTTGATGATCCCGGGCCGCGGGGTGCGACCCGCGCCGAAGAAAAGGCTGCCAATGACCATATCTGACCGGCCATCGACGTTGACGTCGATGTTGCCGATCAGCGCCGTGCCGGAGCGCCCGCCGGCCTGACTTCCCTCCAGCACAACACCGAAGCCGCTGTTGACGTTGTCTGAGGTCCGCAGGTTACTTAGAAAAAACTCAGCCGGCATCGGGTCAGCGGCGCTGCGCCCAAAAATCAGGTAAACGCCGCCGCCCCCCAGGGCGTTTTGCATCGTGGTGGAGCCGATCAGCAGATCGTCGATACCGTCGCCGTTCACGTCGCCAGCGCTCGCCAGCGCGTTGCCAACGTTTTCGTTGGTGAGCTGGCCAAACAGGACAAAGCCGCGGCTGCCGTCGCCGCCGCCAGCCGCCGTGAGCCCGGCCAGATCGATTTGATCAAAGCCCTCGCTGCTGCCGAAGACCACGTAGACGGCACCGGCGTTGTTGGACGTACCGTTGGCACCGGCAACGTCGAAACCTTGCGCGGCGATCGCCAGATCGTTGATGCCGTCGCCGTTATAGTCGCCGTCCCCGCTCACGGCCCAGCCGAGCAGGTCCCCGGATGAAGCCCCGTCAACAGCTGCGCCGTTGCTGTCCGATACAGCCTTTGTCAGGTTCAGTTCAGTGGATTGCGCCAGCACGTCAGCGCAAAACCATAGCCCCAGGAGAGCCAACAGGCTCTGGATCTTATTCTTTTTCAACATCGTGGCACTCGATGAAAAACAGCACTTTTATTGTAGGGCGGCTGACCAAGTACGCAAGTCGTCGTAGTTCAGCGCCCTGGGCGCTGGCCCGATCAGCCCGCTGGCTGAGGCCTGAGTGAGGAGGATAAAAAGGCTGGCTAATGCGTATTCAGGCCAGAATCGGAGGCTTCCGGAGCCGGCTAGCGAGGCGTCGGATGCTCCACCCAGGCCTCACGCTTGAGGTAGCTGTCGAGGTGCTCTTGAAAAATCGCTTTGACTTCCGGGTCCTCCTCCATCGCTAGCGCCTCCCGCTGAGCCACCTCAGCGCTCAGAAAATCGCCGGCGGCCGCGTAGGCGGCAGCGAGGTTGTCCATCTGGTTGGCGGTTTTCATGCCTCGTCGATAGACCTGATCGAAGGCCAGGCGCAGCGCCCGGGATCCATCGCGCTGACCCTCTACAGGGCAGGTCGCCAGCACCCACACCAGATTGCTCTGGGCCGTCTCGTGACCCACCGCGTCCGCTTTCTCCAGCCAGCCGGCCGCGGCGGTACAGTCGGGCGTGCTGCCGTCCAAACCCTGAAACAGGTACATACCAAACAACGCCTGGGCATCCGCCAGCCCGGCCTCAGCGGCGCCGCGAACCCAGGTCATCGACTGCCCTTCGTCGCGCAGGCTGTCGAATCGGTTGAGCATGACGCCGAGGCGGAACATGGCGTGAACGTGCTGCTGGCGCGCTGCCTGCAGCAGCCAGTCCCGGGCCTGTTCCAGCTCGGACTGCGACGCGTGGTTTTCCATATACCAGGTACCGAGCCCGTACTGCGCGTCAGCGTCACCCCGGTCGGCCAGCTGGGCCAGCAGCGTCACGCCGGCGGGAATCGTCTCGCCGACGGCGGTCCTCAGGCCCAATGCCAGCGTCAGCATCAGCAAGAGCAAGACCGGCAGCACGACCCGCCGGGCTCTGATCGACGTGAGATCGACGCGCGCCACCGTTAGCTTTTGAGACCGATTTCGACCAGCCGCTGCTCCAGGTAGTCGTGCGACGACAGCGCCTCGGGGTAGCGGTTGGGCCGATCTTCGCTGATACAGGTCGTCAGCGTTTCGATCATAAAATCGGCGTTGGGATGCAGGAAAAAGGGAATCGAGTAGCGCGGCTTCAGCGCCTCTGCCCCGGGCGGATTCACCACCCGGTGGGTGGTCGACGGAAACACGTGGTTGGTCAGCCGCTGCATCATGTCGCCGATGTTGCACATGATGGCGCCGGGAACCGTGGTCACCGGCACCCAGTCACCGTTGCGGCTCAGGATTTCCAGCCCCGGCTGCTCGGAGCCGATCAGCAGCGTGATCAGGTTGATGTCTTCGTGCTGTCCCGCTCGCACCGATGGCGTCTCTTCCTCGATGGGCGGATAGTGAATCGGTCGAAGGATGCTGTTGCCCTCGTTCACTCGGGAGTCGAAGTAGCGTTCGTCCTGCCCAAGGTAAAGCGCCATCGCTCGGAGCACGCGGCGACCGAGATCGTCGAGCGCCTCGTAGAGCGCGTAGGCGTGTTCCCGAAACTCGGCCACCTCCGTGGGCCACTGGTTGGGCGGCATGCGGTCTCGCTGCGGATGATCGGCCGGCAGTTCCCGGCCCACGTGCCAGAACTCTTTGAGGTCGGGATGCTGCGCATCTTTGGCCGTTTCGATCCCGACACCGGTATAGCCTCGGGCCCCGCCCTCACCGGCGGCATAGGTCTGCTTAGCCGCCGCGGGCAGCGCAAAGAAATCCTGAAAAACGCGGTACGCGGAGTCCGTCACGGCGTCGCTGATGCCATGGTTGCGGATGCCGCAAAAACCGTAGCGCTGGTAAGCCTCGCCCAGCGCCTTCACAAACCCTTCGGGGTCGACCTCAAACGTCGACAGGTCCAGCGTCGGGACCTCCTGGGTTTCCTGCACTAGCTAAATTCCTCCTGTACCACCTGCGCCAGCTGCTGCGCGAGTTCGTCAACCTGGCCTCCACGTCGACCCTCGACCGTCACCCGAACCACGGGTTCGGTGCCGGAAGGACGGAGAATCACCCGGCCGTCGTTGCCGAGGCTCGCCTCCACATCTTTGACGGCGTCGAGCACGGTGGCGGAGCTGTCCATCGCCACCTTACCCTTCACCGGCACGTTGATCATGGTCTGCGGAAACTTCTCAAAGCCATGGGCCGCCTGCGCCAGGGTCTGCCCGCTGGAGGACAAGATCTCCAGCACCTCCAGAGCGCTGATGATGGCATCGCCGGTGGTGGTTTTGTCAAGACAGAGAATGTGCCCGGACGCCTCACCACCCACGAGCCAGCCACGCTTGAGCAGCTGCTGATGCACAAAGCGGTCGCCGACGTCAGCCCTCACGAAGTTGATGCCCCGCTCGCGGAAACAGGTTTCCAGCCCAAAGTTGGTCATCAGCGTGCCGACGATACCGCCACCGAGGCGGCCCGCATCCTCGCGGTGCCGGGCGATGATGTAGAGGAGCTGATCACCGTCGATCAGCTCGCCGGAACCGTCGACCATCTGAACGCGGTCGCCGTCGCCGTCGAACGCGATGCCGAGATCTGCCTGGTGTTCCACCACCGCCTGCTGCAGCAGCTCAGGATGCAGTGACCCGGCTTTCTCGTTGATATTGAGTCCGTCGGGTTCGTTCCCGATGGCAACCACCTCCGCCCCCAGCTCGGTGAACACGGCCGGCCCCACGTCGTACGTGGCACCGTTGGCGCAGTCGAGCACCATCTTGATGCCGGCCAGCGAGCTTGTGTACGGAATGGTGCGCTTACAAAACTCGACGTAGCGCCCGGCTGCATCTTCCACGCGCTGGGCACGGCCTAAGCTGCCGGAGTCCACCGTGCTAAAGGGCCGATCCAGCTCCAGCTCGATCTCTGCCTCCACCTCGTCCGGCAGCTTCTCGCCAGCGCTGCTGAAGAACTTGAAGCCGTTGTCGTAATGAGGATTGTGCGAGGCGCTGATCACGATACCGGCGCCGGCCCGCAGGGTGCGGGTGATAAACGCCACCGCGGGCGTTGGCATGGGTCCCAGCAGTCGGATGTCGGCCCCGGCCGCCGCGAGACCCGCTTCCAGCGCGGCCTCAAACATATAGCCCGAGATCCGGGTGTCTTTGCCGATCACCACCAGCGGTGCACCGCGGCGTCGCAGCACGCTACCCATCGCATGGCCCAGCTTGAGGGCAAACTGGGCGTTGATAACCTCATCCCCGACACGGCCTCGGATGCCGTCAGTACCAAAATATTTTCGGCTCATGGTGATTTCCCTTGGCCGGCATTCCCTGGCCGACCATCGTTTAAGTTGAGTTGTGTCGCAGCGCACGTACGCGTTGCCAGACCTGGCGCATATCGTGGTGCTCCGCCACGTCGTGAACCCGCAGGACGTGGGCACCACCGTCCAGCGCCAGCTGCCCTGCCGCCAGCGTCCCGGCGAGCCGTTCGTCGACACCCCGATCCAGCAGCTGTCCAAACATCGACTTGCGAGACACGCCAATCAGCAAGGGGCAGCCTATCGACTGTAGCTCACGCAAGCGCGCGAGCAGGGTTAAATTGTGTTGCAGCGTTTTGCCAAAACCAAAGCCCGGATCGACCATGATTCGGCTCCGGTTGATGCCCGCCGCCTCGCAGCGCTGCACCGCGTGCTCAAGAAACGCCGCGACCTCATCCACCACCTCAGCATAGTCTGGATTCGTCTGCATGGTGAGCGGTGTACCGCGCATATGCATCAGGCAAACGGCGGCTTCACTTTCCGCAACCGCCTCTAACGCACCCGGCCGCGACAGGGCCCGCACGTCGTTGACCAGCTGGGCACCGGCCGCCAGCGCGGCCCGCATCACCTCAGGGTTGGAGGTGTCGACCGAGATCGGCGTTGCAATCCGGGACGCTAGCGCTTCAACCACCGGCACAACCCGCGCCAGCTCCTCCTCCGTGCTGACCGCCTCCGCGCCCGGCCGGGTCGACTCCCCGCCAACGTCGATCAGATCAGCCCCCTGGGCGGCCATTTGCTCGGCAGCGGCCACGGCGCGATCCAGCGTAGCGTAGCGTCCGCCGTCAGAAAAAGAATCGGGAGTGACGTTCAGCACGCCCAGCAGCGCCGGCTTTGGCAGCGTCAGCGGTCCGACCGTGAAGGTGTCCGAAGGATGCGTCACGACATCAAGCTATTTTGCGGAACAAGCCGGTAGAGCAAAACGCGCCGGCGAAAAGGAGCGGGCCCGAACGAGGTTCGGGCCCTTAGGCTATTGCTAGTTCTTTTAGTGCTGTTCGGCCGGACCGCCCAGCGGAGGCTCGTCCTGGGTCGAGGCGGTGACGCGAGAACCGCCGCTGCCGGTGTCGTCGTCCGGCGTGTCCCACCAGTCGCGCGGTGGTCCGGGCGTACGTCCGTCCATGATGTCGTCGATCTGACCGGAATCAATCGTCTCGTACTTCATCAGGGCCTCGGCCATGACGTGCATCTTTTTCTCGTTTTCCTTCAGCAGGCGAGTCGATCGGTCGTAGGCCTCATCGAGAATGCGACGAACCTCCGAATCAATTTGCCGGGCCGTCTCTTCGGCAACCGCCTTGTGCTGGGTGACCGAACGGCCGAGGAAGACCTCTTCTTCCTGCTCGCCGTAAGCAACCGGACCGAGCGCGTCGGACAGACCCCAGCGCTGAACCATCAGGCGCGCCAGATCGGTGGCCCGCTCGATATCGTTGGACGCCCCGGTGGTGACCCGGTCCTTGCCGAAGATCAGCTCCTCGGCAATCCGACCGCCATAAAGGCTACACAGCTGGCTCTGGAGCTGGGTAAGGCTCTGGCTGTACTTGTCCTCCTCGGGGAGAAACATCGTGACACCCAGCGCTCGCCCGCGTGGGATGATGCTGACTTTGTAGACCGGGTCGTGCTCGGGCACCAGCCGGCCGACAATCGCGTGACCCGCTTCGTGATAGGCGGTCAGACGCTTTTCGTCTTCGCTCATCACCATCGAGCGACGCTCGGCGCCCATCATCAGCTTGTCTTTCGCGCGCTCGAAGTGCTCCATGTTCACGTCTTTGGAGTCTTCGCGCGCCGCAAACAGCGCCGCCTCGTTGACCAGGTTCGCGAGGTCCGCCCCCGAGAAGCCCGGCGTGCTCCGGGCCAGAACCCGGGCATCAACGTTCGAGCTGTAGGGCACCTTGCGCATGTGGACTTTAAGGATCTGCTCGCGACCGCGCACGTCCGGCAGCGGCACCACCACCTGGCGGTCGAAGCGGCCGGGGCGCAGCAGCGCCGGATCAAGGACGTCGGGCCGGTTCGTTGCGGCCACCACAATGATGCCCTCGTTGCCCTCAAAGCCGTCCATCTCAACCAGCAGCTGGTTGAGGGTCTGCTCGCGCTCGTCGTGCCCGCCGCCGAGACCGGCGCCACGATGGCGGCCAACGGCGTCGATTTCATCGATAAAGATGATGCACGGCGCGTGCTTCTTGGCCTGGTCGAACATGTCGCGCACCCGTGAGGCGCCGACACCGACAAACATCTCGACGAAGTCCGAGCCGGAGATCGTGAAGAACGGCACCTTGGCCTCGCCCGCGACCGCTTTGGCCAGGAGCGTTTTACCGGTACCCGGCGAGCCGACCATCAACACGCCGCGCGGGATCTGACCGCCCAGGCGCTGGAACTTGCCCGGGTCCTTCAGAAACTCCACCAGCTCGGTGACTTCCTGCTTGGCTTCTTCAACGCCAGCAACGTCCGCGAAGGTGACCTTCACCTGATCCTCGCCCTGGAGCCGCGCGCGCGACTTGCCAAAGGACATGGCGCCGCGGCCACCGCCACCGCCCTGCATCTGGCGCATGAAGAAGATCCACAGACCGATCAGGAGCAGGAACGGGAACCACGAGATAAAGATGTCGACGAGCAGGGAGCGACGCTCGGGCGGCTTCACCTCAATCTGTACGTCTCTCGTGACCAGATCGTCGATCAGCTTTTCGTCGTCCGGCGCAAAGGTTTCGCTGATTTCGCCGTTGCTCGACTCGTAGGCGATAACCCGGCCATCCGGCGACTCTTGAATGCGGACCTTGGAAACCTGGCCGTTACGAACTTCGCTCAAGAACTCCGAGTATGCGACCGGAGCATTTGCGGATCCGCGCGGCGAGAAGGTGTTGAACACCGACATCAGGACGACCGCGATGATGATCCAAAGGACCAGGTTCTTTGCCATATCGTTTCTCAATGCTCTACCTCTTGAAAAGGCGCGCCAATTCGCGGCTTTGCGCCCACCCTTGCCTCACAAAATCGGCAGGTGTCAACTTCTCTTGACCGGCACGATAGCACCGCCTCTTAGCGTGCGCCACGTGCCAAAACGTACACCTCTCGGCTCCTGGGTCGCGACGCTTTGGGTTTGACCACGCTGACGGTCGAAAAATCCACCCGCAGCTGCCTTACCAGTTCGTCAAAACCCTCACCCTGAAACACCTTCATCAGCAGCGTGCCGCCTTTGCGAAGGTGCTGGCGGGCGAAGTCTTGCGCCAGCTCCACCAGGTACATCGCACGCGGCTGATCGACCGCGCGCATACCGGAGATATTGGGCGCCATATCCGATAACACAAGATCAACCGGCTGACCCTCCAGCGCCTCCGTCAGAACCGCTAGCGGCTCGTCTTCGGTAAAGTCGCCCTGAATCAGCACCGCGCCGTCCAACGGCTCGATCGGCAGCAGGTCCAAGCCGATCGCCCGGCCCTTGCCTTTGAGCCACCGAAGCACCAGCTGAATCCAGCCCCCGGGGGCAGCCCCGAGGTCCACCACGGACATTCCCGGTCGGACCAGCTGATAACGCTCCTGCAGCTCCTGCAGCTTGAAAGCGGCCCGCGACCGCAGTCCCTCGCGCTGCGCGCGAAGCACGTACTCGTCGTCGAAATGCTCAGCCAGCCATTTCTTGCTGCTCTTGGATCTCGCCAAGGGTCACCGACATAAGCGATACTGGAACGGACACTATCCCACACCAGATGAGAACATTGTGAACAATCTGACCCGCAGCCAGACGCGCTTTCTGCGCGGCCTGGCGCATGGACTAAAGCCGGTTGTTACCGTCGGCAACAACGGCCTGACTGAGGGTGTGCTGGCCGAACTGGAGCTGGCGCTGGACACGCACGAGCTGGTCAAGCTGAAGCTGCGCGGCGACCGGGACCAGCGCAGCGGCTGGATCGACACCGTTCGCGACTCAACCGGAGCAGCGGTGGTTCAGCAAATCGGCCAGGTGTGCTGCCTGTACCGACCGCATCCGGAGAAACCTCAGCTGGCCCTGCCCCGCTGATGGATCTGACGCTTCATAACGCGCCCCCCAACGCCATCCGCAGCCTGAGCGACGACGGCGTGATCATTGGGCAGCAGCATTACACGCAAAGCCTGCTCGTTTCCGGCCAGCAGCTAAACGCCGAGTGGTCGGTGACCGACGCCGCTCAGCTCGACCGCGACCAGGCGCGGATGATGCTGGACTGGCAGCCGGAGCTGGTGATCCTGGGCACGGGCGCCACGTTGACCTTTCCACCGCCGCCCTTCGCCGCCTCGATTATGGCGGCTCACGTCGGGCTGGAGTCGATGCACAACGCGGCCGCCTGCCGCACTTTCAACATCCTGCTCGACGAGGGCCGGGCGGCGATGCTGGCGCTGATCTTTCCGGTGACTTAAGAGTCGCGAGCGACCACCGGGCTTAGACCACAGGCCTTAATCGAACAGCGGCGTTTCCTCGACGCCGCAGGCGCTGGAGATTTGCCGCAGGCGACGCAGCGCCTGGATCTGGATCTGGCGGACCCGTTCCCGAGTCACGCCCATTTCCCGACCGACATCGGACAGCGTCTGGCTGCTATAGCCGTGCAGACCGAAGCGTCGTTCCAGGACCTCCCGCTCGCGGTCAGGAAGGCGCCCCAGCCACTCATCGACCTGCCCCCCCAGCCGATTGTCCGCAACAATTTCGCACGGGTCGGGATTATTGTCGTCAGCCAGAGCATCGAGGAGCTGGCGGTCGCCGTCCGCGCCCATGGGTCCGTCGATGGAGGTCGAGCGTTCGTTCAGGCAGGCCAGCCGGTCCACCTGTTCAAGCGATACGTCGAGCTGCTGCGCAATCTCTTCACGCGTTGGTGCCCGATCGAGCTGCTGCGCCAGTTCCCGCACAGCCCGCAGGTAGGCCGCCACATCCCGGACCACGTGGATCGGCAGTCGCACCGTCCGGGCCTGGTTCATGATGGCGCGCTCCACCGCCTGGCGGATCCACCAGGTTGCGTAGGTGGAAAAGCGGAAGCCCCGTTCGGGATCAAACTTTTCGACGGCCCTGATCAGGCCGAGATTGCCTTCTTCTATAAGGTCCAACAGCGGCAGGCCGCGATTGGCGTAGCGGCGGGCGATATTGACGACCAGTCGCAGATTCGATTCGATCATCCGCTGGCGACCGTTCGGGTCGCCCTGGCGCCAGGCCCTGGTGAAGTGAACTTCCTCCTCGGCGGTGAGCAGCGGCGCGGCGCCGATCGACGAGAGGTAAACGGTGGTTGAGTCTGCGCTGGCTGCACCAACACCGGATGCCATAGGCTCCAGCGCTGACGAGCGCTCCTGCGCTTTCAGTGCATGCATATTCCCTTATCCCTGCCTGATCCTCAGGCGTCGTTCCATCCTTGAAACGCCATGCTAGCCCAAACACCTCAAATCTTTGTTAAAAAACCGTGCACCACCCTTGACGTTTAGCGCTTCGGCAGGTGTTTCCGGGGGTTGACCGGTTTTCCGTTTTCCCGAATTTGGAAGTGCAATCGCGACTTTTGACTGCCATTCGACCCAACTTCGGCAATCTTTTCCCCAGCACCCACCGCCTGCCCTTCCCTCACAAAACGCTGGCGGTTGTGGGCGTAGGCGCTGAGATAGCGATCGCTGTGTTTAATGATGATGAGCTCGCCATACCCCACCAGCCCGTTGCCGCTGTAGACCACTTCCCCGGCTGCCGCCGCCTGGACCGCGGTGCCCGGGGCGGCCGCAATGTCGAGACCTTGAAGGTTGGGCGCCGCGTTCGAAAACTCGGCCAGCACCTTTCCCTCCAGCGGCCAGCGCCAGGCGACGGCTCCGCTGGTGGCGGCCGGTTTGGGTTTGGCTGGAGTCGCGGCGGCGGGACGCGGCTTCGCTGGCGGTCGCGCTGCCGGGGTATTGCTTGAGGATGTCGGGGGAGTCGCGGCGGCCTGCCTCGGCGTCGACGCCTGGGCTTTCGGCGGCGGAGCCGCTGTCGATGCGGTTGTCGTTGTTCGAACCGGTGTGGGCACAACCCGCGGCGGATATAGACGCAGCGGCTGCTGCGGATGGATCACAAACGGGGCCTGAACGCGATTCCAGCGCGCCAGATCCCGATAGTCCAAACCGTAGCGCCAGGCGATGGCGTAAAGCGTGTCCCCACGCTTGACCGTATAGAACGAGGGGCGCTGAATGCGGGTGGATCCGGGCGCCGCCGGCTCATAGCGCGGCGCCGGTCGGCGCTTTTCCGGCGGCGCGGCGCGATAGCTGCACGCCGCGAGCGCGGTGACCAGAAGTGAGACCAGGGCGATCGAGAGCCGCCCGCTAGGCCGACGTCCTAGTGGCGCAGCCACAGCACCGCCGCCACCACCAGCACCACCAGCAGCCAGCCCAGCACCTCAACATACTGCCGAATCTTGTCCGCCGCCTTGACGCCGCCCAGCCGGATCAGGCCAGCCACCAGAAAAAACCGGCCGCCGCGACCAATCAGGGAGCCGATCGCAAACGGCAGCAGCGCCATGCCGACAGTGCCGCTGGCGATGGTAAAAATCTTGTACGGAATCGGCGAAAAGCCCGCCAGCAGAACCACCCAGAAGCCGTACTCCCGAAAGCCCGCCTGCGCTTTTTCGAAGGTTTCCCAGTAGCCGAAGCGATGGAGCAGCGGTTCGATCAGCTCGAACGCGAAGACGCCAATCAGATAGCCAAACAGGCCACCCAGCACCGACATCACCGTGCACAGGCCCGCCAGCTGAAGCCATCGTGCCGGCTTGCCGAGCACCATGGGAATCAGCATCACGTCCGGCGGCACCGGAAAAAAAGTGGACTCAGCGAAACTCAATCCCGCCAGATAGCGGGGCGCAAGACGGTGCTGAGACCAGCGCAGCGTCGTGTCGTAGAGCGGCGCGAAAAGCTTCATAGGCCCTAATCGAGTCCACCGAGAAGCGGCACAAACACCACCGCCCCGAGATCCTGCCGGCGGAACCCCGCGGCCCGCCGCGAGAACTTGAGCAGCCGCTGGACACCGCCCACCGGCCCCACCGGCGCCACCAGCACACCGCCGGGCGCCACCTGATCGAACAGCGCCTGCGGCACGTGATCAGCGGCGGCGGTGACCATGACGCCGTCATAGGGCGCGTTCTGGGCCCAGCCCTCGCCACCATCAGCCTGCTTGGCGCGAATGTTTCGGATCTTCAGGTGGCGAAAGCGTCGCCGCGCCTGCCGCGACAGTTCGTCGATTCGCTCCACCGTAAACACCTGCGGCACAAGCTGCGCCAAAACGGCGGCCTGGTAACCCGACCCGGTGCCGATTTCCAGCACACTTTCCAGCGGCCCGTCCGCAAGCAGCGCCTGCGTCATGGTCGCCACCACCAGCGGCTGCGAAATGGTTTGGCCGCGTCCGATCGGCAGCGCCGTATCCTCGTACGCGCGGCTGGCCATGGCCTCGTCGACAAACTGATGGCGCGGCACGGCGGCCACCGCGTCCAGCACGCGCTGGTCGGTGACCCCACCCTGGCGCAGCCGCTCGATGAGCCGCTGGCGCGTGCGAGCAGACGTCATGCCGATGCCGGCGACCGACTGCGTACCCGGGTTGTTCAACGGCGTGACGCGTCCGTCGCGGCGGCGGGCGCAGCGGCCTCCGCCGGGTTGGTCAGCGCCTGGTCGAGGCCGCTGACCCAGCTGCCCACCGTTTCGAGCGCCGTGTAGCGGGTCAGATCTACGTGGATCGGCGTGACCGACACGCAGCCGCGGCTGATCGCGTGAAAATCGGTACCCGGCCCGGCGTCCAGCGCGGGACCCGCCGCGCCGATCCAGTATACCGGTCGCCCGCGAGGATCGTGCTGCTTGACGAAGGGTTCAGCGCGATGCCGGTGCCCCAGCCGGGTCACCTCAAAGCCGGCAACCTGATCCCAGGGAATATCCGGCACGTTGACGTTGAGTATCGTGTCCGCCGGCAGCGGATCGCTCACCAGGCGCTGGACAATCTGCACCGCCGCCAGCCCCGCCGTCTCGAAATGTCGCGGCCGGTCGTCATAAACCAGCGATACGGCCACGGCCGGCAGCCCGCAGTAGCGCCCTTCCATAGCGGCGGCGACGGTGCCGGAATAGATCACGTCGTCACCGAGGTTAGCGCCGGCGTTAATGCCGGAGACCACCATGTCAGGTTCCGGGTCGAGCAGCCCCGTCAGCGCGAGGTGCACGCAGTCGGTGGGCGTGCCGGCGACGCGATAACGATGGCCGGCATGGTGCAGAATTCGGATGGGTGCGCTCAGCGTCAGCGAGTTGGATGCGCCGCTGTGGTCGCGGTCGGGCGCCACTACGGTGACCTCGGCGACCCGGCTGATCTGGCGCTCGAGCATCTCGATGCCCGGCGCGTCCAGACCGTCGTCGTTGCTGATCAGAATATGCATCCGTGCGCTTCTCAAAAAAGAAGCGGGTAATATACTGGAATTGCCCGGCAGCCGCCTGAATGAGTCACCGTTTCACCCGCCATGAGCCCGCCCCCGCCCAGCGATTCGACCAAGCCACCCAAAGGCGATTCGTTCGCCCCGGAGGCCGACGATCTGGATCTCTTTCGTCAGGAGATGGCCGACGTGCGGCCCATCAAAAGCACCCGCGAGCGCCGGCGCAAACCACCTCCGCCACCGTCGAATCGACACAGCCGCGCCGACGAACGCCGGGTGATGGACGAGCTGAAGCGAGGCGAGATCGACTGGGCGGAAGTCGAGTCCGGGGAGGAGCTCAACTTTGTCCGCGACGGTTTGTCGCCGAAGCTGCTGAAGAAGCTGCGGCGGGGTCAGTACAGCGTCGGCGCCGAGCTCGACCTGCACCAGATGAACATCGAGGCCGCGCGGGTCAGCGTGCTGGACTTCATCGACTACTGTCAGCAGCGCGGCATCACCTGCGTCAAAATCATTCACGGCAAGGGCTTGCGCTCAAAGTCGCGCGGTCCGGTGCTGAAGGGATTGACCAACAGTCTTCTGCGCCGACGCAAAGCGGTGCTCGCCTTCACCTCAGCCCGCCCAAACGACGGCGGAACGGGCGCGGTTTACGTGCTGCTGAGCGCCGGCTGATCCGGCGCGAAACCGGCGGCGCCGGCAACCCCTGGCACGGGCCAAGCGACCCTGGGGTCTGTAGGGTAATGCTCTCGACTTAGGCCGGCAGATGAACGAACCCGCTCAGCCCGCAAATACGCCGGACGCCGCTCCGGCTAACGCCAGCAACTCGCCGCGGCCAACGGTCCCGGACGCTGCGCTGCGGCGCGCTCGCCGGCGAAGCATCACTGCGTTAGTACTGGTCCTGCTGCTCGCAGCGACCGCAGCGGTCCTGCTCTGGGATCTGGAGATGGACCTGGTTCAGCTGCTCACCGACGCCCGTCAGACGCCGGCGCTGCTGATCTCCAGCGGCGTCAGCTACGCGCTGTTGCTGGCGCTGCCGTTTATGCCGGGCATCGAGCTGGGGCTGCTGATGATGCTGGTCTTCGGCAAGGTCGGCGCCCTCGTGGCCTATCTGGCCACTCTCGCCGGCCTGAATCTGGCCTTCGGCGCCGGCGTTTATCTCCGCGGCCACTGCCTTCAGCTCCCCATCCTGCGCCGCTGGCGGGAGCAGGCGCGCCATTTTGACGATCAGCGGGACGCCGCGCTGGCCGGTCACCGGCTGACCCACCGTGCCGCAGGCTGGCTGAGGAACCGCGGCGGTCCGGCGGACTACGTGCTCCTCGGGCTCCTGCTCAACGTGCCGGGCAATTTTCTGCTGGGCGGCGGTGGCGGCATCGCGCTGCTGGCCGGGCTGTCGGGCCGCCTGGGCTGGCCGGGGTTTGTCCTCACCGTCGCGCTCGCTACCTGCGTGGTGCCGCTGCTGGCTGCTACCGGCGCCATCGATCTGCGAGAGTGGCTTATCTACCTCACGGACTGAGCGTCAACATCGATCAGCTCCCGGAGCACAACGGTGGCAAACTCGCCGCGCGCCAGCTCAAAAGACAGGGTGAACTGGTCGCCGTCCACCGCCCACTGAAAATTGTGAGGCCTGACGCTCAGGCGGCGGCGCGCCGGCCGGGCGCCCGCAGCGTCGAGACCGCCGGTCAGCTCGGGGTGACGCTCCAGCAACGCTTGCTCCCAGACTGGCCATAGCGTGCCGCCCGCTCGACCGTAGAGCGGACCGGTTGGGGCAACGTCGCCCGCCACACAGCGCGCCCGTAGCTCGTCTGTCATTGATTCGGGGCCAAAGATGGAGCGCGTGCCGGCCAGCATCCAGATATCGCCGTCCCGCCCCTTGGCCCAGTCGCCGTCGCGCACGCGTTCGGCCAGCACCTCGTTGAACAAAAACGCGCGAGCCGTCGAGTGGAGCAACCCTTCGAGGTGGCGTCCGCGACGCCGCGAGCGCTGTCCGCTCTGCCGCGCCGCATACCAGCCTTGAACCTGCCGGAGATTGTCGCCGTTGCGGCCGAATCGCTGTGCGCCGAAGTAGTTGGGGACACCCTCGCGCGACACCTGCTCACAGCGTCGGCTGAGGTCATCAAGCTCGAGGTGGCAGTCCCTCAGGAGGATCTGAAAGCGATTGGCGCGGTGGGTACCGCTGCGCAGCTTTTTCTGATGGCGGACGCGATCGAGTATCTCGACGCCCGGGCAGAGTTCATCGGGGAGATCCGGATCGGGCAGACCCGGCAGGTGGAGGCTGAACCACTGGGTGGCTGCAGCCTGCCGGTCCTTGAGACCCGAATAGCTCACGGCGCGAGCGGGGAGTCCGGCATCTTTGGCCAGCAGCTTGGCAACGTCCGCCGTGTTGATCGCGCGCTTGGCTACCCGAAGCCACAGGAACTCCCCGCTTCCCGTCAGCTCAAGATCCAGCAGCTCGTCCACCACAAAGTCTTCGGGCCGGACTTTCAGCCGGCCCGTGGCGGTCGGAGGTGGGTTAGCGGTGGGCCAATCGGGCAGCCGGGAGGCCGGAGGCGAGGCGGTGACGTCGGTCAGCGCGAGCTCCGGCCGATTTCGACAATCTGATAGAACGACTCGTCGGGGCCCAGCAGCCCCAGCTCGCTTCGCGCCAGCTCCTCAACCGCTTCCGAGCCCGTCTTCAGGTCCTGGACCTGGGCCCGCAGCGAGCGATTGCGATCCAGCAGCCGCTGGTTCTCAGCCTGCTGTTCCTCTACCGCACGCTGCAGCCGCCAGCTGTCGCGCAGGCCACCCTGCGCGAACCACAGCTGCTGCTGAAGCAGCAGGAGAATCGCAATAAACATGAGGTTGATCAGTCGCATAGCGCCACTTAATCACGTGATTTGCGCATTGTTACCGGTGCCGGGTGAAAGGTCAACGGTGGAAGCCCCGCCACCGGAGCGGCCCGTTCAGCCCAACCAGCGGCTGAATGCGGCCTGTCCGGCATACCGGGCCTCAGCCCCGAGCGCCTCTTCAATCCGCAGCAGCTGGTTGTATTTCGCCACGCGATCAGAGCGGCAGAGGGAGCCGGTCTTGATCTGGTTGGCGCTGCTGGCGACCGCCAGGTCAGCGATGGTGGTGTCCTCGGTCTCGCCGGAACGGTGTGACACCACTGAGGTGTAGTCAGCCTGGGTCGCCATGCCGATGGCGTCCAGCGTCTCGGTCAGCGTGCCGATCTGGTTGAACTTGATCAGGATCGAGTTGGCCACGCCGGTGTCGATGCCGCGCTTGAGAATCTGCGTATTGGTCACAAACAGATCGTCGCCGACGAGCTGCGTCTTGCTGCCCACCTTGTCGGTCAGATACTTCCAGCCATCCCAGTCGTCTTCAGCCATACCGTCTTCGATGCTGATGATGGGATACCGGCCCACCCAATCCGCCAGGTAGTCGGCAAACGCCTCCGGCGCAAAGCTGCGGCCCTCCGATTCCAGGACGTACTCGCCGTCCTTAAAGAACTCGGAGCTGGCCACGTCCAGGCCCAGATAGATTTCGCGCCCCAACGCATAGCCGGTCTGCTCGATCGCCTCCAGCAGGGTCTCTACCGCCGCTTCGTTGGAGCTCAGGTTGGGCGCAAAGCCACCCTCGTCACCCACCGCCGTGTTCAGGCCCTGCTGCTTGAGCACCGACTTCAGGCTGTGAAACACCTCCGTGCCGCAGCGCAGCGCCTCGGAGAACGAACCGACCCCGATGGGCAGGATCATAAATTCCTGCATATCAACGCTGTTGTCCGCGTGCGCGCCGCCGTTGAGGATGTTCATCATCGGCACCGGCAGCTCGGGCGTCACCGTTTCATTGAACAGATGCTCCCAGAGCGGCAGACCCGCGTTCAGCGCGCGGGCGTGGGCCAGCGCCAGTGACACGCCGAGCGTCGCGTTGGCGCCGAGCGTCGCCTTATTGTCGGTGCCGTCGAGCGCAATCATGGTCTCGTCGATCTCGCGCTGATTGTCGCCCGACATACCCTGCAGCTTGCCGGCGATCGCGCCGTTGACGTTGTCGACGGCTTTGCGCACGCCCTTGCCGAGATAGCGATCCGGATCACCGTCGCGCAGCTCCAGCGCCTCTCGGGCGCCGGTGGACGCGCCGGACGGCACGGCGGCGCGACCCACGTGTCCGCTGGACAAACGCAGCTCTGCTTCCAGCGTCGGATTGCCGCGCGAATCCAGGATCTCCCGGGCGTGGACCTGTTCAATGGTGCTCATTTGTGAACCTCTTGTGCTATTCGGGCGCGTTGAGTCGCGATTCCATGTAGGGCTGGGATTTGGCCACCAGGTCGAGCTGCTTCAGCTGGCCGAGCAGCGCCGCCATCATTGGCAGGGGCCACGCGTTAGGGCCGTCGGACAAAGCGTTTTCGGGGTCCGGATGCGTCTCCATAAACACGCCGGCCACGCCGACCGCAACAGCGGCCCGGGCCAGCACCGGCACGTGCTCGCGCTGGCCGCCTGATGACGAACCCTGGCCGCCGGGGAGCTGGACGCTGTGGGTGGCGTCGAAGACCACCGGGCAGCCGGTCTGCCGAAGCGTGGGTAGCGACCGCATGTCGGAGACCAGGTTGTTGTAGCCGAAACTGGCGCCGCGCTCGCAGACCATCACCTGCTCGTTGCCGGTCGAGCGGGCTTTGTCGACCACGTTCTGCATGTCCCAGGGCGCCAGAAACTGCCCTTTCTTGATGTTGACCGGCTTGCCCTGGCTGCAGACGTCGAGAATAAAGTTGGTCTGCCGACAGAGAAAGGCCGGGGTCTGCAGCACGTCGACCACCGCGGCAACCTCCGCCAGCGGCGTGTCTTCATGCACGTCGGTCAGGACGGGAACGTCGAGCTCCCCCTTGACCTTTTCCAGGATCTGAAGACCCGTCTCGATGCCCAGCCCGCGAAAGCTTTTGAGGCTCGAACGGTTGGCTTTATCGAAGGACGATTTGTAGATCAGCGGGACGTCGAGACCCTCACAGATTTCTTTGAGCTCACCCGCCGTATCCAGCGCCAGCTGCTCGGACTCGATGACACAGGGTCCGGCGATCAGGAACAGCGGCGAGGCGTTGCCCGCCTCAAAACCACATAGCTTCACGAGTTGACGGCCGCGTCGCGGCTGGCGGTTTTGTACTCCCGGGCAGCGCGGATAAAGCGCGAAAACAGCGGATGGC
>JBCDKA010000027.1:0-34755 GCA_038747195.1 Pseudomonadota bacterium
CCTTCCAGCAATCGCGCGACAAATCTCAGTCTTTCATCCATTGGCTTACACACTTTCCAGGGCATTTGGGCGCTCCCCAAATGCGTGAATGTGTAAACCATGTGTCCGGAATACGCTGTAAGCGATGTCTCGCTAAGCTCAAAAAATCTCGCTCTGGGCTAGGCTGCGCCCGAGCCATTCGGTTTCCGCGGAAACAGCCCTTGCATCGCCACCTAGCCGGCCGCCAGCTCCCGCACCAGAAACCGCGTTGCCTGCTCGACCGCAGCGCCGAACAGAAACATCGATACGTGCCCGTGCAGCGGCTTGATAAACAGCTCCGTGCGCACGCCCGCCTCGGCCAGCGCGGCCTGCATATCCTTTGCCTGATCAGGCTCAACCAGCTTGTCCAGACCGCCGTGGTAAAGAAAGAACGGCGGTTCGTTGCCGTTGACGTGGGTGATGGGAGATGCCGCTGTCCATGTGTCCAGCGCCGCGTCGCGCTCCGCGCCGATCAGGCCTCTTACCAGCTGACTGTTGGGCCACTTGCGTAGATCGGTCGGCGTCCCGCCGGCTACTACAGCTTTGAGCTTCGGCAGCTCGCGTGCCCAGGCGGGCGTCAGCGGGTCATCCCGGTCGACGGTGGCCAGCAGCGCGACCAGGTGCGCACCCGCGGAGTAGCCGTAGGCGCCGATTCGATCGAGGTCTACCCCCAGCGTCTGGTGATTTTCGACGATCCAACGCATGGCCTGCTGCAGATCCTCAAGCTGCGTCGGGAATCGGTGCTGCGGCGCAAAGCGGTAGGCGACGTTGATCACCACCAGGCCGCGCTTGGCCAGGTCCTTGGCGATGCTGTCCATGTCGCTGGGGGAGCGCCGGGTCCAGCCGCCGCCGTGCACCACCAGCACCGCGGGATAGCTCGGGCCGTCGCCGGCGCCCTCGGGCTTGTAAACGTCGGCCACGAGCTCGACGGGCCAGTCATCCGGCGTATAAATCTCGCCCTTCAGCACCTCGTACCCGGTTTTTGCCGGGAGGGCCGTCTCGCTCTTGCTGCCGTTGCTGACGGTATGGCTTGCGCAGCCTCCGAGCAGCACCGCCGCCATGCCCACCATTCCCTGCACCATTCGTTTCATCACTTCGCTCCCTGAAATTCCGTCGTCCAGCCCATTGGCTGGCTTACCCATTGAATGATAGCTTTCGCGAATGAAAACCCAAGCACTGATCGAGCGGCTGCCCAAGGCTGAGCTGCACATGCACCTGGAGGGCAGCCTGGAGCCCGAGCTGATGTTTGAGCTGGCTCGGCGCAACGATGTCAGCATCCCCTTTGACTCGGTCGAGCAGGTCCGGGCGGCCTACGAGTTCAGCAACCTGCAGGAGTTTCTGGACATCTACTACCAGGGTATGGCGGTGCTGCAGACCCCGGCTGACTTTGAGGATCTCACCCTTGCCTATTGCCGCCGTGCCTACGCGGATCAGGTGCGCCACGTGGAGGTGTTCTTTGATCCTCAGGGGCATACGGAGCGAGGGGTTTCGATGGACACGGTGGTCCACGGCATCACCGGTGGTCTGGCTCGGGCCCAGGAAGAGCTCGGGCTGAGTTCCAAGCTCATCATGTGCTTCCTGCGCCATTTGGACGAGGCGGCGGCGTTTGACACGTTGCGCGAGGCTGAACCCTATCTCGACCACCTCGCCGGCGTTGGCCTCGATTCTTCCGAGGTGGGTCACCCACCGAGCAAATTTACGCGGGTTTTTGCCGAATGCGGCAAACACGGGCTGCGCCGCGTGGCGCACGCGGGTGAAGAGGGACCACCGGAATACGTCTGGCAGGCGCTAGATGAGCTCGCGGTTGAGCGCATCGATCACGGCAATCGTGCGCTCGAGGATCCCGCGCTGGTCGAACGACTGGTCGCGTCCGCCATGCCGCTGACCGTTTGCCCGCTGTCGAATCTCAAGCTCTGCGTGGTGAGCGACATGCAGGCCCACCCGCTGCGCACCATGCTCGATCACGGGCTGAACGCCACCGTTAATTCAGACGATCCGGCGTATTTCGGTGGCTATATGAACGCCAACTTTGCAGCGGTTGCTGAAAGTCTCGAGCTTGAGTCCTCCCACCTGGCCCAGCTGGCGGCCAACAGCTTTGCGTCCAGCTGGCTCAGCGACGCCGAAAAACAGCCGTTTCTCGACAAAATTGACCTGATCGTCACCGAATTTGGGGCACTCTGACGCCCGTAACTCCCTGACTTTAGGGCATTGATCGCGCCAGAGGCGACCGGTATGGTGGCCGCTGCCAACGGAAATCCATCAAACATGGCTGAAACCGGTTTCTTTTCTGAGTTGTGGCGACGGCGCGTGCCCCAGTTCCTCGGCTTTTATGTGGCTGCCACCTGGATGGCAGTGGAGATCGGCGACTGGATGATCGAGCGGTTCTCGCTGCCCGAGAACCTGACCTCCTACGTCTTCCTGGGCATGGTCTCGCTGATCCCGGCTGTCGGCGTGATCGCCTGGGGCCACGGCGCCCCCGGCAAAGACCGGTGGACAAAGTTTCAGGCGGGTTTCATTGGGCTGAATGCGGCAGCGGCCATCGCGGCCCTGGCTTTGTGGGTTCAGCCTATGACCGCCCCTCAGGCGCCGGCAGTGGCTGCCGCGGCTACCGAGACGGTGGAGGTCCTCGACGAGGACGGCAACGTCGAGTTTCACGAGGTCGCTAAGGACGGCTATCACCAGAGCCTGCTCGCGTTTTTCTTCCGGAACATGACCGGCGACACCGAGCTCGACTGGCTCTCCTACGGCGCTCCGTGGCTCATCACCGAGGACCTGCGACGCAACCCGCTGATTTCGATCGGCACCCCCCTCAGTCAAGCGAGCGCGGCCAGCCGGCTGCGGGAGAAGGGTTTTCCCAACGCCGTTGGTGAACCGCTGTCGCTGGATTTGCAAATAGCCCGGGACCGCGGTCTGCCGCAGATCATCACCGGCGAAATCGCCCGGTTGGTGGACGGCACGCTGGAGCTCACCGCACGCCTCATCGAAGTAGAAACGGGACAGATGGTCAACGAGTGGAAGCGGTCAGGTGCCGACGTGCTCGACACGGCCGACCAGATCTCGGGCGACATCCGCGAAAGCCTCCTGAGTGGCTATGAGACCGACCGCATCGTCACCGAACTCAGCATCAAGGAACACACCAGCGAGAATCTCGAAGCCATCCAGCACGCCGTTGAGGCCCAGCGTCTTCGCAGCTTCGAAAATAACTACCCCGCTGCGATTGAGGAGCTGAAGCAGGCTATTGAGAAGGACCCAACGTTTGCGGAAGCACACGTGCTGGCGCATCTCTTTTACCGCAACCTCGGCGACTACCCGACGGCACTCGCTGAGGCGCAGAAGGCGCTGGCGCACGACTACAAGCTTTACTCCGAAACGAAGTTCATGCTCAAAGCCAACATGCAGGCGCTGCAGGGACGCACCGATCAGGCAGTCTGGGTGCTGGAACGGTGGGCGCAGATCCATCCGCAGAGCGGCGAGGTGCAAGGCCTTTTGGGCTCGAACTACCTGGTGATGATGGAGATCGGCAAAGCCAAGGGTGCCTATCAGCGACTGCTGGAACTGGAGCCAAGCCAGCGACGCACGCTGCTGAGTCTGGCGGCCGTACTGCGTCTCGAGGGCGACCTGGACAACGCCATCGCAACCATCCAGCGGTACATCGAAGAGGTACAGCCGGAAAACGCGGAAGCCCACATGGATCTCGGCAATACCTACATCCAAGCAGGTCAGTTTGAGCAGGCGCGGGAGGCTTATGAGGAGGCGGCGTTCCTGGACGCCACCAACCCGCGCGCTGAGATTGCGCTGGCGGGTCTGTTGCTTCGCGAGGGCGCCTACGATCAGGCGCTAACTGCGCTCGAACGTATCGAGGCGCGAAATCTCCCGCCGCGCCAGCTCTTTCCAGTGCTCGGGATGAAGCAAAAACTGCATCTCTACCTGGGCGAAGTCGAGCTGGCGATGGAGTCTCTACGGCAAATGAGCGAGGCTGGCAGCACCTTCATGCCGCCGTTCCTGCAGGTGTTTCAGATCGAAAACAGCCTGGCGATTTATCAGGCCATGCTGAGCGACAAGGAGGGTGCACTACAGATGGCGGCCGAGACGCGCGCCAAGCTTAAGCCACCGTTCGACGGCTACGCGCTTTTTGCCCCACTGGACATCTACTCGATATTTAAAGAGTCCGAGCCCTACCTCAAGGTCCTCGAAGAGCTGGAGCAGTCGGCGCAACTGTTCAGCAATCCGACCATGGAACTTGTGGTGAACTGGTATCGGGCGCGGGGACTGCTGCTGTCCGGCGATACGGCTGCGGCAGTGGAAACCTCCACTAACGTCCTGCAGGGGCTTGGCCGTTCAGCGGCGACGCTTCAATCGCCGGACCTGATGGAGTCTTTCATCGTTTTTCATGCCCACACCCTGGCCAAGGCCGGCCGCGTGGATGAGGCGCTCGACCAGATCAACGGCTTGGTTGATGTGAATCCGGGAATGAGCTTCGCGCGGGTCGAACGGCTCGCGATTTTGCTGCAAAAGGGATTGGTTGAGGCGGCGCAGAATGAAGCTGATTATCTCGATCGTGTATGGGACGGCGCCGACACACAGTACGTTGAATACAAGCGCCTGCAGGAGCTGAAGGCCGAGCTCGCAACGGCGCAGGGTTGAAAGCAGGGCCGCAGTTTGCGGGTCTGCTGTACAAGATGAGAAAACTGGAAACACCATGAAAAAGCTTTTTTTTGCTGCGATGCTGGCCCTGCTGCCGCTGGCAACCACCTCAGCGCAGGACAACAGCGCGACGGCCAAAGCCACCTTCGCGGGCGGCTGTTTCTGGTGCGTGGAGGCCGATTTTGACAAGGTCGACGGCGTTATCAGCACCACCTCCGGCTATACCGGCGGTGACGCCCTTAACCCGAGCTACCGCGACGTCGTTTCCGGCCGGACCGGCCACGCGGAAGCCGTTGAAGTGGTGTATGACCCGTCGAAGGTCAGCTACGAGGAGCTGCTGCAAGTCTTCTGGCTGAACATCGACCCGACGGTCGCCAACCGACAGTTCTGCGATAGCGGCAGCCAATATCGCACCGCAATCTACACGCATGACGCGCAGCAGTTCGCGCAGGCGTCAGCCTCGGCCGAAGGCGTTCGTGAGCGCCTGGGAGAAGAAGTCTTTACCGAAATTGAGGCGGCTGAGCGTTTCTATCCCGCCGAGGATTATCATCAGGACTACTACAAGAAAAACCCGCTCCGCTACCGCAGCTATCGAACCGGCTGTGGCCGCGATCGTCGGCTGAAGAAAATCTGGGGAGGCGCCAGTGAAGCCTTTGACCCGGCAAGGCTCAGCCAAACACGATAAGCGCGGCAGCCCACAGCGCCGCGCGCTCGTTCCGCTCTGCCTGCTGCTAATCTCGGCGGCAGCGCAGGCGGACTCGATGAACTGCGGTGTCCATCTCGTTGTGGAAGGCGACCTCAAGTTCGAAGTGGAGGAAGCCTGCGGAAAGCCCCACAGCAAAGAATCACACTTCATCGACGGCGTTTTTCAAGGCCGCGACCGTTTTGGCCGGCGCTTTCAGCTCGACGGTATCCGGGTAGACACGTGGACCTATCGGTTCGGTCCCAATCGCTTCACCCGCATTCTTCGCTTCGAAAACAACCGGCTGGTAAGAATCGACAAAGCGCGCCGCCGCCTGTAGTGTCGCGCGTGCCATGATTGACGTTTACTACTGGGCGACCCCCAACGGCCACAAGGTCACCATCTTCCTGGAAGAAAGTGAGACGCCCTACGAGCTGCACTCGGTGCACATCGGGCGCGGCGAACAGTTTGCGCCGACGTTTCTCCAGCACTCGCCGAACAACCGAGTTCCAGCGATCGTGGACCACGAGCCGGCTGACGGCGATGGACCGCTTTCGCTGTTTGAGTCCGGCGCGATTCTGCTCTATCTCGCCGAGAAGACCGGACAGTTTCTTCCTGACGGAACGCGGGGTCGGCAAACCGCCCTGCAGTGGCTCTTCTGGCAGATGGCCGGGCTGGGCCCGATGCTCGGCCAGAACCATCACTTTGGTACCTACGCGCCGGAGAAGATCCCCTACGCCATCACGCGGTATCAGGACGAGGCGAAACGGCTTTACAACGTGCTGAATCGCCAGCTGGAGGGTCAGGACTTCATTGCCGGCGAGTATTCCATCGCCGACATGGCTTGCTACCCCTGGATTGTTCCGCACGAGCGTCAGGGCCAAGACCTCCGCGACTATCCCGCGCTGAAGCGCTGGTTCGAATCGATTGCCGAACGGCCGGAGGTCAAGCGGGCTTATGCACGCGGTAACGAACTCAAGGCGGGGCGCGCCACGGTCGACGACGAGGCTCGACAATATCTGTTCGGGCAGACCGACGCGCAGAAGCCCGGCGGCTAAAGACTAATTTATCCGCATATTTTGGTGGACGATAACCGGGATTCCCCGATTACTTAAATGAGCCGCAACCCGATGGCGCTGGCGATAGAGTAGCGGACTGAGGGCTAGCCGCCGCCGCCGGAATCGCTTGTCCTGAAACACCCAAAAGCAGTCGCGTTCCAGCCAGTGTCGCGAGCGGTGTACTTCGTAGATAACCACCACGCCAGCCAGCTCGATGTCGATCTCGATCGGCTCCAGCCAGGTGCCGACGACCAGGCTAAACCGCTCGTCGTCCACCCGAATCCGCTCAACCGCCCGGCTCGGCAACACCCAGGCCGCCACATACAGATCGAGTACAAGCAGGAGACACAGCGCCTTGTCACGCCCCCACCGCCGATGGGCCAGCAGCGTTGCCGCGGTGAGGCTCAGCACGGTTACGGCCGCAACAGCGAGCTCGAAATAGTCCCAGGTGATCGTCAGCGATTCTTTAAGAGGCACTCCACGGAACGCGAAAGCTGGCAGAATGGCCGATCAATCAAAGACCGCTCTAGGCCACCTGCTCGATGCTGAACCTCAAACCCGGGTGCGAAAACTGCAACGTGGACCTGCCGCCCGACAGCGACGCGGCGATGATCTGTTCTTTTGAGTGCACCTTCTGCCGGAACTGCGTGGAGGGTGTGCTGAACAACGTGTGTCCAAACTGTGGCGGCGGCTTTGAGCGCCGTCCACAGCGGGTTGCTACAGCCTGGCGCGCCGGCGTGTCGCTGACCGAGGCGCCGGCAAGCGAAGAGCGGGTTTACGATCCGGTTGATCCGACAGAACACGCGGCCTTCGCGCAGGCCATCCGAGACATACCGCCGGCGCGGCGCTGAACGAGAACAGCGCCGTCAAAGCGGCTACATGGTGCGCGTGTCGGGCTTACCGCGCGGATCGCCGCTGAAACAGGATCCGGTCATGGAAGTCTCGAAGTCGTGGCGCTTGCGGGCGTTGTTGCAGTCGGCGCGGCTGTCGTACACCTTGCCGCAGAACCAGTGGCCGGGGATGGCACACTGCCCGACAAAATAGCGGTTACGCTTGGCAGCGCAGCCCGACAGGGCCACACAGGTCAGCAATGCGACAAGCAGGCACAGGAAATTCTTATTCATGACAACCCCGATTCCAGACGTCCACGAAGTTTGCCGTACTCCCCTGAACCTGTCCAGCAGGGCCCAGCAGTGGGCCGCTCGGGCGATAGCCCTGTGCGGCTAACGGTCCTGGAGCCCGAGCTAGCCGTTTGCCGGCTGGCGCCCGATGCCGCCCTGCCAGGCTGGGTGGGTCCGGGGTTTTCCAGCGTCACGCGGACTCACGCTGAGCTGTCCGTGGTCTGTGAGCACTCGCGGGTGCCCGAGGGCATCCGCTGCGAGGGACCATGGCGCTGCCTCGAGGTTGCCGGCCCCCTGGCGTTCTCCGAGGTTGGCATCATGGCCGCGCTGTCAGAGCCATTGGCCTCAGCGGGCGTCAGCCTGTTTGCGGTGTCCACCTTCGATACCGACTACCTGCTGGTGAAGTCCGCCGACCTTAAGTCCGCCTGTGAGGCGCTGCGTGCTGCCGGCAACGAGGTCAGCAGCTAACTAAACCGTCAGGCCGAGGCCGGCGTGACGCCCAGCTGCGACAGGACGTGCGCCAGCACGTCGTCGGCGTACAGCAGCCCGACCACGTGGCGCTGCTCCCGCGTATCGACCACCGGCAGCCATTTGAAACCGCGGTCGCGCATCATGTTGGCCGCAATGGCGCAGGTTTCGCCGCTGGCGGCCACCGCCGGCTTTCGACTCATCACCTGCTCTACCGTCGCGTCCGTCCCGTGCTCCAGGCCGGCAATCAGATCAGTCCGAGTCACCAGCCCAACCAGCTCTGATTCGTCGCTGACCAGCGCCAGATCCTGGCCGCTTTGGCGCAAGCCGTCAAAAGCCTCCAACACTTTGCTGGCGGGCTCAAAACTGCGGGCTGGAGGCTCCCGCATCAGCTCTGCGCAGGTCGCGTTTTCCAGCAGGCGAAGAGCCTCTGGCGCGCTTTCCCAGAACGGCTGATGGGTGAGCATGCTGCGGCGAAGCAGGGTTTCCACGGGCTTCAGCGTGGCGCTCATGCGCTGCATAAAGTCACCCGCCAGGCTGATGGCTTCAATATTGGTCCGGGCTCGCAGCGCCACGTTGTCTTTACCGAAGCTGCTCAGCGTGTGGCTGCCGATCAGCTCGCCGCCGCCGACCACCGCCAGCACCTGATCGCTGCCCGAGGGTCCGCCGGGATGGATGATTTCGCACTCACCCTCCTCGACCGCGTAAAGCGTGCGCCCGGCGCTGTGGGAGTCGATGATCGTTTCACCCGCGGCGAAAAAGCTTCGGGACACAGGCTGCGTTCCGGCACCGTTGAACGCGCTGATTTCCCGGGGAAAAACCAGCTCAAAGGCCCAGTCAAAGCCCACCTTAATCTTCTGCAGGAAGCTCGGCAGCTTGACGAGAAACGCGCTGCGCCAGAGCCAGAACGCCGGAAAGCCAGCCACCCGCACGCCAAGCAGCTCAGCCACCCCGCGACGCCCGCCGATCCCCGCGGCCACGCCGACGGGTTTGAAGCTGAAGGGGCGCGTCGCGTTGCCTTCCACCTTCCTCAAGATATTCTGCGCCGCCTGCCGACCCTGGCGCTCAGCGAACTGCGCGGTCGGCGGCGCCGTCTTCCCGGTGTGCTGATTGGGAACCCACGCACAGTCGCCCACCGCCCAGAGTCCCGGCCGTCCTTTGACCTGCATATCCGGCTCGGTGACTACGCGGCCTCCCTCGGTCTCCACCGCGAGGCGCTGGACCAGTTCGGTCGCCGTATTGCCGATCGTGCAGACCACCGTACCCCCTTCGATCATCTCGCCGCTGTTCAGCTCGACACCGCGACGGGTCACCACGGATGCTCGAGCCTTCAGCACAAAATTCACGCCGTGCTTTTTCATCCGCGCAATCGCAAAGTCTCGCAGGCGGGAGGTGACCTCCGGCAGAATCTGCTCACGGGAGTGAATCAGCGTCACCTGAATGTCTTCCGGGAGAATATTGTCGTAATACTTCAGCGCATGCTGGGCCAGGTCGTTGATCTCGCCGGCCACCTCTACCCCGCTGAAGCCACCCCCGATCACCACAAATGAAGTAAGCCAGCGGCGCCGGTCGGAGTCCTCGCAGGCGTCAGCCTGCTCCAGCCGTTCCATCACCCGCTGGCGCATGGCGATGGCGTCACCAATCGATTTCAGCGGCAGCGCGTTGGTCACCATTCCCGGGACGCGGCCCAGGTCCACCCGATTGCCGACCGCAATCACCAGCTCATCAAAGCCGGTTTGGCCGACGCTCCCGTCGTAGCGCTGGTAGGTTAGCTGGCGGGCGTCTGGATCCACCGACAGCACCTTTTCACTGCGGCAGTGCACGTTCTTGAGCATCTGGCGCAGCGGCGCGGTGATGGCCCGAGGATTGAGTGATGAACCCGCCACGTCCGCCAGGAGCGGCGTAAACACCATGTGGTTCACCGGATTGAAAAGCGTCACGTTCACCTTCTTGGAAGCCCCCAAAATCTTGGCGCACTTCACGCCGGCAAACCCGCCGCCTACGATGACTACCTTATTCATTGGTCCCGCTCCTGACCTTTACCCAATCGCCGCCCAAAAAAAAGGCCCGACCCCGGCGGCTGACCAGAATCGGACCTTGCTGCTGTCAGTCGCGCTATTCCTTTTTAAGGAAGCGGCCGAGCCAGTAGTCGACGCTGACAAACTTGCCTGCGCCCAGACCCATCAGCGCCATCAGCATCAGGAAATAGGTGGCGGCCCATTCGATGCCGTTTTTATTGATCGTGATTGAGCCGGCTTCGGTCAGATAGCTGTAGTTGCCGTGTCGGCGCAGCAGGGAGCGGGCTTTGCTCCGGCGCTCAACGCCGGCTTCGATCAGGTCCTCACGCCACTCCCAGGGGGCGGTCAGCTCCGTTTCAGGTCCCACGTGCCAGCCGTTTTCCCAGTGAACCGTGGTGGCCGCAACCACCATGGTGAACATCAGGGGAATGGCGATCCAGCGAACCGCGAGGCCAGCGACCAGCAGCCAGCCGCCGATAAACTCGGTGCCTCCGGCCACGTAGGCCATCAGCTCAGGCGCTGGAATACCCAGGCTGTCAAAGTATTTGCCGATGTTTTCGGCGTTGGACAGCTTGTTGGAGCCAGCCAGGATGAAGATCGGCGCCAGATAGACGCGCAGACCGATGGAGGCCAGAAATGTTCCGACCGAGGTGATTACGCCCTGTATCGTGTGAATCAAACCCGTCATTTTCGTTCCCCTGCAATCTCGTTAGGTTGCGTAATAAGAAACGACTAAGCGGGTTTTTCTTTCACCTCTCTCTCACATTGGCGCTAAACGGCAGGTTACACCCCGCGCCTGGCCATCAGCATTTTCTTGATTTCGGCGATAGCCTTGGCCGGATTCAGGCCTTTTGGACAGGTTTTGGTGCAGTTCATGATGGTGTGGCAGCGGTAGAGCCGGAAAGGGTCTTCCAGGTCGTCCAGCCGCTCACCGGTCGCCTCATCGCGTGAGTCGATCAGCCATCGATAGGCCTGCAGCAGAATCGCTGGCCCCAGATAGCGGTCTCCGTTCCACCAGTAGCTCGGGCAGGACGTTGAGCAGCAGGCACACAGAATGCACTCATAAAGGCCGTCCAGCTTCTCCCGATCCTCCTTGGACTGGAGGCGCTCCTTGTCAGCCGGAGCGACCGAGCTGGTGCGAATCCACGGCTTGATCGACGCGTGCTGCGCGTAGAAGTGGGTCATGTCCGGCACCAGGTCTTTTACGACCGGCATGTGCGGCAGCGGATAGACTTTGACGTCACCTTTGATGTCCGAGATCGGCTTGGTGCAAGCCAGCGTGTTCGTCCCGTCGATGTTCATTGCGCACGATCCGCAGATGCCTTCGCGACAGGACCGTCGCAGCGTCAGCGTGGTGTCGATCTCATTTTTGATCTTCAGCAGGCCGTCCAGCACCATCGGGCCACACGAATCCATGTCCACTTCGTAGGTGTCCGTGCGCGGGTTTTCGCCGGCGTCAGGATCCCAGCGATACACTTTAAAGCGCTTGACGTTCTTAGCGCCGTTGGCGGAAAAAGTCTTTCCGGGTTTAATCTTCGAGTTTCTAGGCAGGGTAAATTTAGCCATTAATCCTATCTCTAATGCTCTCTTGCCTTAGTACGTTCTTGCCTTGGGCGGCACGGCTTCAACGTCGTCGGTCATCGTCTCGAGGTGGACCGGGCGATATTCAAAGTTTACCGATCCCTCGTCCGACACCCACGCAAGGGTGTGTTTCATCCAGTTCTCGTCATCCCGATCCGGGTAGTCCTCGTGGGCGTGGGCACCGCGCGATTCCTTGCGGTTGGCCGCGCTGGTGATGGTGGCCACGGCGCACGACAACAGGTTCTGAAGTTCGAGCGTTTCGATGAGATCTGAGTTCCAGATGAGGGAAGTGTCGTTTACCTGTACGTCTTCGAACGACCGATACACCTTGTTCATCTTCTCAACGCCTTCGGCCAGGGTCTCGTCCGTGCGGAACACGGCGGCGTGCTCCTGCATGGTCGCCTGCATGGCGCTGCGGATGCTCGCGGTGCCCGTTTCGCCCTTGGCATAGCGCAGCCGGTCCAGGTTGCCGAGCGCCCGATCCAGCGAAGCCTGCGGCGTTTTGGGATGCGGTTGTTCCGGCTTCATCGTCGCGCCGCAGTGCTGCGCCACCGACCGACCAAAGACGATCAGATCGAGCAGCGAGTTGGAGCCCAGGCGGTTCGCACCGTGCACCGACACCGAGGCCGCCTCACCGATCGAGTATAGACCCGGCACCAGCTTATTGGGATCGCCGCCCTCACCGGACCGCACCTCACCGTGATAATTGGTGGGGATGCCGCCCATGTTGTAGTGCACGGTCGGCAGCACCGGGATGGGCTCTTTGGTCACGTCGACGCCGGCAAAAATCTGCGCCGTCTCCGAGATGCCCGGGAGACGTTCTTCGATCACGTCAGCGCCCAGGTGGGACAGGTTGAGATGCACGTGGTCTTTGTTCGGGCCGACGCCGCGACCCTCGCGGATCTCGATGGTGCTCGAACGGCTCACCACGTCGCGGGACGCCAAATCTTTGGCGTTTGGCGCGTAGCGCTCCATATAGCGCTCGCCGTCGGAGTTGGTGAGATAGCCACCCTCGCCGCGCACGCCTTCGGTGATCAGTACGCCTGCGCCGTAGACACCGGTGGGGTGAAACTGCACAAACTCCATGTCTTCGAGCGGCAACCCAGCCCGTACGACCATCCCGTTCCCGTCGCCGGTACAGGTGTGCGCGGACGTGGCCGAGAACCAGGCCCGGCCGTAGCCGCCGGTGGCCAGCACCACCGCGTGGGTCTTAAACAGGTGCAGCTTGCCGGTGTTCATCTCCAGCGCCAGCACCCCTCGACACGCTCCATCGTCGTCCATGATCAGATCGAGGGCAAAAAACTCGATAAAAAACTGGGCGTCGTGCTTCAGCGACTGCTGATACAGGGTGTGCAGGATCGCGTGGCCGGTGCGGTCAGCGGCAGCGCAGGTGCGCTGGGCCGTGCCTTCGCCGAAGTGGGTAGTCATCCCGCCGAACGGCCGCTGGTAAATCTTGCCTTCCTCGGTTCGGGAAAACGGCACACCGTAGTGCTCCAACTCGATCACCGACGGAATCGCCTCGCGGCACATGTATTCGATGGCGTCCTGATCGCCGAGCCAGTCCGACCCTTTGATGGTGTCGTACATATGCCAGCGCCAATCGTCTTCGCCCATGTTGGCCAGCGCGGCACTCATGCCGCCCTGCGCCGCAACCGTGTGGCTGCGGGTGGGGAATACCTTGGTCAGGCAGGCTGTCTTGAGCCCGGTTGCCGCCATGCCCATCGTGGCCCGCAGCCCGGCGCCGCCGGCACCGACCACCAGACAATCGTACTGGTGTTCGACCAGCGAGTAATCGTTACTCAACTCACTCCTCCTGTAACAATCTTGAGGATGGCAATCACCGACACCGCAACGCCAAGCAGCGTGGCGAGCTTCACCGCAACGTGGGCGGTGAACTCCATCCATGGATTATGTATATAGTCTTCGATAACCACCTGCAGGCCCAGCTGTGAGTGCCACAGCACCGCCACAACCCAGCACGCCAGCAGCGCGGCATTCAGCGGGCTCGACACCAGCGCGCGAACCGTATCGTAGTCGACACTTTGTGTTTTGAGCAGCAACACGACGACCCAGATGGTCAGCGGCGCCAGCGCGATGGCCGTCAGCCGCTGCAGCCACCAATGCTCAACGCCAGCTTTGGCTGACCCTTTGCCGATGACCCTAGCGAGAGGATGCTCAAGGTTCATACGCCACCTCCGAAGATCAGCGCAGCACAGATGCCGGTGGCCACGAGGCTGAAGAGCACAACAATCCAGCCGGTCTGATAGGCCGATTTGAGCTCCAGGCCGTACCCCGTATCCCACAGCAGATGCCGCAGGCCGTTGGCCAGGTGATAAAAGAGTGAAAACACCATCGCCAGCAGCACCAGCTTGCCCAGCAGGGTGCCGACGATCGTCTGGGCGCTGGCAAAGGTTTCTGGTCCGCTTGATAAGGCGTAAATCCAGTAAACGACAAACACCGCGCCGAGTGACAGGAAGACCCCTGTGGCCCGGTGCATGATGGAAAGCGTTGAGGTCAGCTGCGGCTTGTAAACCTGCAGGTGCGGGGATAGAGGTCTATCCTGCATATTTCCTCCGAAACCTATTTAGCATTCAGTAGAACGGGTCATACATGCTGGGTGCAATCGTAGCTTCCCAGTTGTCGACGGACCGTGTTGCCAGGCCCTCTGCCTCAGCCTGTTTGGCGACCGCTACGGCAATCGCCAGCGAGACCTTGCGGATATCAGACAGCGGTGGATAAATAGACCCAGCCGCCAGGTCGCTTTCGCTGACGTCTTCCGCCAGAGCCTTTACCGAGGCGAGGAACATACCGTCCGAAATACGATTGGCGCCACAGGCGATGGCGCCCAGACCGATACCCGGGAAGATATAGGCGTTATTGCCCTGCCCGGGGCGGCGGACTTCACCGTGATAGTCGACCAGCCCAAACGGGCTGCCGCTGGCAAAGATGGCCCGGCCGTCGGTCCATTCGTACGCCTCGAGCGCGGTGCATTCCGCGTTGGTTGTGGGATTAGACAGCGCAAAGACGGCGGGACGTTCGGTCACGCTGGCCAGCAGCCGCAGCGAGTCCTCGCTGAACGTGCCGGGCCGGCCGGTCGCGCCGATGAGCGCGGTGGGCTTGTGCGCCTCAACCGCCTCGTGAAACGACATTTCCGGCAGATCGTGGGCGTACGGCACGTTGTGTGGAGCAATCCGCTCACTGTTCTTAGTCAGCAGGCCTCGCGAGTTGCAGAACCACAGGCGCGACCGCGCCTCGTCCTCGGATAGTCCCGCCTCCACGAGCGCCGAAACCATCAGATCGCCGATACCCGTAGCCGCGGAGCCGGCGCCCAGGAACAGGATTCGCTGGTCCTTAAACGGCGTGCCCGAAATACGCGTCGCCGCAAAAACGCCGGCCAGCACCACCGCCGCGGTGCCCTGGATATCGTCGTTGAAGCACAGAACATCGTCCTTGTAGCGTTCCAGCAGCCGGTACGCGTTCGCCGTGACAAAATCTTCGAACTGAATCAGGACACCCGGGAAGACTTTCTGCGTGGCCTGGACAAACTCGTCGATCAGCTCGTCGTAGGCCTCGCCGCGGACCCGGTCCTGGATCAGCCCGAGATACATGTCGTTTTCGCGCACCGTGTGGTTGTTGGTACCCACATCGATCATGACCGGCAAACACTGGCTGGGATGAATCCCGGCACACGCGACATACAGCGACAGTTTGCCGATGGGAATGCCCATGCCGTTAGCCCCGAGGTCACCCAGACCCAGGATTCGCTCACCGTCGGTGACCACGATGATCCGCACGTCTTCTTCATACCAGTTGCGAAGCAGCTCCCCGATCCGCCCGCGATCGTTGATCGTCAGGTAGATGCCCCGCGGCCGGCGAAAAATAGCGGCAAACTCTTTGCACGCCTGGCCCACGGTTGGGGTGTAGATCAGCGGCATGACCTCTTCGATATGGTCGATGACCGTGCGATAGAACAGCGCTTCGTTGCGATCCAGCAGCCCCTGCAGATAGATATGCCGGTCCAGATCGCTGTCTTTCTTGCGCAGGTGCGACTGCACCCGCTTGACGTGCTCATCGAGACTCAGCACCCGAGGCGGCAGCAGGCCGCGCAGCTTGTAACGATCGCGTTCCTCTTCGCTGAAGCCCGTGCTCTTGTTGAAAGCCGGGTCGAGCAGCCTGCGCTGCCCAAGCTTCTCTTCTGACGTTTCGGGCATGGTCAGATCAGGCAGACCTTCTCAGCCAGTTCGTTGATCAGGACCCGGGTGTTCTCCGAGTAGTCGATCGGCGCGTCGATGAGGTGCACCCCGGGGGTGTCGAGCGCCTTCTGCAGCGTCGGCAGCAGCTCTGACGTTTCTTCGATCCGGTGTCCGACAGCGCCGTACGACTCCGCATACTTCACAAAATCCGGGTTGCCGTAGTCCAGCCCCCAGTTCTCGAAGCCGCCGCCTTCCTGCTTCCACTTGATCATGCCGTACGCATCGTCCCGGAGGATCAGCACCGCCAGGTTCAGCTTGTAGCGCACCGCGGTCTCCAGCTCCTGGCTGTTCATCATGAAACCGCCGTCGCCGCAGATCGCCATGACCTTGCGCTCCGGAAACAGCATGGCGGCCATCATGGCGGACGGCAGGCCGGCGCCCATGGTGGCCAGCGCGTTATCCAGCAGCACCGTATTGGGCTCGTACGCGCGGTAGTTGCGCGCGAACCAGATCTTGTACATGCCGTTGTCGAGCGCAATGATGCCGTCCTGGGGCATGGCCCGGCGCACGTCGGCGACCATCCGCTGCGGCTTGGTCGGGAATCCTTCGTCGTCGGCCCCGTCAGCGATCGACGCGAGCACCTGGTCGCGGACCTTCATGTAGTACTCGAAGTCCCACTCGTCGCTCTTGCTGATGTTTTTGGTGATCGAATCCAGCGTGGTCGCGATATCACCAACCACCTCCAGCTGCGGGAAGTAAACCTCGTCCACTTCCGCAGAGTTGAAGTTGATGTGGATCACCTGCTTGCCGTCCGGCTCCATGAAAAACGGCGGCTTCTCGATCACATCGTGTCCGATGTTGACCACCAGATCCGCGCGATCGATGGCGCAGTGGAGGTAGTCCCCGTCAGACAGCGCCGCGGTGCCGATGTAGAGCGGGTGGAACTCGTTCAGCACGCCTTTGCCCATCTGCGTGTTGAAGAACGGAATGCCGGTCGCTTCAACCAGATCGTGCAGCGCATCCTGAATGCGCTTCCGATTGGCGCCGGCGCCGATCAGGATCAGCGGCCGCTTCGCGTTGTGGATCATCTGCACCGCGGTGCGCACACACTTCTGATCGGGGGTCGGCAGGCGCGGCCGCGACTGCGGATAAATGAACTGGTTGTCGGTGTACTCGTGCGCAATATCTTCCGGCAGCTCGAGATTCACCGCGCCGGGGCGCTCCTCTTCTGCGATCCTGAAGGATTCCCGCACCAGCGAGGGGATGGTGTTGGCGTTCACCACCTGCTTCGCGAACTTCGTGATCGGCTTGAACATGGGCACCGTTTCCAGAATCTGGAAGCGGCCCTGCTTGGATTTCTTTACCGGCTTTTGGCCGGTGATCATCAGCATCGGCATGGCGCCGAGCTGCGCGTAGGCGGCGGCGGTCACAAAGTTAGTAGCGCCCGGGCCGAGCGTGGCGAGACAAACGCCGGTGTGGCCGGTGAAGCGGCCGTAGGTAGAGGCCATGAAACCCGCCCCCTGCTCGTGCCGGGTCAAGACCAGCTTGATGTTCGACTGGCGCAGCGATTCCAGCAGATCCAGATTCTCCTCGCCGGGCACGCCGAAGATGTACTCAACGCCCTCCCCTTCGAGCGCCTTGATAAACAGGTCAGAGCCTTTGATCTGGCCGTCTTTAAGTTCGGGCTGGATTCCGTCTGAGTTGGACATGGTGTGTTCTCCCTTAAGCTGGCTGGTGCCTAGCGATAGGCGGCTCACTGCGGTTTGCCCGCTCAAGCACGCCCGATCGGTTCCCCAAGCAAATAATTCGGCCGCGCCGAATGTTGAAAGTGTTCAGCGTAACGCCCTGCAGGCAATGAAATCCTTATCGCCAACTCCATTAAGACCCTTTCCAGCGCCCCTGATCCCCACACATCAGTATAACTGAGGAAAACGCGGTTGCCGACCGAAAATGCCTTTTGTGTCCAGTCGCTTGCGAGGGTGCCCGCGGTCGGGACTCGGGCCTTTTTCCGAGCGAGCAGTCAGGGTTTGCTGGCAAGCGTCAGGGCGAACGGATACGACTCATGAACGAACGATCGGGTGACCGTCAGGCCGGCTTCTTCCAGCATCTCGCGGATCTCGCCGGTCAGAAACTTGCGGCTGATCTCGGTACGGATTCGTTCGCCCTTTGAAAAGCTCACGGTGAGGTCCAGCGCCCCGACGTGAATCTGCTGGTCAGTCTCGGAAACCAGGTGCATTTCGATCCGCCGGCGCCCTTCGCAGTAGTAGGCCAGATGAGAAAAGTGGTCGAGCTGAAAGTTGGCCTGAAGCTCGCGATTGATGACGGCCAGCACGTTGAGATTGAAGTCCGCCGTCAGCCCCTGCGCATCGTTGTAGGCTCGCTCGAGCACCGCCTCATCCTTGTGGAGATCGGTTCCGAGGAGAAAGCTGTCCCCGCTGCTCATCCGCCCGGCGATCTCGGCGACAAAAGCGCTGGCCTCAGCCGGCTCAAAGTTCCCCAGCGTGCTGCCAATGAACATCCACAGGGTACACCCCACTGGATCGGGCACGTGGTCGAGTCCGGCAGTGTAATCGCCCGCCAGCGCATGAATCGCCAGCTGCGGATATTCCTTCGCAAGGTCCGCCGCCACCGCGCTCAGCATTTCCTCGCTGACGTCAAAAGGCAGGTAGGTCCCGTCCCCTGAAGGCCGCCACCGATCCAGGAGCAGGCGGGATTTTCGCGACGCGCCGCTGCCAAGCTCCAGCATATTATCGGGCGACGCAAGCCTGAGAATCTCCTCGGCATGCGCCGTCAGCAGCTCGGATTCGACGCGAGTGGGGTAGTACTCGGGCGTGTCGCAGATCTGATCGAAGAGCGTCGACCCTCGCTCATCATAGAAGTATTTCGGATGCAGCACCTTCGGCGAGGCGGTGAGGCCTTGCCGCATGTCCTCCGCCATGGATGGGACCGGCCGCGATGGCGTCACCGGCGTTAGGGCACGACGACTCGTGCGGGATTCGGCGGTTGTCACTGGTTGATGCTGGCGCCGCTAAGTCCGCGATTTTTCCTAACGATCGCCATGGCAAGCTCCAGCGACTGTTCGTAATTCAGGCGTGGATCCACCGTCGAACGGTAGGCGCGCTTTAGATCTTCATCGGTCAGGTCCCGCGCACCGCCCGTACATTCAGTCACGTCTTCACCGGTGAGCTCCAGGTGAATGCCGCCGAGCCGCGAGCCGCAGGCCTGGTGGATATCAAACGCCTGGGACACCTCGGAATGGATGTTTTCGAAGCGGCGCGTTTTGACGCCGGAGCTGGCGTTTTCCGTGTTGCCGTGCATCGGATCGCAGGTCCAAAGCAGCGTTTTGCTCGCCTTTTGACCCGCCTCGATCAGCCTCGGCAGGTGTTCCGCGATTTTGCCCGCGCCCATACGGTGGATCAGCATCAGACGACCGGGCTGATCGTCGGGATTGAGCGTCTTGATCAGCTCGGTCAGCCACTCCGCCGTCATCGCGGGGCCAATTTTGATCCCGATCGGATTGCGGATACCGCGACAGAACTCAACGTGTGCGCCATCCAGGGCCGCCGTTCTCATCCCGATCCAAGGCAGATGGGTCGAGAGGTTCCACCAACCCCAGCGCCGGGGCACCTGGCGGGTTTGACCCTGCTCATAGTGCAGATGCAGCGCTTCGTGTGACGTGAAAAACTCCACCCGCTGGAGAGCACCAACGCGACGCCCGGCAAGGGTCTCCAGGAAGCTCAGCGAGTCACTGATCTGGCCCAGCATCTCCCGATATTCCTGGGCTTCGCTGGAGTGATCGACCCAGGACAGGTCCCAGTACTCGGGATGATGCAGGTCGGCGAAGCCGCCGTCGACGAGACTGCGCACAAAGTTAATGGTCATTGCCGAACGTGAATGCCCCCGCAGCAGACGCTCCGGATCGGGAATGCGCGCCTCCGGGGTGAAGTCGGGGCCGTTGACGATGTCACCGCGGTAGCTTGGCAGCGTCACACCGTCACGGGTTTCCTCGCTGGACGACCGGGGTTTCGCGTACTGGCCGGCAAAACGACCGACGCGCACCACCGGCATCTTCAGGCCGTGCACCAGCAGCATCGACATCTGCAGCAGCACCTTCAGACGGTTAGTGATCACGGTGGAGTTACAGTCGTTGAAGCTCTCGGCACAGTCGCCGCCCTGGAGCAGGAATCGTTTCCCGGCAGCACACTCAGCCATCTGCTGGCGCAGCGAGGTGATCTCCCAGGAGGTGACCAGCGGCGGCAGCTCCTTAAGCTGCTTCAGGCTGCGTTCCAGCGCGGCCTCGTCCGGATACTCGGCCTGCTGCGACGCGGGAAAGTCCTGCCAGGACTCGGGAGTCCAGGAATCGTCGGAGGGCACTGAGGCGAGCTGTGTGTCTTTGCTGTTCATGTTAAGTCTTCCGGTTCAGACCGCATGATTGCACATGGTGCTGACGATTAAAACGGGGAGTTTCCGGCGTGAGACCACCAGCCATCGCGGGCAGAAATTCAGCGAAAAATTCGTCGGTCGGCATGCGGTCGCCGGAGCGCCCAAAACGCCGCCCAGAGCGTCAGGCCCGCAAACCAAATCAGGGTCCAAAACGGCATGCTCTGGCCCAGGAAAGTCCAGTCAACCGAGGCGCAGTCACCCGACGCGTTAAGCAGCTTATCGAGCGTTTCGCCCAGCGGGAAGTTGCTGACCATGTACTCGAGGCTTGGACTACAGTCGGGGATTTGGTCGGGCGGCAGACTCTGCAGCCAAACGTGGCGTGCAGCCGTGGCAATGCCGAGCCCACCGAAGGCCACCTGCAGGGCTCCGTAAGCGAACCGTCCGCCCCGCCCGGCGCTGTGCAGGCCGGAAACCAGAAACAACGCACCGAGCACATAAAACACCAGGCGCTGGACCATGCACAGGGGGCAAGGATCCAGGTATTTGACGTATTCCAGGTAGTAGGCGTAGCCCAGGAGCGCCGCACACGCGACGGCCGTCAGGAGATGGGCTGTGCGATACCTCAAGACCCTATTCCCCTGGGGCTTTTATTGGTCACTCGAGGAGGCTGCCACCCGCCGAATTGCTGCTGTCGGCAGGTGCAGGAGGCGCTTAGACCTCGTCGTCATCCTGGCCGGCGCCGTCGGGACGGTCCACCAGTTCGATATAAGCCATCGGCGCGCTGTCGCCGGCCCGAAAGCCGCATTTCATGATGCGCGTATAGCCGCCGGGGCGCTCGACGTAGCGAGGACCAATTTCGGTAAACAGCTTGCCCACCGCTTCCTTGTCCCGCAGGCGGGCAAAAGCCACGCGGCGATTGGCAACGCCGTCCGTTTTTGCCAGCGTGATCAGCGGCTCAGCAACGCGTCGCAGCTCTTTGGCCTTGGGCAGCGTCGTCCGGATCATGCCGTGACGGAACAGGCTGGCCGCCATGTTGCGGAACATCGCCTTGCGATGGCTTGAGTTGCGATTGAGCTTGCGGCCCGATTTTTGATGTCGCATCTTGCAGTGTCCTTCTTAAGGAGCGCCGGCGCCGATCAGGTGATGGCGTCGCTGCGCAGGCCGGCGGGCGGCCAGTTTTCCAGTTTCACACCCAGGCCCAGGCCATGTGAGGCCAGCACGTCTTTGATCTCGGTCAGAGACTTCTTGCCCAGGTTAGGCGTCTTGAGCAGCTCCACCTCGGTGCGCTGAATCAGGTCACCGATGTAGTAAATGCTTTCGGCCTTGAGGCAGTTCGCGGACCGCACCGTCAGCTCCAGATCATCGATGGGTCGCAGCAGGATCGGATCGATCTCCTCTTTGCGCTCCACCTTTTGCTCTTCCAGCTTGCTGGAGAAGTCGACGAACACCGCGAGCTGCTCGGCCAGGAT
Organism: Pseudomonadota bacterium; assembly: GCA_038747195.1. Classification (GTDB taxonomy): domain Bacteria; phylum Pseudomonadota; class Gammaproteobacteria; order Xanthomonadales; family SZUA-38; genus JANQOZ01. Next base: position 21,636 of record JBCDKA010000027.1, read on the forward strand.
GTTGGCCGACAGGCGTACCGCTTCTTCGCAGTCGAGCGTCCCGTTGGTTTCAACGTCCAGGATCAGCTTGTCGAGGTCGGTGCGCTGCTCAACCCGCGCGCTCTCTACGCTGTAGGAGACGCGACGGACCGGGCAGAAGGACGCGTCGAGCTGTAGGCGTCCGATCGGCTTGGCCTCTTCGTCGAGGTGACGACGGTTGACTGCCGGCTCGTAGCCGCGGCCCTGAGCCACGCGCAGCCGCATCGAAATGCTGCCGGCTTTGGTCAGGTGACAGATAACGTGGTCTGGATTCACGATCTCCACGTCATGGTCGACCTGGATATCGCCGGCAGTGACCGCACCCACACCCTCTTTGGTGAGGGTCAGGACGGCTTCTTCCTGGTTGTGCATCCGCAGCGCCACTTCCTTCAGGTTCAGAAGGATGTCGATGACATCTTCCTGGACGCCGTCGATGGTGGTGTATTCATGAAGCACGCCGTCGATTTCGGCTTCGACAATCGCCGAGCCCGGAATCGAAGACAGAAGTACGCGACGCAAAGCGTTGCCGAGCGTGTGGCCGAAGCCACGCTCCAGAGGCTCGAGCACGATCTTGGCACGGTACGGGCTGCTGCTGTCGACCTGCACACTCTTAGGCCGCAGCATGTTGGCAAGGGTTGCTGCCATGGGAAACCTCTATCTAGTTTTTACTTGGAGTACAGTTCGACGATCAGGTTTTCGTTGATCTCAGCCGACAGGTCCCCGCGGTCGGGCGCGCTCTTGAACGCACCTTCCATTTTCTTGGGGTCGACTTCCATCCACGTCGGAACCAGATCGAGGTCCTGGCTGACGTTGATAGATTCCTGAATCCGAAGCTGCTTTTGCGCTTTTTCCCGAACGGAGACAACGTCACCAGGCTTGATCTGGCAAGACGGGATGTTCACCAGCTGGCCGTTGACCTTGATGGCTTTGTGCGACACCAGCTGACGCGCCTGCGCCCGGGTGACTGCAAAACCCATCCGGTAAACCACGTTGTCCAGCCGACCTTCGAGCAGGCGCAGCAGGTTTTCGCCGGTCGCGCCTTTCAGGCGAGCAGCGGTCTTGTAGTAGTTGCGGAACTGGCGCTCCAGGATGCCGTACATCCGGCGCACCTTTTGTTTTTCGCGTAGCTGCAGCGAGTAGTCAGACTGACGCAGACGCCGGTTGGCGCCGTGGTGGCCAGGCTTTTGCTCCAGCTTGCACTTGGTTTCCACCGCGCGCGCCGGGCTCTTCAGAAACAGATCGGTGCCTTCGCGACGAGCCAGCTTGCAGGTTGGGCCGGTATATCTAGCCATGCTTAATCTCCCGTTCTCGTGCTGTTCGGTTGGCCGTTAGACCCGGCGCCGCTTCGGCGGCCGGCAGCCGTTGTGAGGAATCGGGGTCACGTCGATGATGTTGGTGACCTTGAAACCCAGCGCGTTGAGCGCCCGAACAGAAGACTCGCGACCCGGGCCGGGGCCCTTGACGCGAACCTCAATATTTTTCACCCCAAACTCCTGCACCACCTTGCCGGCGGTCTCGGCGGCAACCTGCGCGGCAAACGGCGTACTCTTACGAGAGCCTTTGAAGCCCGCGCCGCCAGCCGTGGCCCAGCTCAGCGCGTTGCCTTGCCGGTCGGTGATGGTGATGATGGTGTTATTAAACGACGCCTGTACGTGTGCGACAGCGTCAAGCACCGACTTTTTGACTCGCTTTTTGGATTTTCCGGTGTTCTTAACCATGATCTATGCTTCCGTCAGCGCTTGATCGGACGACGCGGGCCCTTCCGGGTCCGTGCGTTCGTTTTGGTTCGCTGACCACGCGTCGGCAAACCGCGTCGATGGCGCAGGCCGCGGTAGCAGCCCAGATCCATCAACCGCTTGATGTTCATACCAATTTCGCGCCGCAGATCGCCTTCTACGGTTCGCCGGCCTACGGCCTGGCGCAGCTGCTCGAGCTCTGCGTCCGCCAGATCGCCCACCTTGGTGGTCGGATCGATACGGGTTTCTTCGCAGATTTTCAGAGCCTGCGTACGGCCAATGCCATACACCTCGGTGAGACCCACCCAGGTGTGTTTGTGAACCGGGATATTAACTCCCGCAATACGTGCCATGCGTTTCTATCCTCCAGCGGACGCAACGAGCGCGAAAAGCCGGACATTGTAGCCCAGTTTTTCCGCCCGATAAACTACTAAATCTTTATTCCAGTGAACTCATCGCCGGTTCTAAAGCCGGCTTACCGCACCACTCCGGACCTACCGTAGGTCTTCAGGTTGGCTTTCTTCAGCAGGCTGTCGTACTGGTGCGACACCATGTGAGCCTGCACCTGCGCCATGAAGTCCATGGCCACAACCACCACAATCAAAATCGACGTACCGCCAAACAGCGGTACACCCAGGGAGGCGTTCAGCCAATCCGGCAGCAGGCAGATCAGCACCAGATAGATAGCGCCCCAGGTTGTGAGCCGGGTGATGACGCCATCGATGTACTGCGCGGTCTGCTTGCCGGGGCGAATACCCGGGATCAGCGCTCCGGAGCGCTTCAGGTTGTCAGCGGTCTCCTGGCTGTTAAACACCAGCGCGGTGTAAAAGAAGCAGAAGCCCGCGATCAGGATCCCAAAGAGCACGGCGTACAGCGGCTCACCAGGCGCAAGCCGGGTAGCCACGTTCTGCAGCCAGCGCGCCTGTTCGTTAGTGCCGAGCCAGGTTGCCAGCGTCGCCGGAAACAGGATCAGGCTTGAGGCAAAGATCGCCGGGATCACGCCCGCCATGTTCAGCTTAAGCGGAAGATGGGAGCTTTGGCTCTGGTAGGCCTGACGGCCGCCCTTCCGCGCGTAGTTCACCGTGATGCGGCGCTGACCGCGCTCGATGAAGACAACAATCGCAATCGTTGCGATGGCTAGAGCCAGCAGTGTCAGCACCGTGATCGGCGAGATTGCGCCCCTGGCGCGCCAGGTCGAGCGTTCCCGCGATTGATCCCGGCAGGGCCGCCACAATACCGGCGAAGATCAGGATCGAAATACCATTACCGACACCCCGCTCCGTCACCTGCTCACCCAGCCACATGAGGAACATCGTGCCGCTGGTCAGGCTGACCACCGCGGTGAACAGGAAACCGGTACCGGGGTTGACCACCACGGGCAAACCGGCGATGGCGCCCTGGTTTTGCAGCGCTACCGCAACCGTTACCGCCTGTACCGCCGCCAGCACCACCGTGAAATACCGGGTGTACTGGGTGATCTTGCGACGACCGGCCTCACCTTCCTTCTTGAGCTGCTGCAGATGAGGCACCGTGGCGCTCAGCAGCTGAATGATGATGGACGCCGAGATATAGGGCATCACGCCAAGCGCAAACAAAGAGAAGCGCCCCAGCGCACCGCCAGAGAACATGTTGAACATGTCGACAATGGTGCCGCGCTGCTGATTCATTAACTCGACTAGGGCCGCCGGGTTGATTCCGGGCACCGGCACAAACGTGCCGAGACGGAAAACCACAATAGCCCCAATCACAAAGAGCACCCGCTGGGTGAGCTCTTTGGGAAGCGTCATTCCGCCGCTCGGCGGTTGTCTGCTAGGTCCAGCCATGCTTTGGTCTTATTCCTCGATGCTGCCGCCAGCTGCCGTGATTGCGGCCGCCGCACCTTTAGTCACGTTAAGACCTTTGACCGTGATCGGACGCTCGAGTTGCCCGGTGTTGATAACTTTGACCTTTTGCACGCGCTGACCGATCAGCCCGGCCGCTTTGAGTGCCGCCATGTCGACCGTCTCAACGTTCATGCTGTTGATCTGATACAGGCGGATTTCCTGGGTCAGGCCCGCTTTGCGGGACGCGAAGCCCACCTTCGGCAGGCGACGCTGCATCGGCAGCTGGCCACCCTCGAAGCCCACCTTGTGGTACCCACCGGAACGCGAGTGCTGACCTTTGTGGCCGCGGCCCGCGGTTTTACCATTGCCGGATCCGATACCGCGACCCACGCGCTTGCGGGTGCCTTTTGAGCCGGCCGCCGGCTTTAAGCTGTTTAAACGCATCTTCTCTTTCCTGTTCCTGTCTGCAGCGGCTGAGCGGTCAGGCGACCGGCTCAACCTTCAGCAGATAGCTGACCTTGTTGATCATGCCGCGGTTTTCCGGGGTGTCAGCCACCGTCACCGTCTGATGCATCTTCCGCAGCCCGAGACCCTGAACGCATTCCCGGTGTCCGGGCACGCGACCATATTTGCTCTTAACAAGCGTTACCTGAAGCTGATCAGCCATGATTTTCCATCACCTCTTCCAAGGTCTTGCCACGCTTGGCGGCAACGCTGGCCGGCGACTGCATCTGCTTCAGACCCGTAATCGTGGCCCGCACCAGGTTGATCGGGTTACGTGAACCCAGGCTCTTCGCCAGAACGTTCTGCACGCCAACCGCTTCCAGCACAGCGCGCATCGCGCCCCCGGCAATAACGCCGGTACCTTCGGAGGCAGGCTGCATGTAAACCTTCGAGCCGCCGTGACGGGCCGTCATCGGATACCAGAGCGTCCCGTCATGGAGATCCACGTGGATCATCTGGCGTCGGGCGCGCTCCATCGACTTCTGAATCGCGATTGGCACCTCGCGGGCTTTGCCGTAACCGAAGCCGACGCGGCCGTTACCATCACCGACGACGCTCAGCGCGGTGAAACCGAACTGACGTCCGCCTTTCACTACCTTGGCCACCCGGTTCACGGCGACCAGCTTTTCGATCATGCCGTCGTCGTTATCTCGTTGGTCGTTTCTTGCCATCTGCTTGAACCTTAGAATTTCAGGCCCGCTTCGCGGGCTGCTTCAGCCAGGGCTTTGACCCGACCGTGATATTTGAAACCGGAGCGATCGAAAGCGACGGACTCGAGTCCCGCTTCCTTGGCCTTCTCGCCGATCACCTGTCCGACACGCGTAGCGGCCTCAACGTTCTTACAGCTTGCGAGGCCCTCGCGAACGCTCGCCTGCATCGTGGACGCGGCGGCAAGCACCTTGCCGGTTTTCGGATCGATCACCTGTGCTGACAGGTGCTGACCGGATCGATGAACCGACAGGCGAGGAATTCCCAGCTGACGAATCTTGGCTCGGGCGCGCTTAGCGCGGCGGAGTCTGGAATCTTTTTTGTTCATGTCTTCTAACCCTGGCGCGACCGAAGGCTTAAGCCTTCTTCGCTTCCTTCATAACAATTCGCTCGCCCGCATACCGCACGCCTTTGCCTTTGTAGGGCTCTGGCGGGCGATAGCTGCGGATAACCGCTGCGACCTGACCAACCTTCTGCTTGTCGATGCCGCGAACAATGATCTCCGTCTGGCTCGGCGTTTCGAGGTCCACGCCTTCCGGCGGCGTGAACTCCACCGGGTGCGAGAAGCCGAGCGTCAGGTTGATCGCCTTGCCCTGCATCTGGGCGCGATAGCCAACCCCGACCAGCTCGAGCTTACGTTCGAAGCCTTCCGAGGCTCCGGTGACGCAGTTGGCGAGCAGGGAACGCATGGTTCCCGCCATGGCCACGGCGCCGTCATTTGCCGGGACCATCGTCAGCTCCCCTTCTCCCTGCTCGACCGAAACGGACGGATGCAGATCAAGCGTGGTGCTGCCCTTCGGGCCTTTGACCGTGACGGTCTGTCCGGCAACGGAAACTTCCACGCCTTTCGGCAGGGTCACCGGTTGTTTTGCAATACGGGACATCGTGAGCCTCCGTCAGGACACCACGCACAGCACCTCACCGCCAAAGCCGGCAACGCGGGCTTTGTGGTCGGTCATGATGCCGTTCGAGGTGGATACAATGGCAATTCCAAGTCCGCCCATGACGCGGGGCAGGTCGTTTTTACCGCGATAGCAGCGCAGCCCAGGCCGGCTCACTCGCTCGAGGCGATCGATGACGCCGCGTCCTTCGCGGTACTTCAGCTCAATAACCAGCTGAGGCTGTTCGCCGCCGGTCACGCTGTGGTCAACGACATAACCTTCGTCTTTCAGCACCCCGGCGATACCCACCTTCAGCTTGGAAGTCGGCATGGACACGGTTTTTTTGCCAGCCAGCTGCGCGTTGCGAATGCGCGTCAGCATGTCTGCTACTGGGTCACTCATACTCATGATCGGTCTCTCTTAGGTCCTGCTTACCAGCTGGCTTTCTTGAGGCCAGGCACGTCACCACGCATCATCGCTTCGCGAAGCTTGTTGCGGGACAGTCCAAACTTACGGTAATAACCGCGCGGGCGACCGGATGAGCGGCAGCGATTGCGCTGACGCACCGGGCTGGAATCGCGCGGCATCTTCTGCAGCTTCAGCTGCGCGTCCATCACCTCTTCATCGGTGCTCTTCTCGCTGGCGATAATCGCCTTAAGCGCGGTGCGCTTTTCAGCGAAGCGATTCACCAGCTTGGTGCGCTTCAGCTCGCGCTGAATCATTGATTGTTTAGCCATAGTTCTTCAGGTCCTGAACGGGAAGTTGAAGGCTTCCAGCAACGCGCGGCCTTCCGCATCGTCCCGGGCAGTGGTGGTAATTGCGATGTCCATACCCCGGATCTCGTCGACCTGGTCGTAGTCGATTTCCGGGAAGATGATCTGTTCGGTCACACCCATGTTGAAGTTACCGCGGCCGTCAAAAGACTTCGGGCTGATGCCACGGAAGTCGCGGATCCGCGGGATCGCAATCGTAATCAGGCGATCCAGGAACTCGTACATGCGCTCACGACGCAGCGTGACCTTGCAGCCGATCGGGTAGCCGTCGCGAATCTTGAACGACGCCACCGACTTGCGAGCCGTGGTCACCACAGGCTTCTGCCCGCTGATCCGAGCGAGCTCGGCCGTCGCGTTCTCCAGAGCCTTCTTGTTGCCAACCGCTTCGCCGACACCCATGTTGATGGTGATCTTGCTCAGCTTCGGCACCTGGGCGACGCTGGAAAAGCTGAACTTATCCTTGAGCGCCGGCACCACGTCGTTCGTATATTTGTCGTGTAATCTCGCCATTATCTTCTGCCTTAAACGTCTACCACTTCGCCGTTGGAGCGAAAGACGCGCACTTTGCTGCCGTCTTCCAGGGTCTTGAAAGACACCCGGTCCGGCTTGTCGGTCGCGGCGTTGTAGAGCATCACGTTAGACGCGTGAATCGGCGCCTCTTTTTCGATGATGCCGCCCTGAACCTGCTGCTGCGGATTCGGCTTGGTGTGTTTTTTCACCAGGTTCGCGTTCTCGACCAGCAGGCGGTCATCTTCAAGCACCGACATAACCTGCCCACGGACGCCTTTACTGCGCCCGGCGATCACGATCACGTCGTCACCTTTCTTGATTCGTTTCATAACAGTTCAGTCCAGTCTCAGCGGCGCCGGCCTTAGAGCACTTCCGGTGCCAGCGACACAATTTTCATAAACTTCTCACCGCGGAGTTCGCGGGTCACCGGCCCGAAGATCCGGGTGCCGATGGGCTCGAGCTTGGCGTTCAGCAGCACGGCCGCATTACCGTCAAAGCGGATCAGCGAACCGTCCTTGCGGCGAACGCCTTTGCGGGTGCGAACGACGAGCGCGTTGTACACCTCACCCTTCTTCACCTTGCCGCGGGGGATGGCATCCTTGATGGTCACCTTGATGACGTCACCGATGTCGGCGTAGCGTCGCTTCGAGCCACCCAGCACCTTGATACACATCATCCGACGCGCGCCGCTGTTGTCGGCCGCGTTTAACATGCTCTGCATCTGAATCATGGTCTTGTCCCTTTCCTAGCCTTCCGCTCGCCCTTACTGCGCGCGCGTGACCACTTCAATAACGCGCCAGCTCTTCGACTTGGAGATCGGACGGCACTCGGTGATCCGAACCGTGTCTCCCGCGTTGCAGGCATTGTCCTCGTCATGGGCGTGAACCTTTGACGAACGCTTGATGTATTTCCCGTAGATCGGGTGCTTCACCTTACGCTCAAGCAAGACGGTAACCGTCTTGTCCATGGCGTTGCTGACCACTCGGCCAGTCTGAGTTCTGATCTGCGTTTCGCTCATGATGATTCACCGTTGCTGCTCTGTGCTTCGCGAGCTTTCTCACCCAGCACAGTCTTCACGCGCGCGATTTTGCGGCGCACCTGCTTGAGCTCATGCGTGGCGGGCAGCTGCCCGGCCGCCATGGCCATCCGCTTTTCAAACTGCGACTTGCGCAGTGATTCGAGCTCGTCTTTCAGCTCGGCTTCCGTTTTCAGTTTCAGGTCTGCAGCTTTCATCACATCACCTGCCGTGAAACAAAGGTGGTTTTGACCGCCAGCTTGGCGCCGGCCAGGCGAAACGCCTCGCGGGCCACGTCCTCGCTGACACCCTCAATTTCGTAAAGCACCCGGCCGGGCTGAATCGGCGCGACCCAATACTCGACGTTACCCTTACCTTTACCCTGGCGAACTTCCAGCGGCTTTTTGGTGATGGGCTTATCGGGGAACACCCGGATCCACAGCTTGCCGCCGCGCTTAACGTGACGGGTGATCGCTCGGCGAGCAGCCTCGATCTGGCGCGCGGTCACAAAGCCTCGGGTGGTGGCCTTGATGCCAAACTCACCGAAGCTGACCTCGCTGCCGCGATGCGAAAGCCCGCGGTTGCGGCCCTTCTGCTGCTTGCGAAACTTAGTCCTTTTGGGCTGAAGCACTTTCTTATCTCCTTAACACTGATCGTCGTGAACCGGCCCGCCTCAGCTCTTGGCTGACGCGCCCCGCTCTGACGACTCGGCTTCGGGCTTGCCTGCGTACAGGTCAAACACCTCACCCTTGTAGATCCATACCTTGATGCCGATGATGCCGTAGGTCGTATTGGCCTCAGCCGTGCCGTAATCGACGTCGGCGCGCAGCGTGTGCAGCGGCACCCGGCCTTCGCGATACCACTCACCGCGCGCGATCTCCGCACCATTCAGTCGACCGGCGACGCTCACCTTGACGCCGAGCGCGCCCAGGCGCATGGCGTTGCCCACGGCACGCTTCATGGCGCGGCGGAACATGATCCGGCGCTCGAGCTGCGAGGCGATCGACTCGGCAACCAGCGTCGAGTCCAGCTCAGGCTTGCGGACTTCCGACACGTTGATGTGGGTGGGAACCCCCATCATCTTGGAGACCGAAGCGCGCAGGCGCTCGATGTCTTCACCCTTCTTGCCGATCACAATCCCCGGCCGCGCCGTGTGGATGGTGATCCGCGCGGTCTTGGCCGGCCGCTCAATCTGAATCTGACTGACCGCCGCCCCGGAGAGCTTCTTGCGGATAAAGTCGCGGACTTCGATGTCCTTATTCAGGTTGTCGGCGAACTCTTCACCGGTGGCGAACCACTTGGAGTTCCAGTCTTTGGAAATCCCCAGACGAATGCCGGTTGGATGTACTTTCTGACCCATAGCTATCTATCTCGACTATCTATCCCAGATTTCCGCGGCTTACGCCTGATCGGAAACCGCCACCGTAATGTGGCTGGTTCGCTTCAAAATTCGTGTACCCCGACCCTTAGCCCGGGCACGCCCGCGCTTCATCGTCGGACCTTCGTCGACGTAGATGCTGCTGATGCTCAGCTCGTCAATGTCGGCGCCTTCGTTGTGCTCGGCGTTGGAAATGGCCGACAGCAGCACCTTCTTAACCAGGTGGGCGGCCTTCTTCGGGCTGTAGGTCAACACCTGCTCAGCCTTTTCGACCGGCATGCCGCGGACCAGGTCAGCGATCAGGCGCACCTTCTGCGCTGATATCGGCGCCCGTTTCAGAATTGCTCGTGCTTCCATGATGATTCCTTCTCAATCCCGCCTTAGCGCGACTTACGATCGCCCGAGTGGCCCCGGAAGGTGCGCGTCACAGAGAACTCACCCAGCTTGTGGCCGACCATGTTTTCGTTGATCAGCACCGGGATGTGCTGTCGCCCGTTGTGGATGGCGATCGTCAAACCCACCATCTCCGGTGCAACCATTGAGCGACGGGACCAGGTCTTGATGGGCCGCTTGCTGTTGTTGGCAACCGCCTCGTCCACCTTCTTCTGCAGGTGGTGATCGATAAATGGGCCTTTCTTAATTGAACGTGGCATCTCAAATTACCTTGTCTTCTGCGAGCGCCGACGAACGATCAGCTGATCGGTGCGCTTGTTTTTACGGGTCTTGTAGCCTTTGGTCGGCGTGCCCCAGGGGCTCACCGGATGGCGACCGCCAGAGGTACGACCTTCACCACCACCGTGCGGGTGATCAACCGGGTTCATCGCAACACCGCGAACCGTCGGTCGAACGCCGCGCCAGCGACTTGCACCGGCCTTGCCGAGCTTCTTCAGGTTGTGCTCTGAGTTGCTCACCTCACCGATCGTGGCCCGGCAGTCGTGTGAGATCTTGCGCATCTCGCCGGAACGCAGCCGCAGCGTCGCGTAGACGCCTTCGCGAGCCACCAGCTGAGCGGACGCACCGGCTGACCGCGCGATCTGCGCGCCCTTGCCGGGCTTCATCTCGATGCAGTGCACTGTGGTGCCCACCGGGATGTTGCGCAGCGGCAGGCAGTTGCCGTTGCGGATGGGTGCGTCGCGACCCGACTGAACCTCGTCACCGACGTTCATCCGACGCGGCGCCACGATGTAGCGACGCTCGCCGTCGGCGTAGCACAGCAGGGCGATGAACGCGCTGCGGTTCGGATCGTGCTCGATTCGCTCGATCTTCGCCGGCACGCCGTCCTTGCGGCGCTTGAAGTCGATGACCCGATAGCGCTGCTTGTGACCGCCGCCCTTGTGGCGCGTGGTGATCCGGCCGTCGCTGTTGCGACCACCGGTCTTGGTCTTCTTCTCAACCAGCGCCTCGTGCGGACGACCCTTGTAAAGGCCTTCCCGCTTGACGACAACCGTTCCGCGACGGCCGGGAGAAGTCGGCTTGAGCTTGATTACTTGTGCCATGGTTATTCTCTTAGTCAGCCACTGGCTGTTCGACGTCGATGGTCTGGCCTTCCGCGACCCGCACGTAGGCTTTCTTCCAGTTCGGGCGCCGCCCGGGGACCATCCGAAAAGAGCGAGACTTGCCGCGCACGTTGACCATGTTGACGTTCTCAACATTCACCTTGAACAGCATTTCCACCGCTGCTTTGACCTCCGGCTTGCTGGCGTCGGTGGCAACCTTAAAAACGTACTGGTTACCCTCGCCACCAACGCGCGTGCTTTTCTCGGACACGTGCGGGGCGCGCAGCACCTGGTAGAGGCGCTCCTTGTTCATTTCAGCCACTCCTGAATTTTGTTGACCGAATCGACCGTGGCGATGACGCGATCAGCGTCAACCAGCGTCACCGGATCGACCGCAGAGGAGTCGATGACCGTGATGCCACGAACGTTGCGAGCGGCCAGATACAGATTCGGGCCCACATCTTCGGTGATGATCACCACGCGCTGCCCGGGGAAATCGGCCAGCTTGGTCATCAGGTCTTTGGTTTTCGGCGCATCCAGCGCGAAATCCTGCACCACGTCGAAGCGCTCCTGGCGGACCAGCTCAGAAAAGATGGCCTGCATGGCGCCGCGGTACATCTTGCGGTTCACTTTCTGCGAAAAGTCGCGGGGCCGCAGCGCGAAGGTTGTACCACCGCCACGCCACAGCGGGCTGCGGATGGTGCCGGCACGTGCCTGACCGGTACCCTTCTGGCGCCAGGGCTTGCGCCCGCCGCCGCTCACGTCGGAGCGTGACTTGGTGGCCTTGGTGCCCGCGCGACCGCCGGCAAGGTAAGCCGTTACCACCTGATGGACCAGGCCTTCGGAGAAGGGGCGGTCGAAGGTGCTGTCAGCCACGCTGAGGGTGTCGGAAGATCCTTTGATCGTCAGTTCCATGATCATAGAGTCCTTGGTTTAGCCCTTCGCCTTGACCGCCGGACGGACAATTACTTTGCCGCCGGTGGCGCCCGGGATTGCGCCCCGGATCAGAAGGAGGTTGCGTTCGGTGTCGACGCGCACAACGCGGAGGTTCTGCGTGGTGCTGCGAACCGCACCCATGTGGCCCGCCATCTTCTTACCTTTGAAGACGCGGCCGGGGGTTTGGCATTGGCCGATAGAACCAGGCGCCCGGTGCGACAGCGAGTTGCCGTGGGTGGCGTCCTGCATGCGGAAATTGTGGCGCTTGACCACGCCGGCAAAGCCTTTGCCTTTGGTCGTGCCGGTCACGTCGACGATCTGCCCTTCGGCGAAAATGTCGACCTTGATCTCGCCACCGGCGGCCAGGTCTTCACCCTCACCGTCGTCCAGGCGGAATTCCCACAGACCGTCACCCGCCTCCTGGCTGGCGCGGGCAAAGTGTCCGGCTTTGGGCTTGTTGACCAAAGACACGCGCTTGGCGCCGCGGGTGACCTGCACCGCCCGATAGCCGTCGCTGTCTTCGGTTTTGACTTGCGTGATGCGGTTGGGAGCAACTTCTACCACTGACACAGGCACGGATTCGCCGTCGTCAGTAAACACTCGCGTCATACCGCGCTTTTGGCCGATTACACCAATCATTACCATCTCTCTCATGGTGGGCAGCGACATATTCACAAGGCCATGCTCGCGCCGCTGCCGTCTAATTTTCGAAGAAGGGGTCAGATCCCTTCTTTCCCTTTATTGTGTTTTTTTAAAAAGGGACCTGACCCCTTTTAACGCCCGGCGGAACAGCCCGGGCTGTTCAGCATCGGCCGCCTAACGCAGCCGAGCCAAATCCATCAGTACAGCTGAATCTGAACGTCTACGCCGGCGGCCAGATCGAGCTTCATCAGCGCATCGACCGTCTTGTCGTTCGGATCCACGATGTCCATCAGACGCTTGTGGGTCCGGATTTCGTACTGGTCCCGCGCGTCCTTGTTAACGTGCGGTGACGTCAAAATCGTGAACCGCTCCTTCTTGGTCGGAAGGGGAATCGGTCCGCGAATCTGCGCACCGGTCCGCTTGGCGGTTTCAACAATTTCTGACGCCGAGCGATCGATCAGTCGATGATCAAACGCCTTCAGGCGAATTCGGATTCTTTGGTCTGACATCTTCTTATGTACTCAGAGCAACCCGTGGGTTAGCTCGCATTCATCATTCAATAATTTTGGCTACCACGCCGGCGCCGACCGTGCGTCCGCCTTCGCGGATCGCAAAGCGAAGGCCGTCTTCCATCGCGATCGGCGCGATCAGCTCAACCTTCATCTGCACGTTGTCTCCCGGCATCACCATCTCAACGCCC
>JBCDKA010000028.1:0-33702 GCA_038747195.1 Pseudomonadota bacterium
CAGCGGCGTCGTTTTTGTCATCGCCGGCCTGTTGGTGCTCGCGGCGCAGCTCGCCGATCCGATCGGTGTGTTCGAAGATCGCCGGTCTCGGCTGGCCGAAGCGCTGATGAGTGAGCTGCAGGCTGAGCAGGCGCTCGGCGAGTCCACCTACGCGCCGCTGGCGGAGGCCCGCGTGATCGAGCCGGTTGAACCGGCATCGTCGCCGGCTGCCTCGACCGCGGCTGACAGCAGCGTGGTCACCCGAGACGCCGAGCCCCAAATGAACCAAATCGCTATTTCAGCAGCCGGTGCTGACGCCGACCGCGCAACGTCAACGCCGGCAGCTGCCTCGGCAGCTGCCGTCTCCGTTGAAGTCGAGTCTGCCGCACCGGCGCCGACCTTCACCGCACCCGCGGTGAAGCCCTGGACACCGCCGGTCAGCTACGACAACGCGGTTGCGGTTCCAACGGTTTCCAATGCAGAACCCTTGCAAGTGGCGACAGCCAAGCCGCTGGCTGAGCCGCTCGCCACGAAACCGGCTGAGCCTTTGGCAAACATCGCGCCGGCCCCGGCACCTGAGCGAGCTGCCCCGGCTGCGGCCTCACAGCCCAGCGGTCCGGTAGCCATCCGGCGCATGAGCCCGGAATATCCGGTGCGCGCACGGGTCTCAGGCCAGCAAGGGTTTGTTGAGCTCACCTTCAGCGTCACGCCCGACGGGCGTGTCGAAGAAGTGCGAGTCATGGACTCATGGCCTCGCCGCGTGTTCGATCGCTCCGCCAAGCGGGCCATCAAAGGCTGGCGCTTTGATCCCGCAACGGTGACCGGCCAGGAGCGGCTGAACCAGCGTTTCGAGTTCTCGCTGGCTGGTAGCGAGCTGCCGTCAGCCCGCCGAGACGCCTGTCTCCCGCTGACCGGCACGCGAATCTGCCGACAGGACTCTCCGACAGCGCTCATGGCGGAAGCAGCCAACCAAAAATAGGCCTGTCGGCCAGCAATTTCCTTCTCGTCTTGCAAGTTCGCCGCATTTCGCGGCGAAGTTGACCCAGTTTCTGTAATTTCGACTAATTTTCAGATCTTTTTTGCAAAAAGGTCTGTTCGGAAGGCTGCGCTGATCACGGCGATAGAGAGAAAGTTTGGGTCTGCCAGCACCAAAAGTGACATCTCTTCGCTCGATTCGGGGCTCTGTAACAAAAGTGTCATATGGCCTGATTATCCTTGCGGCACCAGAAGTCCGTCAGGGCGCTGGCGCTTTCCTGTACCTAACGGCCTAACGGATAAACAACATGACACTTTGGCGGCTCGGCGCATCTGCGCTGGCGGGTTTGGTCCTAGCAACCCCGGTATTTGGCGACGAGATCGACGAGCTGGCGAGTCGGCTGATTACGCTGCGCACGGAAGTCGAGGAGCTCAACCAGGAGCTCGACATCTTAAAGGACGAGCAGCGCGCCACGATGGCCAGCCTGGCCGCGCAAAAAACGGAGCTCGCTGCTAACCAGAACCGGTTGGAAACTCAGGTCCAGCAGCTTCAGCAAAAGCTGAGCGAGAACCAGGCTGAGGCAGCCGAAGCCGGCGTCGACAACGACGTCCTCCTCCCTGCGGTGCTCGCTGCCATCGCCGACATGGAGTCGTACATCGGGCGCTCGCTTCCTTTTAAAAGAGAGGAGCGGCTCAGCGAGCTGGAGGAGATCCGGGTGCAGCTCGAGACCAACGTCATCCCGCCCAACCGCGCCGCCAACCGGCTGTGGGCGCTGTACGAGGACGAAATCCGCCTGACCCGGGAAAACGGCATCTACTCCCAAACGATCGATCTTAACGGGAAGCGTCTGCTTGCCGACGTAGCCAAGATCGGCACGGTCATGATGTTTTACCGAACCGCAGACCTTCAGTATGGCCAGGTGGTGCAGGCGGGCAACGAATGGCGCTTTCAGCCCGTTTCGGACGCTGAGGCCATCGCCAGCATCGCCAACCTGTTCGATTCGCTTCAGAAGCAGATTCGTCAGGGCTACTTTGAGCTGCCCAACACGCTGACCGGACGGGTGCCGTCGTGATCGCTCGCATCACAGCGTTGCTGCTGGCCGGCTTGCTTCTGCAGCCGAGTGTGAGCCTGGCGCAGGATCAGGCCGCGGACGAGAGCGTCTCGCAGCCGCCGGTGCAGCAGGCTCCAGCCCCCGCGCCGGCACCCCAGGGGCGTTCGGTTGAAGAGGCGTACCAGCGCGAGTTTGCCTTCCTCGAAGCGCAGCGGCGCGAGCTGGAGCGGCTGATCGAGCAGACCAAAAGCCGAAACGCACAGGCGTCCAATGCCCTGCAGGCGGAGGTTGACGCCCTACAGCGCTCCGTTGTGCGGCTGGACTCGCAGGCGGACGCCGTCGACGAGCAGGTGAACGCTTCAGAAGAACAGGCGCTCGCCAACGCCGACAACCGAGCGATCCTGGCCGCGACGTTTCAGCAGGCTGGCGTGACCCTCGAGCAATACGACATCAGCACGCTGGACAGCGAAACGTTCGCAAACATGACGGACGATCAGCGGGTGGCGGCGCTGTTTGACGAGGGTGCGCAGCTGATCGAGACGCTCGGCCAGATACGGCGCGAGCAGGGCGTCTTCTACACGGCGGACGGCGAGGAGATTGCGGGTGAGATCCTGCGCGTCGGGAACATCGCGGCCTACGGTCGGGGTGCTGGCGTGTCCTCCGTGCTGGCGCCTGCCGGCGGCGAACGGCTGAAGGTCTGGCCGGCCGGCGACCCGGAAGCCGTGAACGGCGTCCTGGCGAACGGCGGCGAAGCCACCATTCCGGTGTTCCTCTTCGAGTCCCTGGCGAAAGAAGTCGAGACCAAGAAAGTGAAAACGCCGGTGGACATTATCAACGACGGCGGAACCATCGGCTGGGTGATCGTCACGCTGGGTGCCATCGGTTTGCTCCTCTGCGTGCTGCGTTTTGTGTTCCTG
The DNA here is from genome assembly GCA_038747195.1 of Pseudomonadota bacterium. GTDB lineage: Bacteria > Pseudomonadota > Gammaproteobacteria > Xanthomonadales > SZUA-38 > JANQOZ01. The sequence continues at coordinate 2,924 of JBCDKA010000028.1, forward strand.
CGCGGCGCGAGTACCGGCGCCGGCAAGCTGGGTGATCGTGTCGGCGGTATGGTGCGAGAGGGGCGCCAGGATGAAGCGCTGCAATACCTGCGCAACAAAAAGAGCGCGCCGGCTCGCGTGGTGGCGGCATCGATTCGCAACCTCGAAAAAGATCGGGATCACATTGAAGACATCGTCTCTGAGGCGATCCTGCACGAAAGTCCGCATTTGAATCGCTTCGGGATCTTTATTCTCGTCATCGCCGCCGTGGCGCCGCTGCTTGGTCTGCTGGGTACCGTCACCGGCATGATCTCCACCTTTGAGATCATCACCGAGTTTGGGACCGGCGATCCGAAGTTGCTTTCCGGCGGTATTGCGATTGCCCTGGTCACCACCGAGCTGGGCCTGATTGTTGCGATCCCGCTGCTGCTGCTCGGAAACATGCTGTCCAGCTGGTCAGAGGCCATCAAAGATCAGATGGAGAAAGCCGCGCTCCACGTCATCAACGTCAGCCAGGATCGCAAGTCGCAGCTGAGGGCCGCCGCCTGATGCTCCTGATGGAATCCATCCTGGCGGAGCTGCTGGCCTACGTGGACAAGGGCGGCTATGTCATGCCGCCGCTGATCGTTGCCACTGTGGTGCTCTGGCTTGCCATTGGCTATCGCATTTCGCTGCTGCAGCGAGGCAATCGGCGGAGCGTCCGGATCTTGCTGAGCCGCGCCAAGAAGGGCAAATTTACCAAGGCGAGGGGCCTCATCGACCGCGCCGTTTTGACCGGGGTTGAGGTGGTGCGAACCCATCCCACCGGCGCGCGCCCTTATCTGGACGACGCGTTTTCCCCCTACGAGCGCGATCTGCAGAAATACAACGCGCTGATTACCTCGATCATTGCCGTTGCGCCCCTGCTGGGGCTGCTCGGTACCGTCGTCGGCATGATCGAGACCTTCGACTCACTCGGCGACATGTCGCTCTATTCCCAGTCCGGCGGCATCGCCGGCGGCATTTCGCAGGCGCTGTTCACCACCCAGATGGGATTGGCAGTGGCCATTCCTGGGCTGCTGGTGAAAGGCTTTTTGGATCGACAGCAAAGCCGGCTGGAGCTTGAGCTGGCGCAGATCAAAGACCTGCTGACGGCTGGCCGTGTGTAAGAGACGCCGATGAGATACCGAGAAAAAAAGCGCGGCCCAGAGGGGATTGATATCTCACCCCTGATCGACATGGTCTTTATTCTGCTGATCTTTTTTATGGTCAGCACCACGTTTGTGAAGGACATGAAGCTGGATCTCGAACGGCCGGCGGCGTCCAGCAGTAGCGTCGCGTCGACCAAGGCGATCCGGCTGTACATCGATAAAGGCGGCGACACCTACCTCAACGGCGAACCGATTCGGGTTTGGGTGATTCAGAGCCGGCTGCGTGATTTGTTGAAGGGTGGAACCAACAAGTCGGTGCTCGTAGTGACCGACGAGATTGTGCCCACTAACCGTCTGGTTGAGGTGGTTGACCAGGCGAGGCTCGCTGGTGCCGAAGATGTCGGCGTGGCAACGGTGGCAGAGGCGGGCGAAGGCTGACCCGGGGACTACAGATAAGGTTTTTCTATTGATGAATATCAAAAAACACTCGATCGCTATGGCGTCCATGGTGCTCGGATCCTCGCTGGTGTTTTGCACCATTGTGCTGATCAATAAGTTTGCGGACGGTCCGCAGGCCGAAGACCAGATCAAGACGGCGAAGATCGACTACGAAAAGAAAGAGAAGCCTAAGCCCAAGAAGCAGGTGCAGAAAAAGCGGCCGCCACGCAAGCCGCAGCCGCGGCGCGCCCCGGCGCCTGTGACCGGCCTGTCATCGCTGTCGGGTCTGGACTTGGGCCTGCCGGGCTTTGATGCTGACGATCTTGGCGACCTGACCGGCGACCTGCTGGGCGGTTCGGATAACGTGGTCATGACCGACGATTCGGTTGACGATCCGCCCCGACCCACCGTTCAAAGCGCCATGGCCTATCCGCCCCGAGCCAAGGCCAAAGGTATCGAAGGCTACGTGCTGCTATCGGTCCTGATCAGCCCCACCGGTGACGTGGAGCGCGTTAAGGTGCTCGAGGCCAGCCCCAGCGGTATCTTCGAGGACGTGGCGGTTGCCGGCGTCAAAAGCTGGAAGTTTGAGCCCGCAAGCTACAACGGTGAAAGCGTACGCGTATGGGCTCGCCAGCGCGTGCGCTTCGACCTTTCGTAATCGACTCGCGACATGACCCCGATGTGGCGCACCCTCCTGGCCAGCGTTTTGCTGGCCCTTTGCTCTTGCGTGTGGGCGAAAGACGAGGACGTTGACTACATCGAGCTGGCGTCGGTGCTCGTTCAGGACGGGCACTACGACCGCGCTGAAGAGGCGCTGCTGAGCGTCGATCTCGCGCAGGACGAGGACGTCGATCGCGGCAAGTACTACGCCGTTTACGGGCTGGTGCAGCTCAATCGCAGCGAGGCGGCGCTGGCCAAAACCAACTTCTACCGGGCCATCGACGAAGGTTTTGTCGATGAAACCACCGGCCAGACGCCGGACGTCATCTACATCTACCTCGCTCAGGTGCACTACTCCCTGGAGGAGTACCGCGAGGCGATCGAGTCGATTGAGAAGGCGGGTGAGGCGGCTGCGCGGCTTTCTTCTACCTACATCATGCGGGCGCACGCCCACTGGCTCCTCAACGAGCGCAACAGCACCTGGGATATTCTCGCCGCGGCGTCTGAGCGTTTCCCCGGCAACTATTCGTTCACCCGCCGAAAGGTGTTTTACCTGATCGAGCTTTCTTTGTATCAGGAAGCCGCCGAGCTCGGTAAAGCGTACCTCGACGCCTCGGAAGGGACCGCTGAGGACTACGTTGCCATCGGCAACGCGCTGCGAAGTGCCGGTCAGTTCAACGAGGCGCTGCGCTTCTTAGAAATCGGTGGCCTGAAGTTCCCGGAGAATCTCGACCTCGCGAAGGTCAAGGCCCACACCTACCTCGGGCGCGGTGACCCGCTGGCGGCCGCGGAGATTTTTTATCAGGCGTCTCTCGCTGATCCCGCGCTCGTTTCCGAGGCGGCTGAGCTCTATCGCCGCGCAGGCAAGCTCTATCGAGCCCTCAGCCTCAATACGGAAATCCAGGCGCAGGACATCAAACTGAAACAACGCCTTGCCATCCTGCTGGAGCTGGAAGACTACAGCGGCATCGTCACGATGGAAGACGCTTTGAACCGGGCAGGTTTGCTGGAAGCGGAGGAAGATCTTCGCTATGCGCTGGCCTACGCGTATTTCAAGATGAATCAGTTTGACGACGCCATTCGCCACATCAGTCTCCTCAAACGCCCTGATCTGTTTCGTAAGGCTGTTGAGCTCCGCCGGGCCATGGAAGACTGCCGCGCCGAACCGTGGCGCTGCGCCTGATTCGCGATGACCAGACTCTGGATCCATATCGCGGCCTTGCTGCTGCTAGCGATGGCGGGTGCTCACGCGCAGGAGTCGGCGCCGGGAGATGACGCGCAGGCTGGCCCAACCGCCCAGGCGCCAGCCACTGATGAACCGGAGCCGCCACCCAAAAACGCCCGGCTGTCGATCTTCGTTTTCTCCGGTGGCGTTCCCCAGCCGGGAATCGAGGTGCTGGATGATGAGCTGATCGGCGAGACCGATTCTCGCGGAGCGCTGTTCTTTGAGCTGGCGCCAGGCGAGCACGAGCTGACAATCCGTAGCGCAGAAGCGCTGATTGCAACGCTGCCGCTCAACCTCATTCCCGACGAATCGGCGCAGCTGCTGGTCACGATTTTTGATGATGGCCGGGACGCCAGTATCGTCCTCGACAGTTCCAACCAGGGACAGGGTCTCGAGGCCAGCGGCGAGGCCGAGCAGCTCATCGTCGCCGGCGATCCCGGCAAGCTCTCAGGCAAAGTGTTCTCAGTTGAGACGGGCGAGGGTGTAAGCGGCGCTCGGATCTTCATCAGCGGTACGCCAGTCGATTTACAGACCAGCCCGGACGGCTTGTTTGAGGTCGACCTGCCGCCGGGCACCTATTCGATATCCGTGATGCACGGGGAGCATGCGACCCTCACCCAGGACGGCATCGAAATCGTGAGTGAACAAACCACGCCGCTGGAGGTAGAGCTGGTGCCGGCTGGTCTGGAGCTGCCGGAGTTTGTGGTGCTTGAGCCGTTTGTCGAAGGCTCGTTGGCCTCGGTCATTGAGGAACGACGGACGTCGGCCGCGGTGACCGACATCCTCGGGGCAGAACAGATTTCCCGGGCGGGCGACAGTGATGCGGCGGGCGCACTTCGACGTGTAACGGGGCTGACGCTGGTTGATGGAAGCTTTATCTACATTCGTGGGATGGGGGAGCGATATTCCACAACGCTGATCAATGGCGCCCAGGTGCCCAGCCCTGACGCGACCCGCAGAGTTGTGCCGCTGAACCTTTTTCCGACCAGCATCATCGGCAGTGTGGCGGTACAAAAATCGTTCTCTGCTCAGGTCCCAGGCGAATTCGGCGGCGGAACGGTCGATATTCGTACTCGGGGTATCCCCGAATCGAGATTCTTTAAGGTGGGGTTTTCCCTAGGTGGTGACGCGCAGGCCACAGGCGAGGCGTTCCTGACCTATGATGGCGGAGGTAGCGACTGGACCGGTTTCGACAACGGTCGGCGGGATATCCCAACGAGTCTCTCAGAGGCTATCGCCGATCAACGACTCTGTGTGCGGTCGACGTTCGCTCCCGATTGTTCCAGCCCTGAAGACATCGAGCTGTTCGGGGAGGAGCTTGCCGGCGAATTCACCCCCGAGGAGGAAGACGGACCAATCAACCTCGGTCTGGACATCAGCTATGGCGACCGATTCGATTATGGAAAGTGGACGTTAGGCTTTCTGGGTGCGGTCAACTATGACCAGGGTTGGGATACCAACAACGAGCAGCGCAACCAATTCACGGCGAGCGACGGGCCTGACGGGGAGATCGTGCTGGACCCCATCAGGCAATTCAACGTCCGTCGCAGCCTGAGGGATATTGCGCTGAGCTCTTTCGTCACCGCCGAGGCGAGTTACACGGAAGCTCATCGGGTTCAATACACCGGGCTGTTTGTACGAACTTCTCAGGATGAGACCAGGGTTGATCTCGGAATCGACAACAATTTTGATGGGCTCATACAACGGGTACTTCTCGAGTGGATCGAGAACGATCTGCTGATGCACCAGCTTACCGGCGCAAACTTGCTTCCATTAGCAAACATCAAGCTCGATTGGCAGATCACTGACGCGAGAGCCCGGCGTAGCTCCCCAAATACCCGCTCATATCGATACAATGAAAATCGCGACGGCGAGTTTGAGCTCAACCCTTTTGGCAACGAGCCCAACATCGAGTTTGCCGACTTGATTGACGACAGTCGTGTTTACCGGGTTGGGGCCACGCTGCCCTTTGACTTCTCATCGAATGTTGTTGGTCAGTTTGCCGCCGGGTACGAAACCATCGATCGGGATCGGGACTCCTCGATCAGACGATTCACTTACCGTCTATTTCCGGCCGCCAGGCGGGAGATCATCCGCACCGATCCGCTCGAGCTTATTCTCGGCGACGACAACGTTCGGCCGTCCTTTATCGAGCTCCAGGACAACACGCAGGTCACCGACTTCTATACGGCAATTCAGAAGCAGGACGCTTACTATCTCGAGGCGGATTCGACCTTCTGGAACACGCTTCGGGTGACGCTTGGCATGCGGCAGGAGAAGAACTTGCAGGAAGTGATCACCGATTCGCCGTTTGAAAACGTCCAACCCGACGTCGCTACGTTGGACACCGACGATCGCCTGCCCGCCGCAGCATTGACTTGGTTTATCAACGACTCACATCAACTTCGCGTAAGTTTCGCCGAGACGGTTGCGAGACCAGACTTTCGCGAGCTGACGGAGTCGCCATTTGTCGATCCTGTCACCGACGCGATCACCGTGGGTAACTCCGGGCTGGTACCCACCGATATTGAACACAGAGATATTCGCTGGGAGTACTATCCGTCGTCCAGCGAGAGCATATCCGTAGCCTATTTCGAGAAAGAATTTCTGAACCCGATCGAAATTGTCCTGGAGCCAGGTGAGACTCGCAGGCAGCGATTACAGAATGCGCTGGGCGCGGAAAACCGAGGTATCGAAGTCGAGGGTCGCAAGGAGCTTGCTGGATTAACGTCCTGGCGTTGGCTGGACCGAATTACGGTGGCGGCAAATTTCTCAATTATCGAGTCTGAAATCAGTCTAGACCCGGAGCAGGCCCTATCAGTGACCAACACCAATAGAGCGCTGCAGGGCCAGTCCGAGTACATCGTCAATGTTCAGGTCGAATATACAGATGAGCAACGGGGTATCGAGTCAGCGCTCGTGTTTAATACCTACGGAGAACGAATCGCCACTGCTGGACTCGTCGGTAATCCCGATGTCTTTGAGCAGCCGTTCAACCAGCTTGACCTGATTGTAAAAAAGACATTTGAGCCTGGCCTTGAAATGGAATTTAAGGTTAGAAACATCCTGGACGAGTCTATTCAGTTCACCGTGGGTGACGAGGTCTTTCGAGAATTCAAGAAGGGTGTGGGCGCGTCACTTTCCCTGAAATACTCGTTTTTTTGAGCGGTCCAGGCACCTGGTTTCTGCAACGACCGCGCTGTAATAAATCTGCAACATCCTGTTCATAAATCCTTCTCAATGGAACTCTACTCTGCTTGCGGGCTGAGGCATGACGGTCGGCCTCTCAACTCATTCAAATAAACCCAAGTTCCACGGAGATCCCTAATGCGCAACATCCTCGCGAAGGCAGCGACTGCCGCGCTAGCACTTAGCGCCAGCACATCGTTTGCTACGACAGTAGATACCTCTTTCCCGGAAGTCTGGTTTTCAAATCAGGTTGGCGGAAACGGCGCACAGCTCAGCTTCATTGACGCGCCCGGAGCACCTGAGACCATCAGGACCGGAAAAACCGCTTTTTTTGCGTTCTACACTAACACCGAGGTTGACGGGAGTCCGATCTGGGTTGCAACCAGTTTCAATCCCATCCCGGGTGTAACGACCTACACGGTTCCTCTCATCACATCGTCGGGTGGGTCGTTTGTGCCAGGCGCTGCGGTCAATGCGACTAACCTTGACAACGATGCGGTCCTGACTGTCCACAGCTGCGAGCGTATTACGTTGGACGTCACGCCTGAGGCCGACTTTGACGGCATCGCTGCTGGCTCCATTGAGTTCACTGCAGATCTGACGGGCGCAGTCGAAGGTTCATCCTCGATCTGCCCATATGTCAACGAAGTCCCGGCCACAACCGCTGATACCGATACAATCTGCGCGGCTGGTGGCGGGACCGCGCTAGTGGCTGGTGTGTGCAGCGTTCCCGGTGGCATTTACACGCAGGACCTCACCTGGGCAAACAACGTACTCTGGATCTACGACGGCCAGGTTGAAATCGGTGATGGCACCTCGACTAACACCCTCAACGTGGAAGCCGGAGCAACGGTTGCGGGTCAACCCAACTCGGTCTTGGTCATCAAGCAGAACGCTAACATCATCGCTGAGGGAAATGCGGAAAGCCCGATTATTTTCACTTCGGCAGCAGACGTTGATCCAGCTCTAACGCCGGCCTCGGGTGACGTGGCAGGTATCGTCATTACTGGTCTTGCCACCATCAATGGCTGTACCGATACCAGCGTTACCTGCGTACTCACCGATGAGGCGCTCAACCAGTTCCCGTACGGCGGTGACAACGATCTCGATTCAAGCGGTCGTATGCGCTACGTGCAGGTCCGTTACACCGGTCGAGAGGTCCTTCCCGACCGCGAGATTCAGGGTCTGTCATTGTTCGGCGTTGGCGCTGGCACTGTGTTCGACTACATCAGCATTTTCCGATCGACCGATGACGGCATAGAGTTCTTTGGCGGCACAGCCAACGTCCGTCACCTGATCGTGGTCGGTGCAGAAGACGACAGCATCGACTGGGGCTTTGGCTGGCGTGGGAAAGTCCAGTACGCGCTGGTTCTTCAGGAAGAGGGCTTTGGCGACCGGGGTATCGAGGCTGACAGCAACGAAGATAACTTTGATCTTGAGCCGCGTTCTCAGGGCCAGTTCGCCAACCTGGGTATCATCGGTGCGTCTACCGCTGACAACGGCGCAAAAATCCGCCGGGGTACGCTCTTGAAGATGTGGAATAGCTGGATTATCGGCACCGGCGATGAGTGTATCGACTGGGACGATGCTCCGACCTACACTGCAGCCGGTACCCCGGAGGCGCCGACAGGCGATCACGTTTATGCAAACAACCTGTTTGACTGCGTGAACGGCCCCTTCGAAGACAGCTCGAGCGACCCTTACAACGTAAGCGATTTCATCAGCGGCTTTCCGGGCATCGAGACCGGAACCACCCTGACGGTCGACGGGTACATTCCGGCTCCGGGCTCAAGTGTCTACGAAGGCTTTATCGGGGTTGACGCCGAACCTGGCGAACAGCCTGATTCTGATTTCTTCGACCTCAACAACTACGTCGGTCCGTTCGCCAGCCCGAACGACGACTGGACCAAGCCATGGTCGTTTGGTCTGCCTGCAATCCAGAGGTAAGAATCATCTTCACCACAAGAAAAGGGGGCTTCACGCCCCCTTTTTTTGTGCCGCTCTAGCCTGGGAATGCTAGCCAGGTAACCGTATTCAAGCCCGCTGTCCGCTTTACCTGAGGAACAGCATCAAGTTTGCTTTTCGGCGAATTGATTAATCGCATTGCGTCGATTTGCCGGCACGCGAATCTGTCCACGCCCCTTTTTTCCTGCTTTCGTGTTCTCGGTGCGCAATGGCCACCATCACCGAATCTCTCGATCGATCATAAGGGGTGACTCAGAGACCATGTGAGTTTCGGCACGACAAAGCCGGTTACCCGCCGCCGCTCTTAGCTTATGAATGAGTCTTCGAAAATCATCGTATTGGCCCGTCTAAGGCTAAGTGGTGACCGCATCCGATTCACCAACACAAAATAAAAGGAATTTTAACGAATATTTACGTGACAAAAACCCTGTAAGTTAAAGGCTCCCCCACCACACAGGAATAAAGAAATGAAAAAGACAATACTTTGCGCATTGGCAATTACGGTCAGCGCAGGAGCAGGAGCCGAAGAGAGCAAAACCTACGGATCGCTCATGGGCGAGAAACTCGACCTTAGTGCTTACCCTGGCCTTGAGCGCTATCTAGATGCTCTTTACACAGAGAAAGCCCTGCTGGATGCAGAGCTTTCTATCTACAGGATCAACCGGTTTGGTGATACCTATCTAAAGCTCACCGAAAGTCTTCAGCAAGTGCATGATGAGATTTTGGATACCGAAGGCGCCGTCAAAAACGGTCGCGACATCCAAGTCGATTTTCTCGACGGTTCATCGGAAAAATCATCACAAAGCGATTTCGGCACCATTTGCGGTGGAATTGATTACCGGGTTGATGCGACCGCTACAGTGGTCAGTGGAAATACCCACCAGGGAAAGAGCCGAGCAGGCATTGGTGTTTTTCTTTCCGTCCCCATCACCTTCCCGGTAGACATTTCACTGACAGCGGGAACGCGAATGCTTAGCGACGGTGACATCAGCAATTTCCAGCGTCACACCGATACTGTAAACATCGGATCGACAAACAGCGTTCCGATCTTTGCGTACTCAAAAGAGGATTCTCACGGAAATTGGGTAGCCCATACGATCAATATCCCCACCGGAAGTGCAGGCGATTGCAACGTCCAGACTTTCGGCAGAGTATCCGTTCCTTCGGATCCGTTCCTTTGCCCCGGTGGCGCGTTGAGGGTTGCTGTTGCAGAGACGCCAGAAGTTCCTTGTGGATAAATAGTATTCAGCTGAAACAGTAGGGTTTTCGACATAACGAATATGTCGAACTCTACAAATGCTTTTGCCAACGATAAGAGCGACAGGCGGAGGCGGCCATCAGGTCACTCCGCCTGTTCGCTTTTCCAGACAATCAGCGTTTCCAAAGGCGCTGCCGCCGTACGCGAACCATAACCACGGGACTGATCCAATTTCGTGCCACCACAGCGTCCGATCAGCATCGTTAGATCACCTAGATTCCGAGTCATGTAAATGCTGACGCTTTTCCTACCCTCGCCGCAAAAAAACTGACACACAACCTTTCGACGTCTGTAACAGCCCTCGCTCAGACTGCGCGCCAAATGGACAGACCTGGAGCTTCTGGTCTATCGACCATTCGCCCGAGGTCACTCAGCGAGAGGTGATACGCCATGCACAGTCGAGTCAGATCGTTGTTTGTTTCTGATGTCCACTTGGGCACACCCGATTGCCAGGCGGGACACCTGCTCCATTTGTTGAACACCACAACCGCCAGGCAGCTGTTTCTTGTCGGAGATATTGTCGACATCAAAGCCATGAGTAGCCGGGCCTACTGGCATCCCACCCACACGAGGGTGCTCGAGCGGTTGCTCGAGCTCGCCAATTCAGGAACTCGGGTGGTCTACGTGCCTGGCAACCATGACGAGGAAGCCCGTGCCTTCTGCGGGGCTGAATGGCGCGGCATCGAAATCCGGCGCGAGCTGGACTACGTTGCCGTCGACGGATCCCGCTACCGCGTACGTCACGGTGATGAGCTGGACGAGTTGGGCCAGGGCAAACGCTGGCTGGAGAGTGTCGGTGAGACGCTGTACGGCTTCAGCTGTCGACTGAACACCTGGTACAACTCGGCGCGTCAGCGAATGGACCTGACCTACTCACCGTGGTCGGTGAGCATCAAGCGTCGCCTGAGCAAAGCCATGGCATACATTCAATGCTTTGAAGAGCGCGCGATGAACGAGGCTCGTGGGCTCCTTGTAGACGGCTATATCTGCGGTCACATCCACTTCGCCAATATCCGCTGTGTGGACGGCATCGCCTACCTGAACGACGGCGATTGGGTCGAACACTGCACAACAATCTGTGAGCTCGAACAGGGCGGCTTTGAGCTTTGGCGCTGTGCCGATCGCAGCGAATGCCTCGCGACCCTTCCCAGCCACTGGTGGACCGACTCACCGCTTTCCAGCGCGGCGTAATCGGCTCACACGGAACGTGGCGCAACCCACAAAGGACTGAAGGAGACTTCTGATGAAGACGCAACCATGGACACCTGATGAGCCCTACATGAGCGACGCACAGCTCGAATACTTTCGTGAGCGTCTCCTGACGTGGCGTAAAGAGCTACTGCAGGCCTCTCGTCAGACGATTGATCACATGCGTGACGCGCAGCCTGAAATCGGTGACGAGGCGGATGAGTCCGTTCGGATCGAAAGCCAGCAGTTTGAACTACGCACCCGCGACCGGTATCGCAAGCTGATCCGAAAGATCGATATGGCGCTGGACCGCATCCGCGATGGTTCCTACGGGTACTGTGAGATCACCGGAGAGCCGATTGGGGTCGCCCGGCTGGAAGCGCGGCCTATCGCTAACCTTTGCCTGGATGCGCAGGAGATTAAGGAGCGCCAGGAGCGCAGCCTGGGGGTTTCTCGCGAAGCGTCGAGGATGGCGTTCTAGCAACGCCGTTGGTTCAGTGATCGCGTTTACGCAGCCGTCAGCCGCGGCAGCTCGGTGACGACGAACGCGCGAATATCATCACGGACGCGCCGATAGCAGTCAAGCTGCTCCTCAGGGTCTTCTAACGCTTTTGCCAGCTTTGGCGGATCGGGGAAGCCTCGATGAATCACCGTAGCGTCCGCGGGAAACACCGGGCAGTTTTCACTCGCATGATCACAAACGGTGACCACCAGGTCGATTCGATCGATCTCCGGGATGTCGTCCAGGGTTTTGCTGGAGTGATAGGAGATGTCCACGCCCGCTTCCCGCATCACCGCCACCGCGTGCGGATTCAGCCCGTGAGTCTCGATGCCCGCCGAGAGGTAAATGCCCTCAGGGTCCAGATGTCGTGCCCACCCCTCGGCCATCTGGGAGCGACAGGCGTTTCCGGTACAAAGAAAGAGTGTCGCGGCTCGATCGGTGGTCAAGTTGTTTTTCGCTCTTTGTTACAGGCTCAGGAAGTCAAGGTTGCTCAGGGCAGCCAGCCAAAAGCCAGCGACCGCCACACCCACCACCGCGCCGGCAAACACATCCGACACATAGTGCATGCCCAGTATCACACGCGAAACCGCTGTGGCGATAGCGAACGGCGCAAACAGGATCGCAAGCATCGGAGAGGTCATCGCGAACACAAACAGGAACGCGGTTGCGTGCAGCGTGTGGCCAGAAGGAAAGCTGTATTCATCGAGAGCCACAGCGCGAGCAAGAAAGTTTGGGTCCTTGCGGTAGGGTCGCGGCCGACGATAGTGCGCCTTGATCCGCTTGTAGATCCACACGCCGCTAAGAGCTGTGAGTGCCAGACACAAAGAAACGGGCACAAAAGACCTGCCGATGACAAAAGGTAATCCCAGAATCAGCACATGCCAGAGGAACCCGTCCCCGAGCCGGCTGACCTGAACGAGGGTCTGCTTGAGCCGTTCATGCTCGCCGAGACGGTTAAGCCAAAGACTCAGGTTGTGGTCATGCTGCGCCAGAAAGCCTGGCATACCGGTAACGATATTCATGCGGCCTTCTCCCGAGCCAACCCATGAAATAGTTCCACCAGCCCCTCGGCTACGCTGTGGGGCTCTAGCTGAATGACGCTTTGGCGCGCTCCGGACCGAAGGTCGGGTAACTCACCGGCCAGCCCGCTCAGCACAATCGCGCTGCTGATAAAGGCGTCGCGGTTGTCGAACGGCGCCGCATAGCCGTTTTCGCCGTTGCGCAGGTGCTCCGCGGCAGCGGCGTAGTCGTAGGCAACCACCGGCACCGCGCTGGCAAGCGCCTCGAGGACCACGTTGCCGAACGTCTCAGTGATGCTTGGAAACAAGAACATGTCCGCACTCGCATAGTGTGCAGCGAGCGCCTCACCGAGCTGAAGGCCGCAGAAGTGGTAGTCGGGGTGCTCCTGCTCCAAGGCGGCCCTGGCGGGACCGTCGCCCACCAGGATAAACCGCGCTCGGGGGTTGCGAGCTTTGATCGCCTCGAAGGCCTCAACGGCGACTGACAGATTTTTTTCGGCCGCCAGCCGGCCGACGTAGATCACGGCGAGGCCGTTATCTGGAACGCCCCAGCGGCGCCGCAGCTCGACACAGCGTTTGGCCGGCGAAAACAGTTTTGTGTCAACGGCTCGAGGCAGCAGCATGACGTTCTGATACCCCTTTTGCTGCAGGTCGCGCTGCAGCTCCCGGGTCGGTATCAGGGTTCCGTGCGCGCGGTTGTGGAACCGTTTGAGATAAGCTGCCACCGAGCGCTCCGCCATCCCAACGCCGTAGTGCCCGGCATACTGATCAAAGCGCGTGTGAAACCCCGTCAGTACGGGAATGCCTCGCTGTCGACAGGCTCGCAAAGCGCTCCATCCGAGCGGCCCTTCCGTCGCGATATAGCATGCCTGCGGCTGGTGCTGGTCAAAGACCCGGGCGACGCGGCGAAGCGCTGGCAGGCCAAATCGCAGGCCTTCATAGCGCGGCAGAGGCAGGCTTGGCATCAGGTGTTCGACCATACTCGCATCGGTGGCCGGCTGGTCCGCGGAGCCTTGCCGAGGGCGGATCACGGTCACCTGATGCGCCGCCTTTAAGCTGTTGACCATGCCCCGCACCGTCAAGGCGACGCCGTTAATTTCCGGCGGGTAGGTCTCCGATACGATGGCGATGTGCATCCGCGCGTGATCCACGGCAAATCTCCTGATCAGTTCGGCACACCGTAACGAGCATGGATTGCGGTTCGTTGACACATTTATTGCGGCCAAATGACACGGCAGCGACGGCTAAACGCGGAAACTTCCACCGTAATTTCCAGAAAAAGAGTACACTGCACGTGTGGGCGTTATTCCTGACCGGGCGTCGATCATCGACAGCCCCTCCCTCAATTCAAGCAACGCGGAAGACAACAGCCAGCCCTATGCCACAGCAATTTGCCGAAGAGTTTGAGCGTGTTCGCAACCAGGTACTCACCATGGGCGGTTTGGTTGAGGGTCAGCTGCAGGGCGCGATCGAGGCCATGATCGCTGGCGATACGGACAAAGCCCGCACCATCGAACGGGACGACTACCGAATCAACGCTAAAGAGGTGGAGATCGACGAGGAGTGCACGCGTCTGCTGGCCAAGCGACAGCCGGAAGCCTCGGAGCTCAGGCTGGTGATGTCCGTGATCAAGACCATCTCAGACCTTGAACGCATCGGCGATGAGTCGGAGCGGGTTGCCAAGATGGCAAAGTTTATGGGCGGCGACCGGCTGCACGAAAACGTCATGACCGAGTTTGAGCACATGGGGCAGCTCGTGCGGGCGATGCTGGCCAACGTCCTGGACGCTTTTGCGCGGACCAGCGTCGAGCAGGCGGTAGCGGTGGTGGAGGCTGACCAGAAAGTCGACGCCAAATATGAATCGATCACCCGCCAGCTCATGACCTACATGGCGGAAGACCCGCGGGCGATTCCGGCCGTGCTGAATATCCTGTGGGCCGCGCGGGCGCTCGAGCGGATCGGCGACCGCAGCCAGAACATCGCCGAGTACATCATCTATCTGGTCAAGGGCAAAGACGTTCGCCACACGACCTTTGAGGCCGTGGTGGCTGCGGCCCAGGACGAGACCCCGGTAGATCCCCCTCTGCCGTCACAATCCGTCGTCGACTCAGAGGGCTAGGCTTTTTCAGTCGGGTTGTCCTGAACCAGCTTCAGGGTCGCGTCGATCTTATTGAGGCTGGCTTGCTCTGACTCCAGATCCGCCGCCGTTAGCGGGTGTTCCGCCAGCCAGTCTTCCTGCAGGTGCAGCTTGAGCTGATTTTCGTCTTTGGCCGCCTTTAGGCGTGCGATCGGCACTTCCTGGTGTAGCCGATCGCGATTAAACACGACCGCCAGCCGCAGCAGGATGGCGAGTCGCCGAACGCGCTTCTGCAGCCTCTCCGGCAGCTCGTCGAATAGTGTCTGAACCGGCGCGCCGCGATGGCTGTGAACCAGCACCGCCAGAATTTTCTGCTCCTGCTTCGAAAATCCAGGCAGGTCCGAATGCTCCAGCAGGTAGGCGCCGTGACGGTGGTAGCCGTGGTGCGCGATGCTCAGGCCAAGCTCATGGAGATGCGCCGCCGCGCGCAAAAGGAAAAGATCCTCATCTTCCAAGTGCCAGCGACCGGCGACCTGATCGAGCAGCCCGGCAGCGGTATCGGCAACCGCCTGGGCGTGAGCCTTGTCCACGGGATACCGCTGCTGCAGAGAGCGGACTGCGCCAACTCTGGGATCGGGGTGCTCAATACGTCCGATCAGGTCGTACAGCAGCCCTTCACGCAGCGCGTAGTCGGTGACGAGAACGTGGTCCAGCTTCAGTTCGCTCATGCAGGCTTCCACGACCACCATGCCGCCGACAAATACCGGCTGCCGGCGCTCGCTTAGGCCCGACAGCGAGATTTGGTCGATGTGGCCTGCGTCGAGCAGGTGCTTTCGAATGGCGGCCACTGAATCTTTGGAAATGCCGAACTCGGTCCAGCCCTGTGCGACCGATACCGCCCCGGCAGCCCGCATCGAGCCCGAGGACCCAAACACTTCTTGCCAGCCCAGTTCGCGAAACTGCGGCGCGTAGCGGCGCAGCGCCGACAGCACCGCGGCGCTGGCTTTGCGCCAGCGTTTGGCCGTGATGCGTCCATCACCAAAAAACTTCTGGGTGATGGCCACGCAGCCGAAGAACAGACTCTCCACCATGACCGCGTTAAATTCCCGTCCGATCACCAGCTCGGTGCTGCCGCCGCCGATATCGATCACCAGCCGCTGCCGGCCTTCCTCGGAAACCCCGTGGGCAACGCCCAGGTAAATCAGCCTTGCCTCCTCTTCGCCGGAGATCACCTCAATCGGGCAGCCAAGCCGGTCCTCGGCCTGCTCAAGGAACCGCCAGCCGTCGCGCATCTTGCGCAGCGCGTTAGTGCCGACCGCGGCGATTCGGTCTGGCTGCAGCCCGGCCAGGCGCTGCCCAAACCGGGCCAGGCATTCGAGCGCCCGGTTGGCTACCGGCGCCGAGAGCTGCCCCTTGCTGTTAACGCCCTCGGCCAGCCGCACCATCTCTTTGATCCGGTCGACAATGATCAGGGTGCCGTGTTCGTACCTCGCCACAATCAGGTGAAAGCTGTTGGAGCCCAGGTCCACCGCGGCAAAAAGCTGGTCGGGCGAGAAGTCAAAGTCGGCGTTGGCCTCCGAGCTTAAACCCGTGGCGGGAGCGACAGGGCTTGAACTCAAGGCCGCTTCTCCATCAGGTACTCCTGCGCGGAAAATCGCTTGTCGCCGCCGGAGGTGAGCCGCTGATAGCTGCCGTCACTACCGAGTTCCCAGGCCTGCGTGTTGTCTTTCAGGTAAACCTCCAGCGTCTCGTGGACCACTCGCTTAGCCATGGCAGGATCGCGGATGGGAAAGCAGCATTCGACGCGCGAGTACATGTTGCGGTCCATCCAGTCGGCGCTGGCCGCATAGACTTCCCGTTTGCCGTTGTTGCCAAAGTAGAAGACCCGAGAGTGTTCGAGAAAGCGCCCGACAATCGACCGTACCCGAATGTTTTCGGAGACGCCTTTGATGCCCGGCCGCAGGCAGCACGCGCCGCGAACCATCAGGTCGATCTGAACTCCGGCGTTGGACGCGTTGTAGAGTGCGCGGATCAGACTCGCTTCGGTCAGTGCATTCATCCGCGCCACGATTCGGCCCCCATGGCCCTTCTTCACGTGGTTCATCTCGCGTCGAATCTTCCGCAGCAGCATCTCCCGAAGGGTAAAAGGCGATTGATAAAGGCGCTTGAGCTTTTCCAGCTTGCCGAGGCCGGTGAGCTGCTGAAAAAGTGTATGGACGTCAGCGCAGATCAGCCGGTCAGCGGTGAGCATCCCCAGGTCCGTGTAGGCCGCTGCGGTGCGATAGTGGTAATTGCCTGTCCCGAGGTGAGCGTAGCGTCGGAGCTTGCCACCCTCTCGACGCACGATCAGCAGCATCTTGGCGTGCGTTTTGTGGCCCACGATGCCGTAGACCACCTGGATGCCGGCCTCCTGCAGCTGGTTGGCCAGCTCGATATTTTCCTGCTCGTCGAAGCGCGCGCGAAGCTCGATTACGGCGGTGACGTCTTTGCCGGCACGGGCCGCTTCAATCAGCAGCTCGACGATGGGTGACCGCTTACCGGTTCGATAAAGGGTCTGTTTAATGGCGAGCACGTCGGGATCGGCGGCGGCCTGCCGCAGCAGATCGATCACCGGTGCAAAGGCGTCGAACGGATGGTGCATCAGGTAGTCGCGCTTGCCGATGGCGGAGAAAAGCGGCGTGCCGCTGATCAGGTCCGGCGACGTATGCGATCGAAACTCCGGGTACTTCAGGTCCGGGCGGTGCACCATCGAAAAGATTTCAGCCAGGCGGTGGAGGTTGACCGGCCCGTTGCAGCGAAAGACGTCTCGCTCTTCAAGCTTGAAGCAACGTCTCAGGAACTCAACAATCTCGTCGGGCGCGGCTTCCAGCACCTGCAGCCGTACGGCTGACGCAAAGCTGCGCTCAAGCAGCTCACCCTTCAGCGCCTGGGCGAGATCCTCGACCTCTTCTTCGTCGACATAAAGCTCGCTGTTTCGAGTGACGCGAAACTGGTAGCAGCCGCTGACCTGCATGCCCGGGAAGAGTTGGTCGACAAACGCCTGCAGAATCGACGACAGAAAGACGAAGTCATAACCGGTTTCCCGCCGCCCGGGGATCTGTACGACCCGCGGCAGTGAGCGAGGCGCGCGCACGAGCGCCATCTCCGCATCTCGTCCGTAGGCGTCGTCACCTTGCACCATTACCGCAAAGTTCAGGCTTTTGTTCAGCAGGCGCGGGAACGGGTGCACCGGGTCGAGGCCGAGTGGTGACAGCACCGGCAGCACTTCTTTGCGGAAGTAGTCGGCGAGCCAGGTTTTCTGGGCTTTGGACCACTGCTCCCGGCGCAGCACGCGCACGCCTTGTTCAGCCAGTGCTGGCACCAGCTCTTCGTTGAACACCTGGTACTGGCCGTTGACCAGCATATTGGTCGCTTCGTGCACCTTTTCGAGGGCTGTTGCCGGGTCGAGTCCATCGGGGCCTTGCTTGCCAGCGCCAAACTGTTCGAGCTGCTTGAGTGAAGCGACCCGAATCTCGAAAAACTCATCGAGGTTTGTGCAGGAGATACAGAGAAAGCGTACCCGCTCGAGCAGCGGTGTGGCGGCGTCACGCGCTTGTTCCAGCACCCGGATGTTGAATTCAATCTGGCTCAGCTCACGGTTGAGAAAGTGCCGCGAGGAGAATTTATTCCGAGACATCGGGTGCCGTCAGCGTATGGTTAGCCGCAGTGTACAACGCTGGCGGGGGTTTAGGTTACAGCCAGGTTACGAGCGTGCCGTCGATTGGGTTAACGGCAGCGCTGAATCGCTAAGGTGCGGAGATGCGGTCGTCCCGGCGACGGCGCTGCTCGCTTGGATCGTAGCCGTCCTCGCGCTGAATCTCGGCCAGGATCGGACGGTAGTCGTTCAGCCGTGCCTCAACCCGAGACCGTTCGTAGTAATCCAGCTCCGGCCTCTTCATGAGTTTTTCGAGGTGAGACACGGCGTCGTACACCTGTCCCAACAGAAACACATGCTGGGCGTAAGCTTCCTGTGCGCGGACATACTGGCCGCTTTCCTCGGCTGCGCGCGAGTACTGGATGAACAGGCTGGCGTTATCCGGATAGCGGCTCAGCAGCGGCCGCAGCATCGATTCCGCTTTTTTGACGTCGCCGCCGGCACCCCGGGTCAGCAGCACCTCAGCGAACGCGGTCGTGACCGCAAGATTGCCGGGATACCGTTCGTAGAGCACGTTAAAACGCTCCTCAGCCCGATCGGCCAGACCGGCCAGCTCTTCAGCGTTGGCCGTGGCCAGCGCCACCGGCAGGGAGTTAGGTCTATCCCGCAGCAGGACTTCCAGCAGCTCGGTGGCCTCGACCAGGCGTCGGGTCTCCAGGAAGTGCAGCGCGCGGCCGTACCGCTCGGCCGGCGTCAATCCATCACCGCGCTCGCGTAAGCCGTAGTATTCCTCAAGGTCCTGCGGCGTGTCGGCGGTGAGCACGCGCACTCGCTCGCGGATAAACAGGAAGTATTCGGGGTCGTAGTCTGGGTTTTCGATGACCGTGACCGAACCGGCTCGGCCCTTGGCCTCCGCGATCCGCGAGGTTTCCACCGGGTGCGTGCGCAGAAATTCCGGGATACCCCGGCCACCATAATTGCGTGAGACCACGGACATCTTGCCGAAAAACTCGGCCATCCCCTGGGGGTCAAAGCCGGCGCGCGCCAGGGTCCGGATGCCGATGCGGTCAGCCTCGTACTCATTGTTGCGCGTAAAGTTGATCATCATCTGCTGCATCAGGCCCTGACCGCCGACGATGGCCGCCTGAACGCCGTCCCCGCTGCCGCTGGCGGCCACCGCTGCGCCCAGCATCAGCAGCATCATCGGAATGGTGACCTTTTTACTGTTCTCCATCCGTCGAGCGAGGTGCCGCTGGGTGACGTGGGCAATCTCGTGGGCGACAACGCCGGCCAGCTCAGACTCGGTATCCGCCAGCAGCATCAGGCCGCTGTGGATCGCGATGACGCCGCCCGGGGCAGCGAAAGCGTTGATCGCGTCAGCGTCGAGCGTGAGAAAGGTGAAGTCGCGCTCGGGTTCGTCGCTGAAGGCGGCCAGCCGATAGCCCAGATGGCGGATGTAACCGGAAACCAGCGGGTCATCGATGACCTGGGCGACGCGATGCAGTTCGCGCACCAGCGCCTCACCGTAACGCCGTTCGTCCTGCTCCGAGACTATCGCCTGGGCAGAGGCGCCGATATCGGGCAGACGCACGTTGTCCTGCGCTGTGGCGCTCATAGCGCCCAGCAGCAGGCAAAAGCTCTGCAAAAGCAGGCGGCTCTTGAGCTTGATTGGGCGTGTTGGGTCAGCGTCAGCGTTCATCGGAGGCGTAAGGTGCGCCCTCAGGGGCACTATTAGGTCAGACCCAGTCTAGCAGACCGGGTTCCCGACTCAGGTGGCGGGTCCTGCAACGCCTCAGGGGCTTTCGGGGCCGCCATGCTGCCAGACCATGTAGTAATCAGACCGCTGATAGCCTGACCCGGGCCGCGGGCCATCGCCGATACGTTGAAATCCAAAGTGTTGATACAGACCGATGGCCGTCGTCAGGATATGGTTGGTCTCAAGCCAGAGCAGCCGACGGCCGCTGCCGCGAAACCGGCTGATGGCGGCAGACATGAGCAGTTTTCCCGCCCCCTGGCCCTGCGAGGCAGGATCAACGGCCATTTTGGTCAGCTCGAGTTCCTGAGTACCGTGCACTTTGAGCGCGCACGTGCCGAGAACGTTCGACCCGTCCACCGCCATGAGAATACTGCCCCCCGGGCTGATGATATGGGTGTCCGGATCACCCAGGACCTGCTCGTCGATCGGCTCCACCGTGAAGTAAGCCTCCAGCCAGCGCAGGTTGAGCCGAGCAAAGTCCGGCTGGTGTGCTGGCTGGTAGTCCACAATCTCAAGGGCCATACGGGGAGCCTACACGCCGGGGGGTTGCGGAGGACAGCGTCAGATTGCGACCGTTGCCGCAGTCATCTGTGCTGGCTCGTTTGGCTAGCTGACTTCGCGGGTTTCCGGCCAGTGGTCCAGGATGCGGGACTCGTCGAAAACGCAGGAAAAGGTGCTGCCTTCGCCGGGCGTGGAGTCGATGATCAGCTCGGCATTATGGGTGGCCAGCACGTGCTTTACGATCGCCAGGCCCAGGCCGGTACCGCCCGATTCACGGGAGCGGTCGGTGGAGACGCGGTAGAAGCGTTCGGTCAGCCGGGTCTGATGCTGCTTGGCGATACCCGGCCCGTTGTCGCTTACCGAAAAGACGGCTCGGTCGCCGTCACGAAACCACCTCAGCTCGATCCTTCCGCCGTCCTGGGTGTAGCGAACGGCGTTGGTGACGAGATTGAGGAATGCTCCGTGCAGGTCGCTGGCGCTGCCGCGTAAGTGCAGGTTTTCGTCCACCTGGACATCAATGTCGTGCTTTCCGCCGCTGAGCGCACGCCCCTCCATCACGATACTGCTGATCAGCGACTGGCCGTTGACCAGGCTTTCCATGTTTCCATAGTCACCGGCTTCGAGTCGGGAAAGCGTCAGGAGGTCTTCAACAATCGAGCGCATCCTATTGGTCTGCAGCTCCACTCGCTCGACGATCGGATGCCATTCTTTGTCGACCTCCTCGCCCATGGTTTCGACGTAGCCGCTGATCACGGTTAATGGGGTACGCAGCTCGTGGGAGACATTCGCGACAAAGTCTTTGCGCATGGCGTCGACACGCGCCATTTCCGTGACGTCTCGAGCGATCAGGAGGCGCTGGTCGGCAGCGTAGGGAAAGACGCGCAGCCGCAGCTTACGGCCCGACTGCCGAATTGAATCAATGGTTAGGGAGCTCTCCTCGTCGGCGGTTGTCATCCAGTTGACGATGCGCAGGTCGCGCACGAGATTCGCCAGCGGCCGACCTCGGTCGTGAGAAGATTTGACGCCCAGCAAGTGTCCAGCGCCTTGGTTAGCCCAGATGATGTGGTCTTTTTCGTCGAGGACCACAATCCCATCGGGGAGCGCGGTTGAGGCGTTGCGCAGCTCGCGCACCAGCGAGGCAAGCCGCTTTTTGCGTTCGCGCGACTCTTGCCGTCCTCGGGCAACGGCGGCGAACGCATATTCCCACAGGCCCTTACCGCCGGACGGCCTCGGCCGTCGCTTTTGGTCGTGGGTCCACTGATTGAGCTGGACGAGCCGGGTGATATGCCAGGCGAGGTGGGCGGCCAGCGTCGCCGCGACCAGCCAGCCCGTGAAGCCGATCAGATAGCCGACAGTGCCGGCGGCCAGGACGCTAAGAAGAAGCTGCGCCAGGTAAATCCGCAGCGCTCTGATGACCTCCGTCTGATTCACAGCGTGGTCGAAAAACGGTAGCCGGCGCCACGAACGGTCTGTATGTATTTATGCCTGGCATAGGGCTCTAGGGCCTTGCGGATTCGGCGGACGTGCACGTCTACTGTCCGCTCGTCGACATAAACATCCCCACCCCACACCTGATCGAGCAGCTGGCTTCGGGAATAGACGCGCTCCGGATGGGTCATCAGAAACGACAGCAGCCGGTATTCGGTTGGCCCCATGTTGATTGGATTATCGTCGGCGTAGACCCGGTGAGCCGCCAGATCGATCTTCAGGCCGCCTTTGCTCACCACTTCGTCGAGGCCGGCCGGGGACGATCGACGCAGCACCGCCTGGATTCTGGCGATGAGCTCACGGGTCGAGAACGGCTTGACCAGGTAATCGTCGGCGCCGCTTTCGAGACCCAGGATTCGGTCGTCCTCATCGCCTCGGGCGGTGAGCATGATGAACGGGATGTCGCGGGTGAGCTCTTCTTTACGCAGGCGTCGGGCAAAGTCGAGCCCGCTCATGCCTGGAAGCATCCAGTCGAGCAGAATCAAATCGGGAACCGCGTGCATGATCTCCTCCTGCGCGCCGCGCACGTCGCTGGTTTCGACACCCAGCATCCCGTGACGCGACAGCGCGAAGGAAACCATCTCACGAATCGCCGCCTCGTCTTCAACGATGAGTATGCGCCGCTGCAAAATCTTGCTCCGCTGCCGTGATGCTGACAGACTGCCGAAATCGCCGCCGCCAGCTAATTGCGCGTCATTTAAACGACGCATTGTTACAACGTCGTGACACCGCCACAAGTACAGCACCGTTTTGCTCTGATGGTTTGCCACTCGCCAGATCAGCTGCTGCGGGCCCGCGCCGCTGTCTCTTTTGCGCGGGCCGCGCTTAAGGCGGGTCACCAGCTCGAGACCATCTTTTTTTACCAGGCGGCAGCAGCGATTGGACTCGCCACGGCTCAGATCAGCAGCGACGATTATGATCCTCGCCGGGCATGGCAGGAGCTTGCCACCGAGCACGAGCTGCGGCTGCTAATCTGCGTTGGATCCGCGCAGCGGCGAGGCGTTGTTGAAGAAAGCCTGGCCAGCGGCTTTGCCATCACCGGTTTGGGTCAATGGCTGGCGGCGATGGCCAGCGCTGATCGGGTGCTACGGTTCCCATGACTGGACTGGCCGCCAAGCCTGTTGGCCTCGCTTTTTGCCGCGGGCCGCACGACGGCGCTGACGCCCGGGAGCGGCTCGATCTCGCCCTGGCTCTGGCCGCCGCTGACTGGCCGCTCTCGCTGTTTTTCCTCGGGCCTGGCGTACAGCTCCTGCGCCGCCCGGCAGTGACCGACGAGCTGCGAGATTTTCCCGCGGCGCTCGGCACGCTGGTGATGTTTGGCGTTGAACAGATTTTTGCCGAGGCCTCGGCGCTTGAGCGATACGAGCTGGCCGTCGACGACCTGCGCATCAGCGCAAAAGCGATTTCCAGCGCGGAGCTTCGCAGCGCCATGGATGAGCTGTCATGTCTGACGTAGCGGCTGAGGCGCCCGAAGACTTGCGCAGCACGGGCCCTGCAATCATGCACTGGCTTTGGCGGGACCCAAGTGCCGACCCGCTGCTCGCCAGCTGCCTCGCGACCGTCCGTGACGACGACTGTGTGGTGTTGCAGGCTGAGGCGGCGCTCGCTTCGGTAGCGGCAGAGCAATGGCTCCCAGGGCGTCGGGGACGCTGGCTGGTGCTCCGGCCTGATCTCCACAGCCTGGGGCTTCAAGAGGAGGACGTGGCCTCGGATATCGAGTGCATTTCGATGGATGAGCTCGTGTCTCTCAGCGTTCGCTATGCGACGCAGCAGAGTTGGGCATGAGCGACGTTAGCGATAGCCGCGCACAAGACCTGGGCCAGCTCGAGCTCGACGAGCGCGGCTACCTCACGCGTCGCGATCAATGGCAGCCCTGGGTGGCGGAGCACATGGCGGCCGACGACGAGGTAGACCTCACGGCCGCGCATTGGGAGATCATCGAGTTTCTTCAGGGCTACTACGATGAGTTCAAGATGGCGCCGCCGATGCGCGTTCTGGTGAAAGCCGTGGCGGTTCGCCTGGGAAGCGAAAAGGGGGAGAGCCGCTACCTGTATCGCCTGTTCCCGGACGGCCCGGCGAAACAGGCCTGTCGTTATGCCGGGCTGCCGCGGCCGGTCAGCTGCATTTGAGCGACGTCAGGGGTCCAGCCTGACGGCGATGTAGGCAACGCCGGCGGCGTCGGTGCCGCGCCAGCGATCAAGCCCAACGTCGTGGAAGCGAATGTCCTGGATGCCTCGAAGCCGACAGCTGTCAGGCGGCGAGAGTGTTTTGCTCAGCAGCCGCTCGCAGGTCACCGTGCTGCCCGAGCCGTCGAGTAGGGTGACCGTACCACCGCTTGACTCCACCTCCGCTAGATCCAGCCGGAGGGCCTCGCCGCCCGTTTCCGGCAGCAGCAGCCAGGTGCCGTTGAGCATCGAGCGTGGACCGAACGAAAACCGCACCAGCGACAGAGGCTGGACCAGCAGATCTTCACCACCGAGGTTGCTTACCAGCCAAAGGGTGGCGGCGGAGCTTGAGTGGAACTCCAGCAGCGCTCGCCCGCTGCGAAACGCCTGGCCTGGCTCGCGGAACTCGCCGAACAGCGTATGACCGCCGCCCAGCTCGGTCAGGTCGCCACGAATGATTCGACCGTCCAGGCTGCCGGTAGAAACCAGCCACCGCGCGTCACCCTGGTCGGAATAGGTGTTGGTCATCAGAATTGCTTCGCCGTCCTGCACTTCGAGCGAGAAACCGACGCCGGGTCCCGACGTTTCGAAGGTGCCGCCGGCCTCAGGCCACCAGAGGCCCGTTTCCGGCGTGATGGCTGAGCTCTCCCCGAGCTGCACAAGGTCAAAGCCGAGAAGTCGAGCTTCTCGCTGACCCCGGGCTCGTACATATAAAGAAACGGGATGAACGCCTGGTTCGAGCGCGGACAGATCATATTCCGCAAGATCAACCGACAGCGAGTAGCCGCTGGCAGTCTTCGCGCAGGCTTTGTCGGTCTCGTAGGACGCCAGCAGCTTCAGACCGCGCCCTTCCAGGCGGAGGTCATCGATGAGCGGCGTACAGGTGGATTCCCACTGCCCGCTGACCGAAAGCGCGATCGCAGCGCCTGAAACGTCAGAGACCGGGTTGATCTGAACGGTCGACAGCGCGTCGGTCTGGGCCCAGGAGGGCCCTGACAGCAACAGCACCAGCATACCGATCAGCGCTTTCATCCCGTAAGGGTAGTGGCTGAGCAGGCTGGTCTCAACCGATTTGAGGAACCTGTCCCGAAAAAGCCATCGATCGGTTTGCGGTCTCGACAAACCCTTAAGCCCGCCTTACAGGGAGATAAGCATAGAAAAAATCAGAACAAAAGCCTTTAATGCTGGATGGAGATTGGCCTTCATGCGGCCGCTGAGCAACCAGGTTAGCGGTATCGCTGGATGAGGGTCGCCAACGCCTCGCAGACCTGTTCCGCCTGGTCGGTGGTCATGTCGTTAAAAAACGGCAGGGCCAGCGCCCGCGCGGCCATCGCTTCAGCGACCGGGAAGGGCCCCTGGTCTCCCACCAGCGGCGCCAGCGCAGGCTGCTGGTGCAGCGGGGCGAAGTAGCGCCCGGCCTGGATCCCGCGATCCTTTAGATCAGCGATGATCTGATCGCGCGGCAGGTCCGGGTCGAGAATCACCACCCAGGCGAACCAGCAGATGTTGCTATCGTCGGGGGCCACCGGCCGCAGGCCCGGTAACTCAGCGAGCTGCTTGCGGTAGGTGGTCGCCAGGGCAGCACGGCGGATCATGGTGTCATCAATGCGCTGCAGCTGCCCGAGCCCGAGGGCTGCCGAGAGTTCCGGCAGGCGGTAGTTCAACCCGACGAGCTGCTGGTCGTGCCAGGGGCCATCCATGCTCCGACCGTGATTTCGCATCAGCCTCACGCGTTCAGCGAGCTCAGGGTTGTCGGTGACGAGCATGCCGCCTTCGCCGGTGGTGATCTGTTTGTTCGGATAGAAGCCGAAGCAGCCCATGTCGCCGAAGGTTCCAAGGGCTCGCTCCCCAACCCGCGTCCCCAGCGCTTCGCAGGCATCTTCGATCAGCTGAATGCCCTCGATGCGGCAAACGTCCACCAGCGCCTCGATTTCCGCCGACTGGCCGAATACGTGCACGGGGAGGACAGCCGCCGTTTCGTCGGTGATCGTGCAGGCGACCTGCGGGGGATCGAGACCGAGATGGGTCGGGCTGATGTCGCACAGCTGGAGTCGCGCCCCTGCCGCGAGCACCATATTGGCGGTAGCGGGAACGCTGAACGGACTGGTGATGATCTCAGCGGAGGGCGGGAGCCTCAGGGCCTTGATGCCCAGGTGCAGCGCTGCGCTCCCCGAGCTGAGCGCTACCGCGTGGTCAGCCCCCAGAAACTCCGCGAAGGCGGCTTCGAAGCGTTTCACCATCGGTCCACGGCTGAGCTGGCCGCTGCCCAGCACCTCGTCGATTAGTGCTCGCTCCTCGTCGCCGACTGACGGTCTGGCCAGCGGGATTGGCGACACGTCCTCCGCGGTTGGGCTTGTCGTTTGTTCAGACAGGGGTGGGTTCCTTGATCAGCAGTTTCTCGGCGGCAGGCGCTTCGGCAAGCACCCGAGCGATGGTTTCACCGGCGTTGCCGTCGCCGTAAGGATTCTGCAGCTTGCGGAGGCCCTCGGCAAATGTCTGACTGACGGCTCGGTTCAGCGCTTCGGAAATCGCCGCTTCGTTGGCCGGGACATCAATAATGTTGTCGGCCAGCAGCCTGCCGAGCTGGCGCCGGCCGACGTTCACACACGGCAGGCGAAACGACGCCGATTCCATAATGCCTGACGAGCTGTTGCCCACCAGCGCAGCGGCGCTGGCCAGGAGTGAAAAGTAGTCGGTCGACGTAAGGTTCGTATAAAGCCGCCCGTGGGTTTGCGCCTCACACCATTGCGCGGCGCGTCGCACGATCTTGCGCGACCCGGCGTCAGCGTTGGGAAAGCAGAAAACCACCGGTCCATCCCACCGCGTCAGAAACCGGTCCAGGCCGGCAAACAGGGCGTCGGTTTCGCAGTTGGTATCGCTGGCCAGCGTCAGCGGGTGCCAGGCGACGACGAGAGGCGGTCCCGGCGGCAGCGCCAGCTCGCGGGAAAGCGTCTCAGCGTCCTTGAGCGCCAGATGCTTCAGCGCGTCCAGTGACGGAGCGCCGGAGGTGGTCACCCGCCACGCCTGTTCGCCCATGGCGATCACGCGGCGGCTCGCCTCCTCGTGGGGCGTCAGGTGCAGGTGCGCGAGTTTCGTTAGCGCGTTGCGCACCGCGTCGTCGATCGCGCCGGCCGAGATTTCGCCGCCCTCCAGGTGAGCCATAGGAATCCGCAGCGCCAGGCCAACGCTGGCCGCGGCGAGCATCTCGTACCGATCGGCGATGAGCAGCAGCAGGTCTGGGCGATCGCGGCTGAGCTCGTCCGCCAGAGACAGCGTCGCCAGGCCGATGGTTTTTGCCATCCCCGTATCGCTGTCGGAGCTGAGCAGGCATTCGAGCTCCGCCCGGACACGAAAGCCGTCCTGCTTCACCAGATCACCCGTATGGCCGAACTCCGGTGACAGGTGGGCACCAAATAGCACCACCTCCGGGTCCAGCTCAGGTCTCGCCTGGAGCGCTCGAAGCACCCAGTATAGGTGAGCGTAATCGGCCCTCGATGAGGTGAGCGCGGTAATCCTTCGGGGACGCTGGTCCATGGGTTGCTGAGCATGCCGACGGGCGGGCTATCATGTCGTTCGGAAGCGCGGACTGCAATCCTCGCTTCAACGGTCGGCGGGCGCGGCGTCTCCAAGCTGTGGTTTTTGAGCAACAATCGCCACGTGAGCCGGTCTTCGAGCCCCGGCAACCCTCTGGCAATCCCTTGTGGCGTAAGGCTCAGAACGTGATGGAGTTCAATTGACAGTCTGTTGTGTTCTTGCCATAGTTTCGTTTAGATAACGCGTGTATGTGCGCTTGGGGGACAACCACATTCGTATCGCCATAAATCAACGAGTTAGCCACAAACAGCCCGTTGCCCGCTGGGCAGGCCGGCTGACGCTTGCGCTCGGCTTGATTTTGGCGGCTCCCTCGCAGGCAGGATCGCTGCTGTCGATCACCGCCTCGCAGCAGCAGCTGGCGGCCAACACGCTCGCCCTGCCGGGCACGACCGTGCTGCGGTCCCCGGTTGCTGCCATGGCCCTCGGCCGCATGAATCTTCGCGACTGGCGCGATTACGCTCAGCGCGCGCTGATGCCGGATTTTGCGGACAAACTCGGGTTTGACGTCGACGTAGAGATCGGGCTGCTTAGCCTCAACGACGATCTCCTAAGACCGGAATTTTCCAATCTGGCGCCGCCAGCGCAGACGGCGCTGACCTTTCGGTTCTCGTCGCGGCAAGGGCCGAGCATGGCGCAGATCTCCAGCAATGGCCCTCAGCGGCTACTGGATCAGCGGGTCGGCGGCTTCGAGTTTGAGCGGTCGGTGATCTCCTCCGGCTTCCGCCAGGCACTCGGCGACGAGAGCAGCATCGATGTTTCGGCGGTTTTTGCGCAGCAGGGTTACGCCACTCCCGGCTTTGGCGCCGTCACTGCCAATACGGCTTACGACTATCCGGGCCAGATGCGACGCCTGGATCAGAACCGCAACCAGTTCCTGCGCCAGGGAGAGCAGTCCAGCGGCGCCGGTCTGCGTCTCGGGCTGACGTCCGAGCTGAATCAGGACGTGACCATGGGGGCGTCATTCCAGTCGCGCATCGACATGGAGGCGTTCCAGAACTACCGAGGCATCTACGCTGAGCCCGGCGATTTCGACATACCGGCGAGCGCCAACTTCGGCGTCACGGTGCGTGCCGGGCGCCGGTCTGCGGTAACGTTTGACGTGCAGCGAGTCTTCTACAGCGAAGTGAGCACGTTTACGACGGCGCTCCTGCCCGACCGCTTCCTGTCGCTGCTCGGTGACAGCGCCAGCCCAGACTTCAACTGGGACGATCTGACCGTCTACCAGGTAGGTTGGAGCTGGCAAAGCAGCGACCGGTCGTCTTGGTCGGTTAGCTACAGTACCTCGCAGCAGCCCGAACCCGATTCGCCGCTGCTGGCGCGTGCGCTGCGGCGCGACGTTGCCGACCGCAACATCAGCTTCGGCCTGGATCACCAGACGACGCTGAACTCCCGACTCAGCGTCAACGCCAGCTACGCGCCGGCGGAGTATTACCTGGGCAACCCGCAGTTTGCGAGCCCCACGGATCTGCGCGGCGACAGCATCGAGCTGGAGCTGCTCTGGACGCTGAACTTCTGACCCACCACCCGCCGTCTACGCGTCGGCACCGATCCCGTTTGGCCACTTTCTGTTCTTTACCTGACAACGGTTCATCCATTGCTTAAGCCATCTTGTGCGGTGAGGGCATTTCAGGTTTCATAGCAGCAAGCGTCCAGCTTTTCTGGCGACCGAGGTAAAAGGACACCCATGCAGCTACTGCGCGAATGGTTTGTGCGCCGCTTCTCCAACCCGCAGGTTTTCATCCTGCTGGCGCTCGTGCTGCTCGGGTTTGTGGCTGTTTGGGCCTTTGGCAACATCCTTGCGCCCCTATTTGCGGCGCTGGTCATCGCTTATCTGCTGGAAGGTGTGGTCATCCGGCTGCAGGACTTCGGCCTCCCCAGGCTCCTGGTTGTGTCGCTGGTGTTTGTCATCTTTGTCGCCACGCTGCTCGTGATGTTTTTCGGCATCGTGCCGCTGCTGACCCGGCAGGTCACCCAGCTGGTCCAGCAGGTGCCGGCCTTCGTCAATCGCCTTCAAACGACCATCGAAACGCTGCCCGAAAAGTACCCGGAGCTTGTCAGTCAAGAGCAGATCACGGCCTTTATGGGTTCGCTGGGTGATCAGCTGGCCGAAGCAGGGCAGGGCCTGGTGACTCAGACGCTCGCCTCCATCAGCGGCGTGATTACCCTGCTGGTGTTTCTGGTGCTGGTACCGATTCTGGTGTTTTTCCTGCTAAAAGATAAACACCAGCTGATCGCCTGGTTCCAGCAGTTTCTGCCGAAAGATCGTCACCTGGCCATTTCGGTGTGGCGCGAGGTGGACGTCCAGCTCGGCAACTACGTGCGCGGCAAGGCGGTCGAGATTCTAGTCGTGGGCGTTGTGACGTTCGTGACCTTCCAGTTCTTAAACCTGCAGTACGCTGCGCTGCTGGCAACCATCGTGGGCTTTTCCGTGCTGGTGCCCTACATCGGGGCGGCGGTGGTCACGCTGCCGGTGGCGATTGTGGCGTTTTACCAGTTCGGGTGGACCTCCCAGTTTGCCTGGGTGCTCATCTCCTACGGCATCATTCAGATGCTGGACGGCAACGCGCTCGTGCCGCTGCTGTTCTCCGAGGTGGTGGATCTCCACCCCGTTGCAATCATCGCGGCGGTGCTGCTGTTCGGCGGCGTCTGGGGTTTCTGGGGCGTGTTCTTCGCCATCCCGCTGGCAACCCTCAGCAGCGCGCTGCTGCGGGCGATCAGGACCGGCCAGATCGCGGCCAGCGAGGCGGCTGAGGCCACCAGCGAAGCACTGTCCACCCCGGAGGTAGAAAGCTCAGCGGCCTGAGCCGATCGCCTGTTAAAGGGTACTCGACGCAAAATCCGCCAGCCTGGACCGCTCGCCGCGGCGCAGCGTCACGTGTCCGCTGTGCTCCCAGTTCTTGAAGCGGTCGACGGCGAACGTCAGCCCTGACGTCGTTTCCGTCAGGTAGGGCGTGTCGATCTGTTCGACGTTGCCCAGGCACACCATCTTGGTCCCGGGCCCAGCCCGGGTC
>JBCDKA010000029.1:0-33573 GCA_038747195.1 Pseudomonadota bacterium
AAGGCGAAGGAACACCTGGAGACCAGCGTGAACTTGAGCCCGAGCCCTGACGCCTGGGCGGAGCTGGCGGAACTCAAGGCCCACCAGGGCGACACCGAGGGTGCGCTGGCGTGTTACCGCCAGGCCAGCCAGAAATCGGCGCTGCCGCTCGGGCCGGCGCTGCTCACCGCTGACGGAGATCAATTGGCGCCGGCGGCAGACCAGCTGCCGCCCGGCTAGCCATCTCGATAAAACCCTGCTCGAGGTCACGACAGAAGCGCTCGGTGTCGAAGAGCCGACTCCCGCGGGCCGCCGCGCACCGGGCCTTCACAGCAGCCAGCTGCTGAGGGTTGTTTCCCAGAGTGATCGCCAGCTGCTGATAGTCTTCGAGGTTTTCTACCACAAGCTCGCTGAGCCCAGCGCTGGTCAGCAGGCTGCCGGCGACCCGGGCCGCAAACGAGCGCCCGGCGCAGGTCAGCACCGGACAGCCGGCCCACAGGGCATCCGACGCCGTGGTGTGGGCGTTGTAGGGCAACGTGTCCAGAAAGAGGTCAGCCACCGAAAGCCGCGCCAAATAGTCCAGGTGCGGTAGCTTGGGGCTCATCACCAGCCGGGCGGGGTCGACACCGTGCTGAACCGTTTCGCGCCGCAGGTTGGCGTCGGTGCTGCTGCCGGCTTTGCCCGCCAGCAGCCACAGCACGCTGCCCGGCACGGCTTTGAGAATCGCCATCCATGCGCCGAAGACGGTCGGTGAAAATTTATAGGAGTTGTTAAAGCTGACAAACACCGTTCCGTGTGCCGGCAGCCCGCACGCTTCACGGGTCGGCACGCGATCCTCGAAGCGGCGCGTGCTGTCGCTCGGCTGGTAGCTTCCGGGCAGAAGCACCGGCGCCTCGTCGACGTTGGCCAAGACCTCCTCGGTGGCCACAAAGGGGTCCAGCACCACATAGTCCATGAAATCCGCGCCCATGGTTCCCGGATAGGCCAGCCAATTCACCTGCACAGGTGCCGGGCGCGTGGCGAGCACCTCGGTCACCGCACCACCGCCATAGCCCCGCAGGTCCAGCAAGATATCCACCTGTTCGCTGGCGATGGCGTCAGCAATCCGGGCTAAAGTCTGCCCGTTGAGATCGTGAAACCGGGCCATGGCTTCCCGGATTCGCCGACGCAGCTCGCTGCCATCGTCCGGCCCGACCGAAAACGCAACCTGGCGAAACCGTTGACGATCGGTGCACTCGAAGTACTCAGCCGTCAGGCAGGCTGTTGGGTGACGGTGAAATCCCGAAGATAGGTAGCCCACCGTCAGCGGGCGCGTTCCGTCCCAGGCCAGCGGCGAAGAGGGCTGAGAACGCTGCGGCAGAAACGCCGCTCGTTCTTGGATCTGAGCGGCCCAGAGCCTGGCGCAGCTCGCGTGCCGCCGCGGATCATCCACCTGGGAAAGATAGGAAAAGGGCTTGAGGCCGGGCGCCCCCTGATCCATGACGTCCTCGAAGCGCAGCGCCAGCGCGTCAGCCCCGGCCCATTGGCAGAGCCTTCGCTGCAGGAAAAGATGTTCACTGAGTGCCGGCCCAAAATTCGGCTGAAGTTCTAACGCCTGGGCCTGGGCCGCCAACGATTCGTCCCACTGCCCCAGCTCGTCGAGAACCACACCCAGCTGGTACCAGCCGTCGGGCTCCGGCGCCAGCTCCACTGCGCGCTGCAGCGCCGCGCGTCCTTCCTCGGGCCGTCCGAGCGTCGCCAGCGCGGTGCCCCTCACCTTGTAGGCCGGGCCGAGACTCGGATCCAGCGTCAGCGCCGCATCCGCGTGTTTGAGGGAACCCTCAGCGTCACCCGCCTGCGCCAGCACGGCTGCCAGATTGGCCTTCAGCGCCGCCGCGCCGGGTTCCAGCGCGATGGCCCGGCGGTACGCGCTTGTGGCTTCGTCGAGCCGGCCGGCGAGATGGTGAGTGGCCCCCAGCTGCTCATGGACCTGAGCGGTTTCCGGATAGCGATCCGCTGTTTCGTTCAGCGTTTGCAGCGCGCTGGCGAGTTCACCACCGTCACGGAAAGCCCGCGCCAGCAAGAGCTTCAGCTCGACCTCCGGCGCGCCGGTGAGCTGGGGCTGCAGTCGCAGGGTGTCTATTAGCTGCTGCGCCGCGGCGGCCGGTTCACCTCGCTGGAGGTGCAGCACCGCCGACAGCCGCAGCACCTCGGTTTGCTCGGGAAAAGCCGCCAAAATGGCGTCATAAGCGGCTCGAGCGGCGGCCGTCTGCCCAGCCTGATGCCAGCGCAGCGCCGCGGCCAGCGCATCCTCGGGCGCCATCGTTTGCTGACCCCGACCGGGTATTGTGATGTTAATCAATAGTTTGCGGGACTACGGCGGGCGTTCAAAGCAAATCCTGACCCAGGTCAAGAGATCGACGTGCCTGACGATACCTGATGTAACGATTTAACACGTAACCGCCGATCTCCGATGCTATGATAACCCGTCGTTTTCGGCTGACTATTCAGGCTTTTCTATCGTGAGTTCTTCAGAGACAACAGCGGCGCCCATCGAGTGGGCTACCACCATCATGTTTGCCTTGACCACTTTGGTCACGGTCACCGTGGTGCCCATCTACGCATGGTTTAACGACTTTTCCGCCACCGCCTGGATCAGCGCCCTACTCCTTTGGGTGTACTGCGGCATCGCTATCGGTTCCGGCTATCACCGGCTGTGGTCTCACCGCACCTATGAAGCCCACTGGCTCCTGAAGCTGTTTTTTGCCATCGGCGGCGCGTTTGCCCTGCAGCACAGCATCCTTCAGTGGTCAGCCCGGCACCGCGTCCACCACCGCCATGTCGACGAGGAGGAAAAAGACCCCCACTCGATCAAGCGTGGCTTCTGGTATGCCCACATGGGCTGGATGATCCGCGACTACGAGCCGGCTCGAATCGGTTTTGACAAGGTGCCCGATCTGAAGCGGGACCCGATTGTCATGTGGCAGCACCGCAACTACTGGCTGCTGACCTGGACCGCCAACCTCGGCGTGCCGGCACTGATAGGCTTGATCGCGGGTGATCTCTGGGGTTGTCTCCTGCTGGCTGGCTTCGCCCGGCTGGTGCTCAATCACCAGGTCACCTTCATGATCAACTCGCTGGCCCACATGTGGGGCAATCAACCGTATACCGAAGAAAACACCGCCCGCGACAACTGGCTGATCGCCCTGGTGACCTGCGGCGAGGGCTATCACAACTTCCACCACATGTTCGAAGGCGACTATCGCAACGGCGTACGCTGGTGGCAGATCGACCTCAACAAATGGTTTATCAACGTGTGCAGCTGGTTCGGCCTGGCAAAGAATTTCCGCCGCACGCCCAAGATTCAAATCCTGCGCGCCAAGGTGAAGCTCCAGTTCGAACGCGCTCAGGCCCGCCTGAGCCGCATCGAGTCCGGCGAATCGTCATTTCGCGACACCCTTGACGCCGAATACGAACAGTTTCTGGCAACCGTTAAAGCCTGGCAGGAGCTGCAGGTGCAGCGCGTCCAGAAGAAGCGAGCTGACCTTCAGGAGCGGTGGAGCAAGACCGCCATCAGCACGCGTATGCGGGAGCTCGAGTACAGCCTGAAGATGCAGCGCAAGCGCATCTCGCACATGGTTGCCGCGATTCCGGTCACCTGACCGACAGCTTTACCAGCCACCCGCCAAGCCGGCGGGTGGCTCACCCCCACAACCAAATCAACTTGTGCGTCGCGTCAGCCAACCGGTTGGCGGCTGCACAAGCGAGTCTCCCGTTGAGGTTTCTGACCCGCGCGTGTGTGCCTTAGGCGCCCCGATCTACCGTAAGGTTAGGCATTTGCTCGCGCAGCCCATCGAGCTCTTTTGACAACGCCTCGGGCGAGGTTGAGCCGCGGGACAGCAGCTTGTAGAACACCGGCACCATAAACAGCGTAAACACGGTGGCGACCGCCACGCCGGAGAACATCACGACGCCCAGGACAATCCGGCCCTCAGAGCCGGGGCCGGTGGCCAGAATCAGCGGGATTGAGCCGATGGTGGTCGACACGGTTGTCATCAGGACCGGACGCAGCCTGATTCGCGCTGCCGTGAGGATCGATTCCTCGAAGTCGCTCCCGCTGTCGCGAAGCTGATTAATAAATTCCACGATCAGAATGCCGTTCTTGGCCGCGATCCCCACCAGCAGGATGATGCCGATCTGGCTAAAGATGTTGAAGGTCAGGCCAGACGCGAGCAGACCCAGCAGACCGCCGATGATGGCCAGCGGCACGGTAATCATCACCACGAGCGGCTGGCTGAAGCTCTCAAACTGCGCCGCGAGCACCAGGAAGACCACCAGCAGCGCCATACCCAGAGAAAAGTAGATGGCCCCCGAGGCTTCCTTGTATTCCAGCGACTGACCCTTGTAGTCGATCTGCGCGCCCGCGGGCAGCTTGCGACGAACCGTTTCAACCAGGAAGTCGAGCGCTTCGCCCAGCGCGTAGCCGTCGTTGAGGTTGGCCGACAGCGTTAGCGAACGCACGCGGTTGTAACGATTGAGATTTGGGGCGCCGCCCACGGCCTCAACCTGGATGAGGTTGTTCAGCGACACCAGTTCGCCGGATTCGTCTGACCGGACATAAATGTTGGAAAGGTCCGACGGCGTCGCTCGCTGCGAGGCCACCGCCTGCATGACCACGTCGTATTCCTCGCCGTCGACCACGTAGGTGGTGACGGCCTGTTCGGTCATCATCGCCTGCAGCGTACGGCCGACGTTGCGCACGCTGACCCCGAGGGCGGCGGCGCGATCTTTATCCACCCGCACCATGAGCTGCGGCTGCGTCTCCTCGAGATCGGAGCTCACCCGCGAGAACCCGGGGTTTTCCGCCACGGCGTCGACCATCACGTCGCGCCAGCGGGCAAGCTCATCGTAGCTGGGTCCGCCGATGACAAACTGCACCGGCTGACCGCCGCCGCCGCGTGACAGGCCGGATCGCATGAACGTAAACATCCGCAGGTCGGCAATGTTGCGCCACTGACCCATCAACTGGCCCATCGCTTCCTGCGTGCTCATCTTGCCCGGCTCGAACTCGTGCATGCCCACCGCCAGGACACCCTGGTTGGCCGCGGTCCCGCCGAAGCCGGGTATAATCGTCACCGCGCGCAGCACGTCGCCGCTGTCTACCAGCTCCAGCATGGGCTCTTCGAGCTCGGGAATGTAGCCCGCCATTTTGCTGATGCTGGTGCCCTGCGGCGCCTTAAACGGAACGTAGAACATCCCCTGATCTTCCTGCGGCGCGTACTCCTGAGGAACGGTCTGAAACAGCCAGAACAGGCCAACACCGACGCCCATGAGCCCCAGAATGAACGCCCAGGACTGGCGCAAGGCAAACGCCACGGCGCGCTCATAGCCAGCAGCGAGCCGATCAAAGCGGGCATCCACCCAGCGCGACACGGGGTTGCCGTCATCGCTCGGCTTGAGCATCTTCGAGCACAGCATCGGTACCAGCGACAGCGCGAGCACGCTGGAGAAGATCACCGCCGCGGCGATCGTCACCGCGAGCTCGGAAAAGATTCGACCGATATTGTCATCGAGAAAGATGATTGGAATGAAAACCGCCACCAGCACGGCCGTGGTGGCAATCACCGCAAACCCGACCTGGCGCGAACCACGAAACGCCGCGAGCAGCGGCGGTTCGCCACTGTCGATACGCCGGTGAACGTTCTCCAGGACCACAATCGCGTCGTCGACGACGAGTCCGATGGACAGCACCAGGGCCAGCAGCGTGATGAGATTGACGGACAGGCCGAAGCTGGCCAGCGCGATACAGGCGGCGATCAGGCAGACCGGTATGGTCAACACCGGGATCAGCGTCGCTCGAAGGTTACCCAGGAACAGCAGGATAACCAGCCCAACCAGCGCAACGGTGGCCGCTATCGTTAGAAAAACCGAGCGGATGGCGGCGCGAATAAAGACCGAGTCGTCCTGACTGCGCGCAATGGACATGTGGCCCGGCAGATCTTCCGCCACCCGTTCCATCATGTCCTTGACCGCGCCGAGTACCTCAACCGTATTCGCCGTGGACTGCTTGATGATGCCCATCCCCACGGCGTCCTGGCCGTTGGTGCGGAAAAAGCGGCGCTGCTCGCGGGGCCCCACCTCAACTCGGGCAACCTCGCCAAGCCGGGTGATGTGACCGTCGTCACCCGTGGCCAGCACCAGCCGTCGGAAATCGTCGGGGGTGGCGTAGTTGCGCCCCATGCGCACGGTAAATTCCAGGTCTCGCGTTTCGATCCGACCCGCAGGTAGCTCCACGTTCTCAGCCTGCAGGGCTTCCTCGATATCGGTCACCGCCAGTCCCCGGGCAGCAAGGGCCCGGCGATCGATCCAGATGCGCATCGACGGACGCCCACCGCCGTTCAGGTTGATCTGCGACACGCCGGTGATGCTGGAAAAACGATCGATTACGTAACGTTCGACGTAGTCGGTCAGCTCCATCAGTCCAAACTCGGAGCTGTTGATCGTCACGTACATAATCGGGCGGGCGTCGGAGTTCTGCCGCTCGACGCGCGGCGGCTCGACGTCATCCGGCAGGCGCCGCAAAATCCGGGATACACGATCTCGGACATCGTTGGTGGCCTGCTCGATCTCGCGCCCAAGCTCGAACTCGATATCGATGCTGGAAACCTCGTCCCGGGAGCGCGAGGTGATCGCCTTGATGCCCTCGATGCCGCTGATCTCGCTTTCGATCAGCTGGGTCACCCGTTTTTCGACAACTTCGGCCGAGGCGCCGGGGTAGGTTGTCCTTACCGATACCGCCGGCGCCGCGACGTCGGGGTATTCGCGCAGAGGAAGCTGCTGGAAAGACAGCACGCCAAAGGCCAGCAGCAGCGCGGTGAGAACCGTCGCAAAAACCGGTCGCTTGACCGACGTATCAGATAACCACATGAGCCGCTCCCAGCAGCGATCAGAGGCTGGAGGCGGTGCCGCCGGCCGCGCCGACGGCCGGCAGCCTGGCCGAAGGCTGCGCCTTGACGGTCACCTTCACGCCGTCCCGAACGTTGCCCACGCCTTCGGTGACCACACGTTCTCCGGGCCGAAGCCCCTTCAGCACCTCAGCCTCGTCGAAGGTCCGCAATCCCAGCTGGACTTCCCGGCGCTGGACGGTGTCCGCGTCGTCCACGACGTATACGTAGGTCACGTTGCCGATGGACACCAGGGCTCCCTGGTTAACGGCGAGCGCCTGGTGCTCGTCGCTGGCGACCGCCACCGACATCAGCATCCCGGGCCTGATCAGCCCGTCGCTGTTGTCCAGAACCGCCCGGACCTCAATAGCGCGCGTCACCGGATCGATCCGCGAACCGATCGACGAGATCTCTCCCGAAAACGTTCGATCGCCCCAGGCGGCGCTTCGCGCCGTAATCGAGAGGCCCTCTTCCAGGAAGCTGAGCTGGGTTTCCGGCAGCGTGAAATCCAGCTTGATGACGGACACGTCATCGAGCGTCGTGATCGGCGTGGTGGGCGTGACGAGACTGCCAGGGCTGACCTGCCGGAAGCCGAGGAGTCCGGGAAACGGCGCCCGGATAAGTCGGTCCTGGAGGCGGGCCAGCACGGTATTGAGCCGGGCCTGAGCTCCGTCGGCCGCGGCAACGGCCTGGTCAACCTCAGACTGGGCCGCTAGGCCCCGTGCTCCCAGATCGTTGATGCGCTTTAGCTGCGCCTCGGCATCACCCAGGGCTGCGCGGGCCTCCGCCAGCAGCGCCTCCTGCTCGCGATTGGTGAGCTCAACCAGGACCGCGCCCTCTTCGACCAGCTGACCATCTTCAAAGTTGATACGGCGCACGGTGTCGGTGAGCTTGGCGGTGATGGTCACCGATTCGTTGGCGCGGGCGGTTCCAAGGCCTTCCACACTTTGCACAAACGTCAGCAGCCCGACGGGCGTAACGCCAACCACTGGCGCCGCGCTGACGCGCGCGCGCGCCGGGGCGCCGGTCACCTCCGCATCCTCCGAATTGGACTGATAGAACCACCATCCGGCGGCGGCAACCGCCGCGATGCTAGCTATCGTCCCGACTACACGTTTCATGATGGGTTCCAAGGGTCCCAGGCAATCAGCCAGCTTAGCAGCAGAAAAGCCAATTATGTGTCAACGTCCCAGCAAGGCCGGGTGATCGGCCCGCGGCAGCCGCTCAGGCTGAACGCGGACGACGATCGGCTACAAAAAGTGCATCAGGCCGAAGATGACCGCCGTCAGCAGCACGCTCATGTGAATGACGCCTACCACGCTGGCAATCGGCCCCATCTTGCCTACCAGCGCATTGATCTCCAGCAGCACGATGATGCCAAGCCCCGCAAGAAACCCAATATCGTCAAAACTGCTCAGAGCTTGACCGAAGCCCTCGGCGCTGTAGGTGCCGTGTTTCGACGCGAGCATGCCGTAGAGCATGGGACCGGAAAGCAGGGTGTTGGTCCGGGACGCCAGCAGCGCCTTCGGGCCAGCCTTGCCGGCGTCACCCGGGACGATGCCGCAGACAATTTTCTGCGCCGGCCAGATCACCAGCCAGACGTTCAGGAACATGAAGATTCCCGCCAGCGCGCCGGTCGCGATGTATTGGTTGAAACCCGCGCCCAGCGTGTGGATCAGGTAGAGGCCGGTGATGAAGGTGAACATCGCTCCCCAGCGAAACCACCAGAGCGCCCGGGGCGCTAGCTTCTTCAGCGCGTCCGCTTTCGCGTCGGCGGTCGCCTCTTTGAAATACTCACCCTGAACAAAGTTGAAGTAGTACAGAAGACCAATCCACGCGATGCCGAAGAGCACGTGGAACCAGCGAAACAAAAAGTCGATTAATGCCATCACGGAATTCCCCTAGAAAACGTTGAGATCGCCAGATTCTTATTATTTGGACCTCATATTACTGTATTTGCTGGTAAACATTTTTCTTGTAGGGGCATGATGCCTGCGGGCGCAAGCCGATTGCTCGCCCACATGCTGTCCGATCCACGGAATCTGAGCTTTTGACATGACCCAAAACCGCTTCCCGGGCGTATTGAGCCCGGTAGTCACCCCCTTCGACGCTGACCTGGCCCCCGACGGGGCCAGGCTGTTGGATCAGTGCCGGTGGCTGCTCGGCCAGCAGGTGGGACTGGCCGTCTTTGGCACCAACAGCGAGGCAAACTCCCTTTCGGTCGACGAGAAGATCCATCTCCTTGACGAGCTGCTCGACGGCGGCGTGGACCCGCAATGGCTCCTGCCGGGCACCGGCTGCTGCGCATTGCCCGATTCGGTGGCGCTGACCCGTCATGCCGTCAGCCGGGGATGCGCTGGCGTGCTGATGCTGCCGCCGTTCTACTACAAGGGCGTTAGCGACGAGGGTCTTTACGAAAGCTTTAGTGAGGTGATCCAACGGGTTGGTGACCCGAACCTGCGGATTTTGCTTTACCACATCCCGCCGGTTGCCCAGGTCGGACTGTCGCTGGAGCTGATCGAACGGCTGCTGAAAGCGTATCCCGGGATCATCGCCGGCATCAAAGACAGCGGCGGCGACTGGCGTCACACGGCCGCTATGCTCGAGCGTCGATGGGACGGCTTTCGCGTGTACGCCGGAAGTGAGGCCTTCCTGCTGCAAACGATGCGGGCAGGCGGGGCGGGCTGTATCTCGGCCACGGCCAATATCAATCCCGCGGCGATCGCCCGCCTGCAGCAAAATTCTGAGGCGCCGGACGCGGACGCGCAGCAGAGCGCGCTCAACAGCGTCAGAGACATCGTATCTCGCTATCCGATGATCCCAGCGCTCAAGGCGATCATCGCCGGCGCCAGGAACGATCCCACCTGGAACCGCGTCCGCCCACCGCTGGTGGCCCTCAGCGCGAGTCAGAACCGAGAACTGCAGACCGAGCTCAAGTCGATGGGGTTTTCCTTAGGCGTTTGAGCTAAACCGTGCTGTCCTGGACGCCACCACAGATCGGAAAGCGTCCAACCGAGCCAGGGTGTTGCCCGGTGCGGGAAGCGGCGTTTGGCCGCATCGCTTGCTAAGCTGTCGACTGGCACCGGAGGGACGAAATAATGAAGATTCAATACCTGGAAGTTGTCGCGACGAACGCTGAAGCCGTTTGTGCCGCCTACGAAAAGGCGCTGGGCGTGCAATTCAGTGAACCCGATCAGCTCCTTGGCGGCGCGAGGACCACGGCGATGGCCGATGGCTCGATGCTGGGGGTTCGAGCGCCCATGCACGAGTCCGAGCAGCCGACAATCCGGCCCTACTGGCTGACGGACAATATCGAAGCCGCGCTTGAGGCCGCCACGGGCGGCGGCGCTGAGGTGGCGCACCCGCCGCTGGAGATTCCGGGCAAAGGCACTTTTGCGATCTACATCCAGGGTGACGTGCACCACGGCCTATGGCAGCTCTAGGCTCAGCTCGAGTCCGGTGCCGGCAGGCATCAAAAGCGGGAAGACGGCCGGCCCTCCTCGTGTTGTCGCTGCTAGCGGTGACGCAACTCGCCTTCGCTCAAACCGAGGACGCCGCTGAACCCGCCCAGATCGTCCGAGACTTTCTGGCGGCCTTCAATGCGCACAACTCGAGCGCTATGGGCGAACTGGTCACCGAAGAGGTTCAGTGGCTATCGGTATCCGCGGCCGCGGTGACGGTTGAGGTTGAGGGCAAAGCTGCGCTGATCAGCGCGATGGATGGCTACTTTCAGTCCTGCACAACCTGTCAATCGAAAATTGCCGCCATGATGGTTTCCGGCCAGCGGGTCAGCGCCATTGAGATCGCCAGCTGGGAAGGGAAAAGCGGATTACAGTCGCAGCAGTCGATGTCGGTCTACGAGTTTTCGGGGCCTCTAATAGAACGAGTGTACTACTACCCTTCGGAGCCGGTCGCCGACGTGCAGCTCAGCAAGTCGCCGTAGCTTGAGCGACGGGTGTCGCCCGTTCTTCGAAGGTTGAACGGGCGTAGATCAACCGCCGCGCGCTCCGGCGCTTATGCCGCGAATGCCTTTTCGAGCCCCACCTCTTCAAGCCACGCTCGGACCGAAGCTTGATCGACCGTCGTGAGATCGCCGGCAATCCGGTCGACGATCATGCGCCTCGACTGCTCGATGTAGGGTCGCGCCAGATAGCTGACCGCTTCGCCGTACACGTTGATCACAAACGCTCGATCACCCTTCTCAAGCGCGTGACGGTTACCCAGCACATAAGGTTGATACGTCCCAATCATCTCGCTTAAGACAAATCGCGCAAAAGACGTTGCCTCGGGGAAAGGCTCGAGCTGTCCCTTCCCATCCCACTGCGCGGCGCCGCGCTCCACCCAGGCAACCACCGCAGGGTAAGCGTCATATAGTGCCTTCCGTGGCGCCGGGTCGTGGAAGAAGTGGGCCCTGAGCCCCGCGAGGACGATACAGTCGACGGCGCACGGGCGGTTCCCCAGCAAGTAAGGCGTTTGCTCAAGCTGCGTGGTCACCGCATCCAGGATGCGTCGGTATTCGGCTTCCGCGGCCGCCTGCTGCTGCTGGCTGCTGACGCCGGTCGCGCGGCAAACCTTGACGCCCCATTCGGCGATACGGCTCGCGAGCTCCGAGTCACCGTAGGCAGCGTCGAGCGACAGCTGCTCGTGGTTTTCGGGATAGTTCCAGCGCCAGTGCACGGTCGTGCGGGCAATCCACTCGTCGAAATACTCCTCCACCATGTGTACCAGCACACCCAGCGCGCCGTCCGGAAACATCACGCGGTCAGGGAAACGGGCGTCCAGCATCCGCAGCAGCGGCGTGGTGTCAGCAATCATCCAGTTTTCCGGCGTATGGAGCACCGGCACCTGGTGCGTCCCCGAACGCAGCCGGAGCTCACGTTCGACCTCCGCGGTCTTTGGCCGCATCTCCCACATGGCGTTGTAATAGTCCAGGGCGGCTGTGAGCTTGTGAGTAAAGTAGCTTCGGCCCCAGCCATACACGACATACTGATCGGGCCGACCGATCTGATTCTCTGGCTCGCCCTTTCGCGGTATGAACACCTGATTGCTCCCAAGCCGTGTTTATGGCTATTTTTGACACCTCGTCAAAAATAGCAGTTTTTGTCATGCTGTCAAATATCGTGCGACCATAAAGCGCTGACGGAGGAACCCGGATGAGGCCAAGACAGTTTGAGGAGCAACGGGTGCTGGACGCCGCCTTCGCGCAGTTTTGGCGCAAAGGCGTCCGCGGCACGTCGCTCACCGACATCGCCCGCGAGGTCGGCGTGCAGCGCGGCAGCCTGTACAACGCCTACGGCAGCAAAGAGGCGCTGTTCCTAAGAGCCTACCGGCAATATGCCAACGACTACCTCGACAACGTTGCCCGCCGAGTCAGCCGTGGCCCGCTACGCCAGCGGCTCCTGGACTTTTACGACTACTCCATCAGCAACTACTGTACGGGTACACCGCATCGCGGCTGCCCCACCACGCGGGCATTAATGGAAATACCGTCACTTGCGGATACCCAGGACAACACCAAGCAGGTGTTTGCTGACCTACTGCAGCGTCTGATCGAACTGATTTCAGGCGCACTGACCGACGGTTTTAAGCACGACGAGTTCACCGGCGATCCGCACCTGACCGCCGAACACCTGGTCGCCGTAGCCCGGGGACTTGTCGTGATGGAGAAGGCCTTCGGTGACGAGGCTCAGCTTCGGCGAATTGCAGAGTTTACGGTGGACGCGGTCGTCGCCAGCTAAGCGCTCGGCTCGAACTGCGCGGGGTCTACGCTCGTGGTTCGTGCACCGGTCGGGCGCCCGGAGAGATGATTCGCCCGCTGCGCGGGCTCACCCCTCTAGGGGGGCGCTCAGTCGCTGCGCTCCCTGCGCGATGCGTCGCGCGCTTTGCGCGCTCGGCTCGAACTGCGCGGAGACGGCGCTCTTGGTCGGTGCACCGATCACGCGCCCGGAGAGATGATTCGCCCGCTGCGCGGGCTCACCCCTCAAGGGGGTCGCTCAGTCGCTGCGCTCCCTGCGCGATGCGTCGCGCGCTTTGCGCGCTCGGCTCGAACTGCGCGGCGGAGCCGCGCGGAGTTTGAATCAAATTCTCCGGGCCCGTCGTCCACAAAAAAGCGGCCCTATGGCCGCTTCTTTTGTGGATGGCGCGCCCGGAGAGATTCGAACTCCCGACCCTCAGGTTCGAAGCCTGATGCTCTATCCAGCTGAGCTACGGGCGCATTTTTTGCTTGTCTTGGTCAGTAGGTAGGGACTGAGCTGTCTACCTCTTTTGACCAGGCGTCGATGCCGCCGGTGACATTGTAGACCTTCGTGAAGCCCTGTTTGCGGAAATGTTCTGCGGTTCCCGCGCTTGAGCGGCCGTGGTGGCACAGGAAGGCAATCGGGGTGTCTTTCGGCAGCGCGTTGATCGTCTGCATTTCTTCGCGGGTCAGCGGCGTCGTGAACGGCAGTGACACCTGCTCCTGCTCGCTGGCCGGACGCACGTCGTATACCGTCGGGGCGTTACCCGCGTCGACCAGCGCCTTGAGGTCGGTGACCGACAGCGCCAGCACCGGCGGCGGCGCTTCGGGCAGGTCGATGGTCAGGCCCGTGCCCTGCATGGTGTCCTCGAAGTCGATCTTGGCACCCTTGGCACGCTGCGCCGTGTTGATGTCCATGTGGAAGGTGATGCCGCCCGCTTCGCTGCGGATCTCGTCACCGGACGCCGGCTCGAGCGAAAACTGACAGCGCCAGTATTCGTCGATCTTAAAGTGAAGATCAGCGCCCGGCTGACTCTCCATGCCCTGTCGGATCGCCTCAGCGGCTTTTTCGCTGATGTGGAGTTCCGGTGGCGTGCGATCTGGCGGCTCTTTGCCCAGCATCTGGTGTAGCTCGCCGGAGTTGAACATCTGCGACACGATGTCGCTCCCGCCGACTAGCTCGCGGTCGATGTACAGCTGGGGAATGGTTGGCCAGTCGCTATACGACTTGATGGCCTCTCGCACCTCATTGTCCTCAAGCACGTTGAACGTCGCGTAGCCGTCGTCCACCAGCGAATTGAGAATGCCGGAAGCGGTGGCTGAGAAGCCGCACTGGGGCGCCTGGGGCGTGCCTTTCATAAACAGCACAACGCGGTTTTCGTTGAGCAGCGACTCGATCGTCGCGACGGGGTCCTGATTCATTTCTCGAAATTCCTGAATGTGAGCCTTAGTCTGGGCTGTCTTACGCCAGCCGCGCTAGGGTTGTCGGCAGCTGCCGTGCGGTGGAGCCGGTCTTGCGCTGACGGCACCCTCCGGCAACCGTCCTCGATAGCGTATGGCGGAATCGGGTTTACAAAACCAAC
Organism: Pseudomonadota bacterium; assembly: GCA_038747195.1. Taxonomy (GTDB): domain Bacteria; phylum Pseudomonadota; class Gammaproteobacteria; order Xanthomonadales; family SZUA-38; genus JANQOZ01. Next base: position 14,220 of record JBCDKA010000029.1, read on the forward strand.
CGCCCTCGTTGTGCTCGGGCGACGCCCACCGCGAACAGCCCGCCAGAACGGTTGAGGTCAGCAGCAAAACAATCGCCAAGAGCCTGGAGTACGTCATGGGCCCAATATACAAGATTTCAAGGTGACTCAGCGCCCTCGCCGCCCGGCCCGGCGTCCGCCGATTCTGCCACCGCCGGTCTGCCCCGGCGAAGTGCCGGGACATCGACGTTCATGGCGCGCAGCCGGCTGTTGAGGGTGGTGGGCTTAATGCCGAGCAGCTTCGCCGCTCCGGCAGGGCCGGAGACTCGCCAGCTTGCGGCCTTGAGGGCCGCCACCAGATTCGCTCGCTCGAGCTCCCGCATTTCGGCCTCGGTTCGATAGCGCGGAGCCTCTTCGGGACGGGGCGCCTCGGTTCGCACCGGCGTTGCCGTGGCGTCGGGAAGGTTCAGCTCAAGCTGGCGTCCGCGGGAAACGATGACGGCCCGCTCCAGCACATTCCGCAGCTCGCGCACGTTTCCGGGCCACGGATAGGACATCAACCGCTGCATGTCAGCGTTTTTGACGGTCAGCGGCTCGCGCCCAAAGTCCGTCGCAATCTGCTGCAGGAAGTGGCTGGTGAGCTGCGGTATATCCTCCAGGCGGTCCCGCAGCGGTGGCACCTCCAGGGGGAAAACACTCAATCGATAATACAGATCCTCGCGGAAGCGACCCTGCTGAACAGCCTGTTTCAGATCGTTGTTGGTTGCCGCCAATATCCGGACGTCCACTTTCTGAGTCGTATCCTCACCGACCCGCTGCAGCTCACCGTCCTGCAGGACCCGCAGCAGCTTGGCCTGCAGCTCCAGCGGGATTTCGCCCAGCTCGTCCAGAAAGAGGGTTCCCTGATCCGCCAGCTGAAAACGCCCGGTTCGGTCCCGGTGGGCCCCGGTAAACGCGCCTTTCACGTGCCCAAAAAACTCGCTTTCAAACAGCTCCTTCGGCACCGACGCACAGTTCACCTTCACCAGCGGGTGCTCCGCCCGGTCGCTGCGGCGATGAATCGCGTGCGCCACCAGCTCCTTGCCGGTTCCCGACTCTCCGGTGATCAGCACGGCTGCCGGCGTTCGGGCGACGGCCTCAATGCCGTGCAGCAGACGCGACAGCGCCGGACTTGAGCCCACAATCTGGCCAAAGTTCATGGCCACATGGGCCTCTTCGCGCAGGTAGTCGCGCTCCTGCTCAAGCTGCGTGCGCAGACGCGCGTTCTCTTCCAGCGCCTTCTCGAGCCGGCGCCGTGACTCGTTTCGCTCGGTCATGTCCTTTGAGGCGACCAGCACCTGAATTGGCGCGCCGCTGTCATCGCGATCGATGGCCGCAGAGGAGAGCACTTCGATCACCCGACCATCGCGATGTTTCATCTGGCGGGGCACGTTGGTGTACTCGTCCAGCTCAACCAGCAGCTTGAGCCGGCCTTCGTTCAAATCTCGAACGGTGTCCTCGGTATAAAAATCGTGCAGCGGTTTGCCGATCACTTCCCGGCGCTGGTAGCCAAGACGGCTGAGCCACTGATTGCTGACCTCCACGATGCGCCAGTTGTCATCAAAGGTATGCAGCATCGTGGGCGAGGCGCGGTAGAGGCGCAGAAACCGCTCGTGTAGCGCCGCCTGATCACCGATTTCGGCGAATACCGAAAACACCTGGCGAAACCGGCCGTCCGGCCAGCGACGGGTAACGCTGGCTACCGCCACAGGTACGCCGCGTCCACCGCGTCGCTCGAGCGTAACGTGGACATCCTTTAACGTTCCGCTGCGATGGAGCTGGGGACGCAGCTCGGTCAGCACCCGGCGACGGCTCTCGGGTTTGAGCAGCGTTTCAACGCGACGACCGATCAGCTCCTCGACGCGGTAGTCCAGACGCTGCGCCAGCGCGGCGCTGGCGTTGATCACCCGGCCCTCCCGATCGGTGGTGACAGCCATCAATGGCGCGTGCTGGAACATCCAGCTGGCAAAACCTTGCTTTTTCATCGCGCCAGCATATGTAAAATTACGATAATTAGCTATTTTTAATAGCGTAATTTCGCTTTTTACGAAATATCGTGTGTTATTTTTTCGTGAAAAATTCTTAACTGACTGTTTTTAGAAGCTAATTTTTTTGGCACAGCCCTTGCTTATTAAACGTCGTAATTAACCAGGACATAAGGAAATGGATATGAACACGATCATGGCAATGCTGCTGCTCGCAGCCACCGGACCCAGCGAGATGGAGCAATCTATCCGCGAATCAGCGCTTTCTGAGATGGCGGTCATTTCCGCTGAAGCTCAGCGTCAGCTGGCTCAAGAAATGGCGGTCGAGGTTCGCCTCCAGCTGAAGGCCCACTTTGAAGAAAACGTCGCTGAAGCCCTGCTGCCGATTGAACCGCAGCTGCTGGCGGCAGAGCCTGCTAAAAAGAAGTAGTCAGTCCCAGCAAGACCGTGCGGCCTGCGCCAGGGAAGTAGCGCAGGTTGCCGAAGGCAAAGTCTGCCCGCTCCGCATAGCGACGATTGGCCAGATTTTGCAGTCTGACCTGAACCTGCCAGCGCCTGCTGAACCCCTCCAGCTCGCGCTGCAGGTTCAGGTGCAGCAGGTGATGCCCTCCGTAACGTTGACTATTGGCGGCGTCGAGGAAATAACCGTCGAGTCCCACCCACTGCAGACGGGCCTGCGTCCCCGCTACCTCCCCGCTCAGCGAGACCTGCGCCTGCCATGAGGGCGCCGTGTCGATTTCGTTGCCTGCGCTGATCACCTCACCCCCGCCGGCATTCCGGCTGAAGCCGTAGCGATGCCGCGCCAGGGTCAGGGCACCGTCTAGCCGCCATCGCTCACCGAGCCTGAGGGCCGTTTCGAGTTCGAGGCCAAGGTGGCGCGTCCGGCCGTCACTCACATTAAAGCCTGCCGAATCACGGAAGATGAAATTCCGCTTGCTCATGTAGTAGGCGCCAAGCGCCAGGTAACCCCACGAGCTGCTGTGACGATAGCCTGCTTCCGCCGTCGTCAGCTTTTCACTGTCCAGGTCTGCGACCGACTGCTGACTCTGCAGTCGATAAAGCTCCGTCACCTGCGGTGCTCGAAAGCCTCGGCCAACACGAAGATAGAGCTGCTGACCGTCACTCAAGGCCCGCTGGACGCTCAGCCTGGGCGCCACATCCGTGAAGCTATCGCGCCGGTCTGCCGGCCGGTTGTAAAGGCAGCCGCCGAAGCCGCAGGCGCTGCCGTCGTCGCGCGTGTTGCCGTCGAGCGCGAGGTTGTCGTAGCGGTAGCGGCTTCGCTCACCCCGCAAACCCGCCTGCACCGTCCAGTCGCGCCAGCGCTGTGTCCACTGAACAAAAGCGGCAGCGGTGAGGGCTTTGGCGTCGTAGCGGTAGTGCACACCCGGTGGCCGGGTCTCCTGGAGAAACTGGGAACCCTGGGTCAACCCGTCTTGTGTCTGACGCAGAAACGTATCAGCCCAGTCAACGTCGGCGCCGACCGTCAGCGTCCCTGCCGCCAGCTCTCGCCGCGCCAGCCCGCGAAGGCCAAAGCTGTGCTGCCCGTTTTCCTCCAGCGGCTGGCCAGGCAAGAAATGCTGCAGAAACGTCATCGACGAGTAGCGGGCAAAAGGCGTCAGCTGAATGTCCCACGGGCCGGCAGCGAAGCTTACCCGGCTGCTCAGCCGGGCCGACGAAGCGTCGCGAAAGGCTTCCGGGTTTACGTTGCTGCGGCGCAGTTCGGTGTCAGCGAACGCGTTGTTGCCGAAGATGAAGCCGGCCGTTTCCTGGTTTAGATTGCTGGCCGCGAGCAGCGTATCAACCGCCACCGACCGACCGCTCCAGCGCCAGTTAACCGAAAGTTTTTGCTGGTCATACCCCTCAGCGTCACGAAAGCTGCCGGCGCTGACGCCCGTGAGATCCGCCCGGACCGCATGATTGGACGCGCCGCCGGACCAGCTCGCGTCAACCCGCTCGTAGTCGTCAGACCCAAGCCACAGGGTGACGCTTGCGGGGCTGGTTGCCTCCGGCACCGGGTGTTGCAGGTTGATGGCGCCGTGCAGCGCGTTGGAGCCATAAAGGACAGACGCCGGACCCCGTACCACCTCCACCGCGGCGTCAGCTTCGGTGTGGAGTTCAAACAGGTTGTTAACGTTGCAGACGCCGGGCGGCCTGATCGGTACACCGTTTTCCAGCAGCAGGAAAGCGCCGCACGCGCCGGCGCCCGTCAGGACCGGCGACCGAATGGCGGTCAGGTGTTCCTGCCCGCTACCGCGGCTCACCCAGGTACCCGGCACCGCGTCGAACAGTTCGTTCGGATGGGTTGCACCGGGCTCTGCCTGGCTGCTGCGCAGCACCGTCACCGCCTGCGGCGTGTCCAACAGCCGGTCCGGTCGCTGGGCGAGCACCCGAATGGTTGGCAGCTCGGGGTCTTGGGTCAGCGCCCCGAAAAGCAGCAGAGGAAAACTGAACATGCGGTGTCCTGTGGCGATCCGTCAGCAAACGATGGACGGCTCCGGGCCATCCGCCGATCGCTGGTATGCGACGGCGCAGTGTAGCCGAACCGTTCGTAGTGACAACCACCGCTGGAGCTAAGCGGCTATCCGGTCACGACTCAGTCGATTGGACCTAACGCTCCATGGCTCGCGCGGCCGGGCCTCACCTTAGGGAATCACGCTGAGCGTTGGATCACCGAGCAGCGCCCAGTTGATGATCACCGGGCGGTACCGGCTGAAGTTCTCCCGCGAGAGATCGCGCTTGGCGGCGTTGATCGCCTGGCCCAGGGTGAAACCATTGAGCAGTATATCGTCCACAATTCGACTGCCGAGCGCCTCGTTGTCGCCATAGATACTCAGGGTGGCCGCGCCATGCACCGCAGCCGCCCCCCAATCCCCGCCGTTGAGCAGCGCGTACGCCAGCGTGTTGCTGGACGGGTCGACAAAGTAGGTGGTGTAGCAGGTCAGCGGCATGATCAGCGTCGGCTCACCCGCGTTGCTGAGGGTCGAGGCCAGCGATGGCGTCAGCAGGCCCTCGAAGGCCCACATGTCCGCGGCACCGTGGCCGGAATAAATCGTCATAGTCTGGCCGTCGTTGATGGCGTCCAGCAGCGCCTGCTGGGCGGGTGCCACGCCGAGCGCATCGACAAAGACTTCCGTCTGTGAGGACCAAGGTGTTCCTCCGGCGTCCAGCAGCCGCGTACCGAGTCGCTGGGCCTGCTGAAAAAACGGCGGAATTGTGGGATCGGACAAGCCGGCCACCAGGGCCGCGTTCTGGGCCGCCGCCAGCCCGCTGCTGTCGTAGGCGAGCGTTTTGTCGACCAGTGTGCCGAGCTCGGCCACGCTGCGAACCGGCCAACGCCCGACCGGCAGATCGGGGACCTCATCACCGTCGACGTCAACCAGCAGCCCATCGCTGGGCGTGTAGTTCACAAACTTGTTGGTGGGCGCATACGTCGTGGGAATAAAGCTGATCGAGCCGACTCCGCTGAAGTTGCGATAGTCGAACGAATCCGCGCCGACCAGCAGGACGTGACCAAGCGGCGCAGCAGCAGCCGACTGGCGAACAAATTCGGTGATCGCGGAGGGCAGCGCCATGCCAAACGCGTACCGTTCATAGATATCTTCGACGCCCACAACCTGAACGTTGAATCCTTCCGTCCGGCGGACCGCCACGTAAGCGTCGAGCTCAGCGCCGATAAAAGCGGGATGCGCGATGATCAGGTAGGTGGTTGACGCGCTAACGTCGACCGCCACGCTCCCATTTGCCACCGAGACCGTGGGTCGAGCCAGGCGAGCTTCCGTTGAGACGTAATAGGTGGCCGGCACCGGGTCCGGGGCCTCACTGAGGCTGTCACCGTCTTCGAAGCCCGACCGGAACAGGCTTTCCGGGTCCGCACCCGCACCAGCCAGAACTGCTGAGAAATCCGGTGCTGAGCCTGCAAGGCTGGGCTCGAGCTTCAGAAGCGTGCCCGACTCGTCCATCGCGTAAGCAACCAGCTGATCGGTGCTGTAGCCGCTGACGGCCAGCGTGGTCGCCGCAGCGTCGAAAGTGAGCTGATCGTTGATGGCTACAAACTCTCGGGGATACGTCAGCGTGTAGGCCTCGAGATTCACGATATCGAACGGGAAGCCGGTGTCGCCCGGCAGCTCCAGGCGCAGCGTATTGTCGCCGTCGAACAGGTCGCCGGCCGGCACCGGCGCCTCAAGGACCCACTCGGTCAGACCGTCGGTCCGGGCATCAATAAAAACGCTGCCGCCGTTGAAGGAAGCCTGGATATGGTGATCTGGGTCGGGGGCAGTCGTGAAATCGGTGAGGCCCACGAGATCCAGGCGAAGTCGCGCCTGACCCGCCGCCAGCCGGCTGACCGGCACCATCACATCGGAGAAGCCTGAGCCGAACGTCGACAGCTCCTGGTCAAACCAGGGGTCGTCCGTCGGGTGAGCGGGCTGGTACTCGTTGTTTTCCTCGATCCGCTCAACGTGCTGATACGTCGCTGGCGCAACGCCCTGCCCCCGACCGCCCAATGCCTGGCCCGGCACCACCAGCGCGCTGTTGAGATCCAGTCGATAGCGGTAGCTATTCAGGTATAGGCCGTCCAAGCCGCTCGGCTGCTGCCCCAGAAAATCGATGCTGTCACCGGGTGAAAATCCACTGCCGGAATCCGCCACGTTGACCCAGCGGGCCACGCCCTCACCGCGGAAGCTCAGGGCCAGCTGGTCAGCGCTTACCCCCCCGAAGTCCGCGCCGGCCGCCGCCAGATCCTCGAAGCTGACCCGGTGGATACCGGTCGCTGAAACCTCCAGCCATACCGCCTGCGCACCGCCCTTGGCACCGGCTGGCAGAGTTCGCTCCAGCCCCGAACCCGCTTTATGTCTGAGCCCTCGCAGCGCCAGTTCGTCGGCGAGCTCACCGCTCAGCTCGTCCCAGTTGATCGGGTTGGGTTCGAGGCGCGCTCCGTGGCTGCTGCCGAGCGTGAAAGGTCCAAACTCCTGCACGGCGCCGTCGATATCGTGACTGAGGAGCAGCAGCGAGTCGCCACCGCCGGCGAGTTTGGCCGCGTAGTTCTCGACCTCGGTCGACCACTGATGGTTGGTGGCGACGGTTTTGCTCGCGACGGTTTTGTGTGCACCGTTCAGCAGACGCAGCTCGAAGCCCGCGTGCATCGACTGCGACGCGGTTTGCCAGCTTGCGAGCACGCCCCCATCGCTGCGTTTGCTGGTAAAGAAACTCAGCGTCACCGGCACCGACGACGGCGGGCAGTACAGCACGTCCGACAGTAAAACGGCGCGGGAACTGTCCCACGTATTTGGCCCCAGATCGTCGTAGTCGATCTGAATTCCGACGATATCCTGATCAAAATAAACGTTGACGGCCGATCGCGGACTATCGTCCGTACCGTCGTCAAAGCCCACGTGAGCGTTCACCGACGTACCAGAAAAACCATAGGTTGCGCCGCTGGAAACGGCCTCAAAGATCGGCGCAACCGTGCCGCCGCCGGGCAGCAGCCCAACGATGGTGACCTGGTCAGCGAAGTCTTCTGCCACCACGTTTGAGTCGATGTCCGCAATGGAAAACCGCACGTCCTGGAGCGTGTCGCTGAACGAGATCACCGAGCCGATGCGCTGCGAATCCGAGTTGGGGTCCGGATCGTGGAAATAGTTGATCATGGCCCCGCCGCCACCGATCGACGCGGTGTTGGTGAAGGTCAGCACCTCACCCGGCGAGTCAACCCCGAGATCAGCGGTGTTGCCGCTGTGCGCAAAGTCAAAGACCACGTCGGGAAACGGGGCCACGTCCGCCACGTTGAACGACGGGCTGAGGTCACCGGCGGGATACGCCTGATTGTCCCAGTCCAGCCGGCTGAGCGCGGTAGAGCAGATGGCGGCCGGCGGATCGGGCGTGGTCACCGTCAGATCGGAAACCGAAAACAGAAAAGACGTCGCGGCGGTCGTCGAGCCCACCACCTGGAGTCGGGTCAGAGGCCCGGGGACGGTGACGTTGAGGGTGCCGTTGGTGGAATTGCCGGGCGAGTTGGCGCCGGCGCCGGTGGCCGTGGCGCCGGCCAGCGTAAAGGTCGGCGTGCCGGACTCGGCGGCGAGACCTACCGAGCCGCTGATGTTAGTCGCACCGTTAAAGGCGCTTACGGTCACAACATCTGCGTTGTCGACATCGTACAGCGACAGCTGCAGACTGGTGACCGGCTCGCTGAAGGTCAGGTCGACCGTGACCGGTACGCCGGCATTGGCACCATAAAGAATACTGTTGCCGGCCCCGAAACCGCCGCTGGCGCTATAGGTGCCCGCCTCGATGGGCCGGCTCGCGGGCTGCGCGCCCGTGTGGGCCAGGTTGAAGTTGACGGTCCCCACGCCGTAGTTGATGTCAGAACCGCCCGTGGGGAATACGGCGGTATCCCAGTCCAGATTGACCACAGCGGCCTGGGCCCCGGCTGTCATCAGCGTGGCGGCGGCGAGCAAAGCACGAATTGACTGAATTTTCCTGCTATACATTGCGGTTTACCAACGATTCAACTAACGTCCCTGCTTCAGCCTGATCCATAGATAAATCAATTATTTACCAAAAATACTGATGAAGCTACTCGACAACTTCAACATTTTGCTGATCGCCCTGGCCGGCATCGGCTTTCTCGTCTTCGGCGCCTGGATTCTCGCGACACCGCTCGAGGCCCTGGCGCGCTTTGGCATCGTCCTGGCCCCCGAATCTGTGCACCGTATCGAAATTCGGGCGTTTTATGGTGGATTAGAGATCGGCCTGGGGCTGCTCTTACTGAAGTTTGCGTTTGACCGCTCCTACCGACGGGCGGGACTCTGGCTGGTCTTTGCCAGCTACGGCGCCCTGGCAGGGGGCCGGATTGTCGGCATCGTGGCGGAGGCCGGGCCAACCCCACAGATGGCCTGGATCGCCCTGGCGGTGGAGCTTTTCTTCGGCGTACTCGGCGCCGTTGCGCTGTTTGCCGGGCGCGGAAGGCCCGAGGCATGAACGCACAAGCGCACATCGCCGTCAGCGAGCAGCTCGACGATGTCCGTTACGAGATCCGGGGTGCGCTGGCGCGGCGCGCTCAGGAGCTTGATCGGCAGGGCTATGAAGTGCTGCACCTCAACATCGGCAACCCTGGGCGGTTCGGCTTTCGCACCCCGGAAACCATGCGCCTCGCCATTATCGAAAATCTGTCGAGCAGTGAGGCTTATTGCCACCAGAAAGGCATCTTCCCAGCCCGGGAAGCGGTGGTCATGCAGCAGCAGAACCGCGGCATCATGGACGTGACGGTCGATGACGTCATCATGGGCAACGGCGTCAGCGAGCTCATCGACCTGCACCTGCGCGCGCTGCTCAACATCGGGGACGAGGTCTTGATCCCGTCGCCAGACTACCCCCTGTGGACGGCGGCCGTATCACTGAATGGCGGTAAAGCGGTGCACTACCCCTGCCCGGCGGAAAACCAGTTCCAGCCGGACCTGGAGGCGATGGAAAGCCTGATCACCGACCGAACGAGGGCGCTGGTGGTCATCAACCCCAACAACCCCACAGGCGCCGTTTATCCGCGGAGCACGCTGGAAGCGATGGCCGAGCTGGCGCAGCGCCATCAGCTGGTCATGATGAGCGACGAAATCTACGACCAGGTGCTGTTCGACGACGCGGAGTTTGTGCCCATGGCCACGCTCGCGACCGATACGCTATGCATCAGCTTTGGCGGCCTGTCAAAGGTGTACCGCGCGTGCGGGTACCGGGTGGGCTGGAGCATCACCAGCGGCAACCGATCGGGCGCCGAGGACTTTCTGATCGCCACGGAAATGCTGGCCTCGCTAAGGCTTTGCAGCAACGTGCCGGGCCAGTGGGCGGTGCAGACCGCGCTCGGGGGCTACCAGAGCGTCCAGGAGTTGCTTCGGCCGGGGGGGCGGCTGTACGAAAGTCGCCGAACGGCCATCGAAGCCGCCGCGAGAAGCCCCTGGCTCGATCTCATAGCGCCCGCCGGCGCGCTGTACATATTCCCGACCGTCAGCGGCCTGGACCACTTCGATGATCACCAGTTCGCCATGCGGCTGCTGGAGCAGCATCACGTCCTGGTTGTGCCGGGCAGCAGCTTCCACTACCCGAAGAGCAACGCCCTGCGGCTGACCATTCTTCCCGACCCGGAAACGCTCAGCTCCGCCTTTGAACGCATCGAGGCGCTCCTCGGTGAGATCGCCAGTGAGTAACGGCTCCGCCGGTCACCGCCTTTACTGCGATGGTTGACGGCGCCGCGTCGAAGGCGACAGTGCTTGCCCTCGGCGATTCGTATACGGTTGGCGAGGGTGTTGCCACCGCCGACAGCTGGCCGGTCCAGCTGGTCAGTCTGCTCAACCAGGACCTGGACCGCGGGCTTGCGCCGCCGCAGATCCTCGCAACCACCGGCTGGACCACCGACGAGCTCGCCGCGGCGCTGGCGGGTGAGCCGGGCTTAGGTCTCGCCCGGGATGCCGGAGTGCCCAGGCTCTCTTTCGAGCTGGTTTTTCTTTCCGTTGGGGTCAACGATCAATATCGCGGGCGCAGTCTGGAGCGGTTCCAGGCAGGCTTTGCGGACCTGCTCATATCAGCCGTTGGTCTGGCGGGCAACGATCCGGCACGGGTCATTGTGGTGTCGATTCCCGACTGGAGCCGAACGCCTTTTGCCCTGTCCCGGGGCGCCGACAGGGCCAGACACGGATCGACCATCGACGCATATAACGCTGTGAAAAAGACCCGCAGCGAGTCCGCCGGCGTTTCGTTTGTCGACATCACCACCCTTACTCGCGGAGCAACCCCCGACGAATATGCGTCGGACGGCTTGCATCCCGGTCCGGCGATCTACCAACGCTGGGCACGGGCGCTGCGAGGCCCCGCAGCGGCAGCCCTGGCGCCATCGACCCATGCCTGAGCAGGTGCTGATCGGCGTATTCAGCGTCGCCTGGCTGGCGGTGCTGATCTGGCTGACGCACCGGTTTGCCGATCGGCCGCACGGCTGGCTGACGAGCTGCTTTGCCTGCGCCTTCGGCTATCTGGCCCTGTCGCTCAAGCTCGACAGCGGCGGGCCGACCCTGACCTGGCTCGAAGGGCTGCGATGGGCGCTGTTTGGCGCGGCGCTGTACAGCTTTGTCCGCTATCGGATCGGCCGGCGCCGGGAGAAGGAAGAGGAAGACCATGACCAGCAGCGGGATTGAGGTCGCGCTATACCAGCCGGAGATACCGCAAAACACGGGCAATATTGTCCGCCTTTGCGCCAACGCCGGCGCGGCGCTCCATCTGATCGGGCCGCTGGGTTTTGTCTGGGATGACCGGCGGCTGCAGCGGGCCGGGCTCGACTATCATTCATTGACCCGCGTGACCCGGCATACCGACTGGGATACCTTTCAGCAAACGTCGAAGCACGGTCGGCTGGTCGCCTACTCGACGCGGGGCCATCTCCGTTTTACGGACTTCCAGCACCAGCCCGGCGACGTTCTCCTGTTCGGCCCTGAGACCCGCGGCCTGCCCGACGGGATCCTACGCAGCTGCCACACCACGCTGACCATTCCGATGGTACCGGCATCACGCAGCATCAACCTGTCCAACTCGGTGGCGATCGGGGTCTACGAGGCCTGGCGCCAGCTCGGATTTGACGGGGAAGTGACGAACCAGATCCGGTAAACTGAAGTCGTGACCAGCTTCCTCCTTTCCCCGGGCATGCTGCTGCTGTATCTGATTGCCGGCTGCGGCGCGGTCGTGCATTTTCGCGGCCAGGTGCGCTTCAGCCCGCTGCGCCAGCTCACGTCCTTTACGACCTTTCTATCGCCGGTCAACGCGTTCATGTATCTGTTTTCCGCGGTCCCGAACCGACCGTACCTGGATACGGAGCTGATTCCCCAGCTCAAAATGCTTCAGGACAATTGGGAAGTGTTTCGAGACGAAGCGCGCGCGCTGCATGAGGACGGTGAGGTCCGAGCGTCCGACAAGCTGGATGACGTCGGGTTCAACTCCTTTTTCCGTCGCGGGTGGAAGCGCTTTTACCTCACCTGGTACGGCAAGTCTCTGCCCTCAGCGGAGGCGCTCTGCCCGAATTCCGTGGCGGTGCTCAAGCAACTGCCGGGCCTCAAGGGCGCCATGTTTGCGATGCTGCCAGGCGGCGGGCAGCTGATGCGGCACCGGGATCCCTTCGCCGGGTCGCTGCGTTACCACCTGGGCCTGGTCACCCCCAACAACGACGACTGCCGCATCTTCGTCGATGGGCAGATGTATGCGTGGCGCGACGGCGAGCACGTGCTGTTCGACGAGACCTACATCCACTGGGCGGAAAACCAGACCGACAGCGACCGGATCATTCTGTTCTGCGACATCGAGCGTCCGATGAGCAACCGCTTCGCGCAGTGGTTCAACCACCTCTTCGGGCGGCTGGTGATGGCGGCATCGAGCAGCCGGAACCATCCTGACGAGCCGGTAGGTTTCCTCAACCGGGTATTCGGTATGGTCTACCCGCTGCGCAAGATCGGCAAAAGGATCAAAACGCTCAACAAGCCGCTCTATTACCTCCTCAAATACGCCATCTTCGCCGGCGCGCTCTACCTGTTGATCAGTCCTTGGATCTGAATTTTCGCCAGCTCGGAGATCCTGAGCACCCACACGTTGTGATCGTCCACGGGCTCTTCGGGTCAGCCAGCAACTGGCAGAGCATCGCCCGCAAACTGCAGAACGCGTTTTGCCTGTGGCTGGTGGACCTGCGTAACCACGGCGATTCCCCACACAGCGACACGATGGACTACCCGGCGATGGCGGATGACCTGGCGGCCTTCATCCAGCATCACTGTGGTGGAAGCGCCTGTCTGATCGGCCACAGCATGGGCGGCAAGGCCTCGCTGGCGGCGGCCCTGCGCCATTCCGGCGCAATCCGCGCCGTCATGGCGATGGACAGCGCGCCGCTGACCAATCGGTCTGGCTTCGCCGTCTACACGCAGGCCATGATGGACATCGACTTAACCCGCCTAGACTCGCGCGCTGACGCCGACAGCGCGCTGGCGCCGGTCATTCCGGAACGCGGCATCCGGGATTTTCTGCTGCAGAATCTGCGGCGCAGAGACCAGGGCTGGCAGTGGCGCCTGAATCTTTCGGTGGTGGCGGCAGCCCTGGAAACCGTCAGCGGCTTCCCCGCTATCGAGGGGCGTTTCGATGGCCCGGTCATGTTTCTTCGGGGTGGCGATTCCGACTACGTGCCGGACGACATCGTGGAACGCTGCGCGCCGCAGTTTCCCCAAGCGACCATGGCCACCATCGCCAACGCCGGTCATTGGCTGCATGCACAGCAGCCGCAGCAGGTGACCGACGCCATCATCCGCTTTCTCGCGGCCTGACAACGCCACCGTCGCGGCGGCGATTGCGTCAGGCGCGGTCTCGGGCGACCGCCTCGATTTCTGACTTCAGCTCGGGATGGCGCGCGAGCAGCGTGCGAAAGTCTTTGGTGAACAGCGTCAGCAGGTCGGTAAAGCCCTCGGAGACCACGCTCACCTTGCGCGGGGCGTCTTCCAGCAGAGCCATCTCTCCGAAGAAATCACCGCGGCCGAGGATGACGTCAGCGGGGTCGAGCACCACCCTGGCAGCGCCGGAGGAGATGAAGTACATGCAGTCGCCTCGCTCCCCCTGGGTAATGACCTGCTCTCCCGGCAGGACCAGCCGGGGCTTCAGCATCCGGCAGACTTCTTTCTGCTGGTCTTCCGGCAGGCCGGCAAAAAACGGCATGTTCTGGACCAGCTTCTGGGCCTCGAGCCCCAGGTCGAGCGTCGGGCGCTGGATCTTTGCCGCATGGGCGTCCACCTCCCGCTTGAGATCGCTGTAGACCTCCTTACTGATCGCCGACTGGGCGAGCATGTTCTTGTACTCTGCATACTCCAGGCGCACCGCAATCTGTTCGAGCAGCGCTTCCTCAAGCCCGGCTGCATATTCCGGATAGGCCGCGCGCAGGCACTGCAGCGCCGCGCTATGTTCGCTCAGCCGCTCCTGCAGCACTGCGGCGAGCTCAACGGCGAGCTCGGGCTGGGCGATGTCGTTCACCATCTGCTGCTGAGCTAGTTTCCGCAGGCCCATCGTCGTCGCCTGAAGGTATTCGAAGCGCTGGGCGAGCTGGCGGGTCAGCGGGCCCGTCAGCCCCAGGCGGCGCTGAAGCTGCGCCGCAGCCGCCATCTGCCAACCGAGCTTGAGCGTATTGGCGTCAGCCAACTCGTAGCCCTGCCGGCCGCCGGCCTTGATGCCGTCCTGCAGGTCGTTGACCCCGCGCAGCAGCCGCCGCATCGTTTCCGAGGAAATCAGCCCTTGGTCGAGCTGCTCCTGGTAAACCTGCTGCTCGCGGGCGGTCATCACTTTCAACCCCACCTGCAGCCACGCCTCATGACTGATGGTGGCCGCCTCGCCTCCAGACTGCGCAGCCGCCTGCTCAGCCCGCTTCTGATAGGGCTGAGTCACCTTGGAGGCCAGCGTATCGGGCAGGTCAGAAGACCGTGCCACATCGCTGAGGCTCTCACCCACCCCCGCCAGGCCGAGGCTCAGCGCCCGGTCGCGCACCGCCAGATCGACCGCGCTGAGCTTATCCAGCCCGAACGCTTTCATCACCAGCTGGACGGTCGTGGCATTAACCGCCAGGGTGACCAACACAAAGCCGGTCACCAGCGTACCCACAAAACTGCGAACCTCCGGCGAAAACCCCTCGTTTTCCATCACAGCCAGCGCCAGCGCCAGCGACACGGCGCCTCGCAGGCCACCCCAGAACATCACGGCACGGTAGCCCACCGCCACGGCCTGGGCCCAGCCGAGCTTCGACAGCACCGGCACCAGCCCAAAGATCAGGGCAAACCGTGCGGTGAAAGCGGCCAGCACGAGCACCCCCAGCCACAGGAAATGGGTTGTGGTGAACTCCGCCAGAATCCCAGGCACCGCAATGCCAACCAGCACGAAGATCACCGAGTTGGCGAGGAAACCCACCTGCTCCCACACACCTTCCATCTCGTGCCAGCCGTCGCGACTGAAGATGCTGCGTCCGCGTGAACCGAGCACCAGCGAAGCGGTAACAACAGCCATCACGCCTGAGACGTGCAGGTAGTGCTCGGCCAGCAGGAACGATAGATAAGCCAGCGTCAGCGTGAGGGTGATTTGGGGCAGCACGGCGTCACCCAACCACT
Source organism: Pseudomonadota bacterium (assembly GCA_038747195.1). GTDB lineage: Bacteria > Pseudomonadota > Gammaproteobacteria > Xanthomonadales > SZUA-38 > JANQOZ01. Next base: position 29,353 of record JBCDKA010000029.1, read on the forward strand.
CCATCAGGCCAGTGAAAATCCGCGCCAGGATATATCCCACCGCAATGCCGCCAAAAAACACCTTGGCAAAAGCTGCGATGCCGGCAAGGGCGCCCGCGTCCGACTCACCGAGCACCATGGCCGACAAGATGGTAAACACCACGATCGCCGTGGCGTCGTTAAACAGACTCTCACCCTCCACCAGGATCGCCAGACGCTTGGGTGCCCCGAGATCTTTGAAGATCGCGACCACCGCTACCGGATCGGTCGCGGAGACGATGGCGCCAAGCAGCAGGCAGACCAGGAGCGCCATGCCGGTCACCGCCTGCAGGACCAGCCCGACAACCACCGTTGAGATGAGCAGGCCCACCACGGCCAGCATCAGGATCGGTGCGATGTCTTCCATTAGTCGGCGTACGTCGATGGCGAGCGCCGACTCAAAGACCAGCGCGGGCAGAAAAACAAACAGGATTGTTTCGGAGGTGATGTCCAGCGCGTGCAAGGCATCCAGCATGTCGCTGAAAATGCCGATATTCATACCCTGGCTCAGGCTGTGCTCAAGGTAACCAATCGCGCAGCCAATGGCCGCCAGCATAACGGTATAAGGAAAGCTCAAGCGCGCGGCCAGAGGCCAAACCAGCACCGCGAGAGTCAGCAGCCCGCTCAGCCCCAGCACGGTTAACCAGACGTGTTCCATCATCGATCCCCGATCCCCTTTGCGAGATCAAGTATAGCCGACGGGGAAAGGGCCGCTGCCGGGCGCAAATCTGGAGAAGCCGCGGACGCTCAGGCTTTGGTAGAAATAGGCTTTTCTAGGTTGCAGGATGGACGATCGAACGCCCTTCCCTAACGGCTCGCAGCGTGTTGAAAAACGCCGTTTTTTGGCGCGCTGCGTTCGGCACATGGATGTGCCGGCATTTTCCATGGCGACAGGCCATGGAAAATGTGAGCCAAGTGAAAATCGCATTTTTCACTTGGCGTTGTTGCCATCGTTATTAACATGGGCCATGGATGGCTTTTTCAACAGCCTATTAGTCGGTTTCGACGCGCGGTTCGCGGGACATCAGGTTGCGAACGCCGTCTCGGGGGGTAATCTCGCCGGTTACAATCCGATAGATCTGCTCTGAGATCGGTAGCTCAACGTCGGCAGCCGCGGCGAGCTTCAGCAACGCCTGCGCTGTCCCGACCCCCTCTACCACCTGCTGGATTTCCCGCAGCGCCTCCTCGTGGCTACGCCCCTCGCCGCGAGCCAGACCATAGCGGCGATTGCGTGACAGGTCGCCGGTACAGGTCAGCACCAGATCGCCCATGCCGGAGAGCCCGGTCAACGTCTCTCGCCGGCCGCCAAGGGCATCGGACAGCCGCATCATCTCGGCCAGGCCCCGAGTGATCATCGCCGCCCGGGCGTTGGTCCCGAGAGCGATGCCGTCGGCGATCCCGGTGCCGATCGCCATCACGTTTTTCATGGCGCCGCCGAGCTCTGCGCCGACAATATCGTCGGTTCGATAGGCGCGAAAGCTGCCGTGGTGAAACACGCGCACGATAGCTTCGGCCAGACCAGCATCCGGCGATGCCACCGTCACGGCGGTGGGCAGGTCTGCCGCCACCTCGCGGGCGAAAGAGGGCCCGGTCAGGATGGCTCCGCTGTCGTGATCGGGCAGCAGGTCTTGAGCCACCAGGTGCAGCAGCCGGCCGGTTTCGGGCTCAAAGCCTTTGCTTGACCAGCAGATTCGCGCTCCGGCTGCGAGATGCGGGGTCGCCAGCTTCAGGGTCGCCGCAAAAGCGTGGCTGGGTACCGCGATCATCACCAGCGGCGCGCCGGCCACGGCGTGCGCCAGCTCCGGCTCAGGCGTCAGGGAGTCGGGGAATCGAAAGCCGGGTAGGTACTGGCGATTCGCATGGTCGGCCGCCATCGCCTGAAGCTGCTCAGCCGACCTTCCCCAGAGCCGCACCGGGCGGCCGCTGCGGGCGGCCTGCATGGCCAGCGCTGTGCCCCAGGAGCCGGCTCCCAGGACACAGAATGGAACGCTTGGATCGTTCAAGCAGCCGCTGCTCAGGCGCTGCCGCCAGCCTGAGCCTGCTCGAAGCGCTTGCGGACCTGATCAGCGTAGAGCTGGTCAAAGTTAACCGGCTGCAGCAGCAGCGGCTGGAAGCCGCCGTGAGACACCAGCTCAGCGACCTGCTGACGGGCGTACGGAAAGAGGATGGTCGGGCAGTAGGCGCCAAGCGTCGCCTGAAGCTGCTCCTGCTCGAAGCCCTCCAGACCGAAGATGCCGGCCTGCTGCACTTCCGCCAGGTATGCCGTCTTGTCACCCAGCTTGCAGGTCACCGTCACGATCAGCACCACCTCATACTGGCCTTCACCCACGGCCTGAACGCGCTGCTGAAGATTCATCTTCAGCTCGGGTTCACCCCGCTCGGCAAAGATGCCGGGAGCGCCCGGCGATTCGAAAGAAACGTCTTTTAGAAAGAGTTTCTGGACCGTAAAGCGCGATTGTTGCGCCGCTTCAGGCTGCGCGCCCGCTGCGTTGTCTTCTTCAGCCATGGTAATTCCTTCGGTAGGTTGGTCAGTCAATCAGTGTTGGATCGAGATTATTTCTTCGCGCGGGTCACCGGCAGCTGATCGGCAACCCACGCCGTCAGCCCGCCCCGCAGCCAGTGAACTTTGCTGAAGCCGGCTTTGACCAGCTTGCGGCAAATCTGCTCAGACACCATGCCGTTTTTGCAGTAAACCGCCAACTCGCTGTCTTTCCAGTCCTTCAGCGGCTTGTTTGCCGGCTCGATCGACGATGGCAAAATGTTTCGGGCGCCAACGATGTGCCCCCGGCCAAAATCAGCGCTCGCGCTGACGTCGATGACAATCGGGTCAGCGCGGTTGATGAGCTGGGTCAGCAGCGCCGGGCTCAACGAAGCAAATCCTCGCTTCAGGTGCCGGATTTCGGTCACAATCAAGGCGACAACCAGGCCCGCAAACAGGACGATCAGCAGCGGGTGATTGGAAGCAAATTCGGGCAAGCGTTCGAGCATCGGGGATCTTGAGTTTGGCAAAATTCAGCCGGCAATTGTGCATGTATAGGCGAAAAACCGCCAATCAAGAGCCCTGCCCCGGATCTTCGCCCTTCAAACATGCCCAATCCGTTAGGAAAAGGTGCGCATGGCTGGGCCGCAGGAGTGAACGAAAGCCTCAAGCCACCCGGCCGTTTCTTGCCCTGATGCTCGCCCTCGCCGCGGGGTGTATTCCCATCCTGGATGCCGGGGCCCAGGCTCAGGACCAGCAGCAGCTTGAGCAGCAGCTCGCTGAGGCGCGACGCAAGCTGGCACAGGTCCAGCGGGAGCTGGAAACCAGCCAATCCGGCTACGTCCGGGAAACCGCTGCCCTGCGGGCGGTCGAGAAGGACATCAGCGCAACCCGACGATCGATGGCGACGCTGGCCGACCAGATCGCGGAGCAGGGCGAAGAGATCTCGCGGCTCGAACAGCGCGCCAGCGAACTGCAGAGCGAGCTGACGACGGAAACCGGTCGCCTCGCGAGCCTGGTTCGGCGGACCTGGATCGCCGGTCGGGGGTCCGGCCTGCGGACGCTGTTGAGCATCGACGAGTTCTCGACCGCCGCACGGCAGCTGCACTTTCAGCGCATCCTGGCGCAGGCCAGGTCGCGGCAGCTCACCCGGCTGCGCGACGGCCTGGCGGATCTCCTGGCAGTTCGACTCGAAGCCGCCGGGGTGCGCGAGCGGATGGAAAAGCAGCGCGGCGAACTGCAGCTGCAAGAGCAGGCGTTGGAGTCCAGCCGGCGCCAGCGTGCCGAGGCGGCCGCTGCACTACGCGCAGCCATCGATCGTCAGGAGCAGCGTTCGCAGGAGCTGCGTGCTGACACGGAGCGGCTCAACCGGCTGCTGGAGGAGCTGGCCACGCTGTTCGCCGACATTCCAGATCAGCTGGATGCCACCTCGGGGCTACCCACACCTGCTGGCAACCTGCAGCTGCCGGTGGCCGGTCGAATTGCCAAAGGTGCCGGCTCCGCCAAAGCGGACGGGATGCATCGCTTTGGCATGCTGATCGAAGCGGAACCGGGGGCTCCGGTGAGCGCGGTGTCCTACGGCCGGGTCGCCTACGCCGACTGGCTGCGAGGCTTCGGCCTACTCACCATCGTTGACCATGGGGACGGGTATCTGACGCTCTACGCGTTCAACGAAAGCCTGTATCGCGAAGTGGGCGATTGGGTGGGGCCCGGCGACATCATCG
>JBCDKA010000030.1:0-33552 GCA_038747195.1 Pseudomonadota bacterium
TAGCGGCGCACGGCACCGGCGTTCGGCTCGTCTGGAGTACCGAGGTTGAGCAGCAACACGCCGTCTCGCGCCGTGGAACCATGATCGTAGGCGGAGTTGCGCCCACGATCTTGTGTCTGGGTTTCCGTGTTCACACTATATATCGTGTCCTTGCCGGCAAAATTTTGCTGCGCCTGCGATGAGCATGCGGCCCCGGCCGGCAAGCCGAGGAAACCGCTAACGCTATGATCTGCCGAAAAAATCTGCTAAGTTGACCGGTGTCGCTGAGTGACGACAGCGGCTGATTGATACCTTAAAACAACTGGTGTGAAGTTAGTAGCAATGCCCCTGACCCGGTCCATTGCCACGATCGCGGGCCTTTTGGTGGCCGGCGTCGTGCTGCCCGCTGCGGCTATCGCGCAGAGCTTTGGGTTCGCCGTTAACTCCGACGACGAGTTTGACGCCGACCAGCTCCTGCGCGTCAACCTATTCAGCGGCGCCACCGAATTTATTGGGCCACTACCCACCAGCCTCGAAGACGTAGAGGGCCTCGCGTTTGGCCCCGACGGTACGCTTTACGCGGTCGACAACGCAACCAAAGCGGTGTTTGTCGTCAATCCGGAAACCGTCAACGCGCTGCCGGTGGGCAACCGGCGTCCCAATCTGGGCTTCTCGACCGCATCCAATCTCGACTTTGGGATGACTTTCACCTGTGACAACCGGCTGCTGCTGGTGGCGGAAGAGACCCAATCGCTTTACGAAATCGACATCACGACGGGACAAGCCAGCGTCATTGGCGCCAGCGGCGGCCTCGGCAATCCGATGACCGCCATCGCCAGCTACGGCGACCGCACCGTCGCGTTGGCTTCCGGCGGTACCTTGCACGACATTGACGTGGAGGCGGGCACGTCTTCCCTGATCGGGCAGATCCAGGGATTTGAGATCAACGATGCTGGCCTCGCCTTCGACGCTGACGGAACGCTTTGGGCGGTGCTGGACGGTACCCGTCCAGAAACGTTTGAGTTTTTGCCGGGGCGCATCCTGCAGATCGATCTCGCCACCGCCGAAGCCCAGGAGTTTGCGCAGACCCGTCCCGGCATCGAGTCGCTGGCGGTGGCGCCGCCGAACGGCTGCACCACGGGCACGCCATCACCCGGCGAGCCGGTTCCGACACTTTCGCAGTGGACCGTGTTCCTGCTGGTGCTGCTGCTGGGAGCGGCACCCCTGGCTTCTCGCCGCTCCGTTCAGCGGCTCAGCGCCGCCAATCGCGGGCGCCGCTAAGCCGCACCTCGGCAGTGCGATTCCCCTGAACAACCCCGATGCGGCGTGCCTCAGCTGTGACTCACGTTCATTTCCTTGTCACCGGTGATCATGCACAATGGTGGGCTGTTAAATCGCCAGTGGCGACATCGATAACGAGGTAAGTCATGTTAGGTGGAATCAGTATTTGGCAGCTGTTGATCATTCTGGTGATCGTCATGATGCTGTTCGGCACCAAGAAGCTCCGCAATATGGGCAGCGACCTTGGTAGCGCCATCAAAGGTTTCCGCAAGGGTATGAGCGAAGACGAGCCCGAGAAGCTCGAAGCTGATCCGCCGGAGCCGATGAACAGCGAAGCCGAGGGCGCCAAAGAAAAAAGTGGTACCTCCTGATTTTCTGATCAGCGACTCAAGTCATGTTTGACATCGGTTTTTGGGAGCTTTCCGTCATCGGCGTGATTGGGCTGCTGGTGCTGGGACCCGAACGCCTGCCCAAAGTCGCCCGAGTCGTGGGCGGCTATATGCGCAAGGCCCGCAGCACCTGGGCCAACGTGCGAGCCGAGATCTCGGCAGAGCTCAACGCAGAAGAATTCAAAGAAGCGATGAAGCAGCCCGCTGAAGAGCTCAAATCGGCGATGGCTGAACCCATGAAAGACCTCGAATCGCTGAAAAAGTCCGCTAGCGAGACCATGTCTTTTGATCAGCCCGAGTCATCCGAACCAAACCAAGCTGACGCTACGGCAGGTGACGGTGATGTGGCCGAAACGACAGACAGTGGCGGCGACGTAACGGCCGAGGCCGGTGAGAAAGCGAGCGCGGCAGACAGCGTCTCGGACAAAACCGCATGAGTTCGCCCGCCGATTCCGACAGCAACGACTTCGCCGACGGCGTACCCGGCGACACCGAGCAAAGCTTTCTATCCCACCTGGTCGAGCTTCGCCAGCGCGTCATGTGGGCCGTGCTAGCGGTGCTGATTATCACCCTCTGCCTGCTGCCGTTTTCCCGGGACATTTATAACTTCCTTGCGGCACCGCTACTCGACGAACTGCCTGAGGGTGTCACTATGGTGGCGGTTGAGGTGGCATCACCTTTTCTGACCCCCTTCAAGATGACGCTGCTGACCGGCGTGTTCCTCGCCATGCCGGTGATTATTTTCCAGATCTGGTCGTTTGTCGCCCCGGGACTCTACAACCACGAAAAGCGCATCGCGGTGCCAATTCTGGTTTCCAGCTGCGCGTTGTTTTACTTAGGCTGCGCGTTCGCCTACTTCGTTGTGTTTCCGCTGGTGTTTGCGTTTTTCAACGCGGTCACGCCCGAGGGTGTGACCTTCATGCCGGACATCGCGCACTACCTGAATTTTCTGCTGCTGATCTTCTTTGCGTTTGGGCTCGCCTTCGAGGTGCCGATTGTGGTGTTTATCCTGCTGGCCCTGGGGGTCACCACCGCGGAGTCGCTGCACGAAAAGCGTCCATACATCATCGTCGGTGCGTTTGTCGTCGGCATGCTGCTGACACCACCCGACATCATCTCGCAAACCCTTTTGGCCCTGCCCATGTGGGTGCTCTACGAGCTGGGGATCATTTTCTCGAAGATCCTGCTAAACCGCATGCCGGCCCGCGACGACGGGGCCGAGGGCGAAGTCTGATTCGTTCCCGGGCGTAGCCATTCGCAGCCAACCCGGGGACGCCGTAAATCCTTCCCTGGAGGCTTGGCCTCGCCATCCATGGCTCGGACACCCCGGTTTGGCCGCGAACGGCTACGCCCTCGTATTGCGCCGGGCTGCCGGCTAGCCTAGTCCTCAGCGGCTTTAACTCCCTCGTAGATATGCGGAGCGGAGCTGACCGAGGTTCCTAAATGCTGTCCGCGTCCCGGAATGACCTAACTAGGTAGTCGACGAAGGCGCGGGCTGACGCTTTGGCCTGCCGACCGCCGGCAAGAATCGCATTGGCTTCCACGGTCCCGATTTGCCAGTCCGGCAGGACCTGAACCAGCGTGCCGTTCTCAATTTCCGAGCGGCATCCCATGAGTGCGGTCGATACCACTCCCATACCCGCCAAGGCCGCCGCCGTGGTTCCTTCGTTGACGGTGATCATGAGTCGGCTCTCGACTCGAACCGACGTGGTCTTCCCGCCTTTGCTGAAGGTCCATCCCGCCGAGCCGGAACTCGACGGCCCCAGAATGATTTGATGTGCGGCCAGGTCTGCCGGAACCTTCGGCGTTCCGGCCCTAGCCAAATATTCCGGTGCTGCCGCCAGAAGGCGCGGTGAGTCAGCGAGCTTCCGCGCGATCATGCTGGAATCGCGTAGCGTTCCAAAGCGCAGCGCCACATCGATCGCCTCCTCGATCAGACTCTGGTGTGAGTCGGTGAGCACCAGATCGATTCTCAGCTCAGGGTGCTGCGCCACAAACGCCGGAAGGCGCGGGATGATTTCTCTTACCGCGAAGCTCGTTGCGGCGCCGACCCGCAGATTGCCATGCAATTCTCCGGTGCCCCTCACCAGATGGTTCGCTTCTTCCAGCGACGCAAGAATGGGGTCCAGCCGCGCCAGGTACTCCGCTCCCGCCTCGGTGAGCTTCACGGCATGGGTGCTTCTTACCAGCAGCGCTGCCCCCAACTCCTGCTCCAGCTTGGAGACGATCCTCGAGACCGAGGGCTGCGATAACCCGACTTCTTTGCCCGCCGCGGTAAAGCTCCCGGTCCTGGCGACGCGGCTGAACAGGTTCAGCGAAGAGATTCGATCTTTCATTCGTTTTTCAAATAACCAATAGCTATTTCTTGATGCTACCAATCATTTTTCAGATGAGCAAAATGATCTCCATCGGCGGCTGAGCTCAGCTAGAGACAGCTCGGCAGCCCAAATCACCAACACGCAAAAGGAATGAAATCATGACGCTTCAAGAAAAACTCGACGCATTCAAGGCAGACTTTGAAACGCATCAGGCGCCGCCCGCAGCGGTCGAAGCCTTTCATCGTTCAACCCAGGAACTGATTGACGCCGGCTACGCAGAGCGCGCTCTGAAGGCCGGAGACCAGGCGCCGGAGTTCACGCTGTCCGATTCCGAGGGCAACGAGGTCTCGTCACGAGACCTACTCACCAAAGGGCCGCTGGTCCTGACCTTTTACCGGGGCGTTTGGTGCCCCTATTGCAACCTTGAGCTGCAGGCGCTGGAAGAGGCAGTCGAGGATATCCGGGCTCGCGGGGCGACGCTCCTGGCGATTTCTCAGCAGAGCCCGAAGAACAGCCGCGCCGCCAAGCGGCAGAATAAGCTGAGCTTTCCAATCCTGACGGACCAGCAAGGCAAGCTGGCACAGCAGTTCGGTTTGCGCTGGGAACTTCAGAGTTACCTCATCGACGTCTTCAAGATGTTTGACGTCAACCTTCCGGCAATCCACGAAGACGACCGATGGACCTTGCCGATGCCCGCGCGCTACGTGATCGATCAGCAAGGCACCATCGTCTACGCAGAGATCAATCCGGACTATACCCAGCGGCCCGAACCCAGCGATCTGTTGCCCATTCTTGATCAGGTGATCCGGAAAGCAGCGTAACGACCCAGTCCCGGCGTCCGCCGGCGCGGCGCCGGGGCGTCCAGCTAAACACATATAGGAAAACCACCATGAAAATTTCCAACAGCACGATCCTGATCACCGGCGCGAATCGCGGCATCGGACTTGCCCTGGTTGAGCAGGCCCTGGCAAAGGGTGCTGATCAGATTTACGCAACCTATCGTTCGCTCGAGAATCGAGCGCGGCTCGAGCAGTTTGGGCAGCGGGTGAAGCCGCTGCACCTCGATCTCAGTGATCGGGACACAATCGCCCAGCTTGCACACGCGGTACCGACGCTGGATATCCTGATCAACAACGCGGGGCTGTTCAGCGCCGCCGATCTGCTGGAAGACACCGAAGCCCAGCTGCGCAGCGATTTTGAAACGAACTTTTTTGGCGCGCTTGCGGTAACCAAAACCTTGCTGCCCGCCCTGAAAACCAGGTCGTCGGCGGCTGTTGCCAACGTCTCCAGCATCTCGGGCCTGGCGTCGATGCCAAGCTTCGGCGGCTACTCAGCATCGAAAGCTGCCGTGCACTCGATGACGCAGGCACTCCGGGCCAAGCTAAAGGCTGATTCGATCACGGTCCATGGCGTTTATCCCGGCCCGGTCGCCACTCGCATGACCGAAGGCTTTGAGATGGAAACAACGCCACCCGATGTCGTTGCCAAAGCCATACTCGACGGCATTGAAAACGACGCAGAAGAGATATTTCCAGACGCCATGTCGCAGCAGGTTGGCCCCGTTTACCTGGCGGCACCCAAAGAGCTGGAACAGGCGTTTGCCGAGTTTTGAGCTCGAGATCATCAAGGGAGAACACGCATGGAAAACTTCACGACACATACGATTGAGAGCGCACCGCCAGCAGCCCGGCCGGTCCTGGAGGCGGTTAAGGCGAAGATGGGTTTTGTGCCAAACCTGATGGCCACCATGGCCGAGTCACCGGTGCTGGTGGAGAGCTACCTGACGATGATGGCGCTGTTTGACAAAACGGCACTTACCGAAACAGAGCGCCAGATTATATTGATGACCAATAACCGCCTGAACGGCTGCACGTACTGCATGGCAGCGCACACCGCGGTTTCCCAACGGGCCGGGGTCGATGACTCGGTCATTGAGGCGCTCCGGCGCGGCGTGGCGCTCGAAGACTCCAAGCTGGAGGCGCTGCGTGTTTTTGCGGTCATCATCCATCAGTCGCGAGGGCGACCCACCCCGGAGCAGATCGATGACTTTCTCGCGGCGGGTTACACCCAGCAAACCGTCCTGGAGGTGATCGTTGGAACAAGCCTCAAGGTGCTTTCCAATTACACGACGCCCATCACGCAACCGAGCTTGGACAAAGCTTTCTCCTCCGTGGCTTGGAGCGAAGACATGGCCTCTTGATTTTGCCGGTGTGGTCGGCGTTGCTCGCGATACCCAACGCCCCGTTTCCCGCCATGAATGTTTGGCTGTGAACTACGCTTCGCCCGCACCGCGACTCGGCGCGACATCGCTGGTTTCCGGAACGCTGGCCGGGCCGCTGGCCTCGATGCTCGGGGGGATCACGCGGAGGCACTCAGCCACCGTTGTGAGCCCCGCCGCCACCTTACGCGCCGCGGCGACTCGCAGGGGGCGCATGCCCCGGCGCTGCGCCAGGCGGGTGATGGCAAGCTGATTGAGCTCAGGCTGGATGACCGCGGAAACCGCGTCGTCCACGGTGAGCATCTCGTAAATTGCGGTGCGGCCCCGAAAGCCCGTATTGCGGCATTCGGTGCAGCCCACCGGCTCGTTGACCGTCGCCGGCCGCTCCATCTTCCAAGGACCGGTCAGGCTGCGCCACGTCGCTTCGCTGATCTCGGCGGGCTTGCGGCAATGCGGGCACAACGTCCTGACCAGCCGCTGAGCCACAATCCCGCTTAGCGTGCCGCGCAGCAGGTAGTGCGGCACGCCCAGATCCATCAGGCGAATGATGGCTGACGGCGCGTCGTTGGTATGCAGGGTAGAGATCACGAGGTGGCCGGTCAGCGAGGCCTGGATCGCCATCTGTGCGGTTTCCAGGTCGCGGATCTCGCCCACCATAATAATGTCGGGGTCCTGGCGCAGCAGCGTGCGCACACCTTCGGCAAATCCCACGTCGATCGACGCCTGCACCTGCATCTGGTTGAACTCCGGACACACCATCTCGATGGGATCCTCGACCGTGCAGACGTTGATATCCGGCCGCGCCAGGTGGCGTAGCGTGGCGTAAAGCGTAGTGGTCTTGCCCGAGCCCGTCGGGCCGGTGACCAGCACAATCCCGTGGGGGCGCTCCACCATGCGGCGCCAGATCATCGCCTCATGCTCCGTAAAGCCCAGCTCGTCGAAGCTACGCGTAGCCACCTCCGGATCGAAGATCCGCATGACACATTTTTCGCCGAAAGCCGTCGGCATGGTGGACAGCCGCAGCTCGATCTCCTGGCCTGCTGGGCTGCGCGTTTTGATCCGACCATCCTGGGGCCGACGCTTTTCCGCCAGGTCCATACGCCCCAGGATCTTGATCCGGGACGTGACGGCGGCCATGACCGGCGTCGGCATCTGGTAAACCTTGTGCAGATGTCCATCGATACGGAAGCGCACGTTGCTGCGTTCGCGGCGAGGCTCCAGATGAATGTCGGACGCGCGCTGCTCGAACGCGTACTGGAGCAGCCAGTCGACGATGTGCACCACGTGCTGGTCGTCGGCCGACAGCTGGCCAGCCTGACCCAGCTCCAGCAGCTGCTCGAAGTTGAGCACCTTTTCGGTATCGCTGCGCAGGCGTGAATCCTCAGCACCTTGAACCGAGCGGGAGACGCTGTAGAACTCCAGCACAAAGCGATTGATATCGAGGGGGCTGGCTACCACCGGGCGGATCGTCTGACGCACGATCTGTTTCAAGTCGTCCCGCCAGGACAGGTCAAACGGTTCGGAGGTGGCGATAACCAGCTCGTCCTCACCGACCTCAACAGGGAGGATGCGATACCGCTGAGCATACGACTGCGAAACGATTGACGTGACCGAGTCCACGTCCACCTCCATCGGGTCGATGTGGTAGTGGTCCATGCCGGCCCGTTCCGCCAGCCAGCCGGTCAGGGTTTCGAGCGTCAGCGTGCGATCGGCGTGAGCCGCGTGCTGGAGCTTCTGGTTGGCCACCACAACCAGCGGATGCAGATGCACCCGCGCGCCGTCTCGACCAGCCTCACCCTTTAACAGGTTGGCGTCTTCCTGCAGCAGCCAGCCGTCGCTGACCAGCGCCGCCAGCACCTGCTCCAGGCTCAGCGGTTTTCCGCGCGCTAACTCGTTCATCGTCTTATCTGTCCGCGTCGACGACCCGGGCTGTTCTCCCGTATCCGTTGGGTGGACCCATCCGCCTTGCTGCTCGCTTCCCTGGGACGGTGGGTCCGGTTTGTCGAGTATAGCGGTTATACTGCGCGGCTAATTTTTGATGGTTTAGGGACATGCCGCAGGCTTCCACTTTTCAGTCGTTTATCACCCAGCTCAACCAGTTTTGGGCAGACCAGGGGTGTGTATTGATCCAGCCGCTCGATACGGAAGTGGGCGCCGGTACGTTTCACCCGGCAACCTTCCTGCGCTCGATTGGTCCCGAGCCCTGGTCAGCCGCCTACGTGCAGCCCTGCCGCCGCCCGACCGACGGCCGCTATGGGGATAACCCGAACCGGCTCCAGCACTACTACCAGTATCAGGTTGTGATCAAGCCGTCACCGCTCAACATTCAGGAGCTATACCTGGAGTCGCTCAAGGCGGTGGGCATCGATCCGCTGGTTCATGACATCCGCTTTGTGGAAGACAACTGGGAGTCACCGACTCTCGGCGCCTGGGGCCTCGGCTGGGAGGTCTGGCTGAACGGGATGGAGGTCACGCAGTTCACCTACTTCCAGCAGACCGGCGGCCTCGACTGCAAACCGGTGACCGGTGAAATCACCTACGGCCTGGAGCGCCTGGCCATGTATCTGCAGGACATCGACAACGTCTATGACCTGGTGTGGACCCGCAGCAGTGATCGAACGGTCACGTACGGCGAGGTGTTCCACCAAAACGAGGTGGAGATGTCCACCTACAACTTTGAGAAGGCTGATGTACCCGTGCTGTTTCAGGCGTTCGACGAATGTGAAAAAGCCTGCCGCGAACTCCTCGAGTCTGGGTTGTCGCTGCCGGCCTATGAGCAGGTGCTGAAAGCCTCGCACACGTTCAACCTGCTCGACGCGCGCAACGCGATTTCCGTCACCGAACGGCAGCGCTTTATTCTGCGAGTGCGGGATATGGCCAAAGGGGTGGCGCAGGCTTACTACGATAGCCGTGAGGCGCTGGGCTTTCCGGCGCTTGGCGACGCTGAAGCGCCGGTCGCCGAGGCGGTCGCCTCATGAGCACCGCCGCTGAAACCTTGCTCGTCGAGTTGGGTTGCGAAGAGCTGCCGCCCAAGTCGCTGGACCGGCTCGCCGACGCGTTCGCCGCCGGCGTCGCCGAGGAGCTGGCGGCGGCCGGCCTGACCGATGCGAAAACGGGCAAGGCCGAGGTGTTCTGCAGCCCACGCCGGCTGGCGGTCAGGGTGGCTGGCGTGCTGGCGCAACAGCCGGATCGAGACGAAGAGCGGCTGGGGCCGGCGGTGGCCGCAGCGTTCGACGAGGCCGGCGAACCCAAGCCGGCGGCGCTGGGTTTCGCCCGCTCCTGCGGCGTTGAGCTCGCGGAGCTGGAGCAGCTGGAAACCGATAAAGGGGTCCGCCTGGCGCTGCGCCGCAGCGTGCCGGGGCAGCCGCTGCAAGAACTGATTGTCGGCATGCTGGAGCGCGCGCTTGCCAAACTGCCTGTTCCCAAGCCGATGCGCTGGGGGGCCAGTCAGGCGCTGTTTGTCAGGCCGGTGCACTGGATTGTGGCGATGTATGGCAGCGAGGGCTTGGCTGGCGAGCTGTTTGATCAGCCGTTCAGCACCACCTCCCGCGGACATCGTTTTCTGGCTCCCGGCCCCGTGCCCATCAGCCATCCCGACGCCTATCCCGCAGCGCTCAAGGCGGCCGGCGTGCTCGTGGACCGACACGAACGGCGCGAAGAGATCCGCCGGCAGGTTGCGGCCCAGGTTGAATCACCCGACCAGGTGCAGCTCGACCCGGAGCTGCTGGATGAGGTAAACAACCTGGTCGAATGGCCAGCCGCCCTGGCCGGCGCCTTCGATTCAGCGTTTCTGGCGGTGCCTGCTGAAGCGCTGGTTTCGAGCATGCAGTCGCACCTGCGCTTTTTTCCGGTGCGCGACAGCAGCGGCGAGCTGACGCCTCGTTTTGTCGGCGTGGCCAATATCGAGAGTCAGGACCCGGCGCAGGTCAGCCGAGGCTACGAGCGGGTGATTACGCCCCGCCTGGCCGACGCGCGATTTTTCTGGGAAACCGATCTCAAAACGCCGCTCACCGAGCACCAGCAGACGCTCGCCGGCATGGTGTATCAGAAGGCTCTCGGCAGCCAGTGGGATAAGGTGCAGCGGGTGAGTCGCCTGGCCGCGTCCTTGAGCGATACGCTGGGCGTCAATCCGGCCTCCGCCGTGGCGGCAGCTGAGCTCGCAAAAACCGACCTGCTCACCCAGATGGTGGGGGAGTTCCCCGATCTGCAGGGCATTATGGGCCGCTACTACGCTTCGGCGCAGGGCCACCCGCAGGACGTCTGCGACGCGATCGAACAGCACTACCTGCCGCGTTTTGCCGGCGATCATCTGCCTCCACCCGGCCCCGGCCAGGTGCTGGCGCTGGCGGAACGCATCGACACGCTCTGCGGTATCTTCGCCGCGGGACTAAAGCCGAGCGGCAACCGAGACCCGTTTGCCCTGCGCCGCACCGCCCTTGGGCTGATTCGGATCATGATCGAAGGGGAGCTCGATCTGGAGCTTAGGCCTCTGATCGACCTGGGCCTCGCCGGCCTGACCGACCGGATCAACGATGCGCCCGAGTCGGCCGACGAGGTGGAGCGATTTGTGATGGAACGGCTGCGCGCCTACTACGCGGACCAGGGCATCAGCACCGACGTCTTCGAGGCGGTGTGGGCGAGAAAGCCCAGCCGGCCGCTCGACTTCCATCAGCGGGTCACGGCACTCCATCAGTTTGTGGAGGACGACGCCGCGGCGGCGCTGGCGGCGGCCAACAAGCGGATCGGGAACCTGCTGCGCAAAGCCGAGCTCGAGTCGGTGCCCGCCGTCGACCCGGCGCGCTTTGAGGAAGCGGCGGAAACCGCGCTGTATGAAGCCCTCGAAGGCGTGTCGGTCAGCGCTCGTCATGCGGCCGAGGAGCGGCACTATGACCAGGCGCTCACCCAGCTCGCCACGCTTCGACCGGCGGTGGACGCCTACTTTGACGCGGTGATGGTTATGGCCGAGGACCCGGCGCTGCGCGAAAACCGGCTGGCGACTTTGGCGCGCATCAAGGCGGGCTTCGACGACATCGCCGACATCTCCCTGCTGCGACCCGCCCCATGAAGCTGGTCGTCCTCGGTCGCGACGGTGTGATCAACCTGATCAACGAGGACGAACCGGTACGCCGCGACAGCTGGAAGCCCGTGCCCGGCAGCATCGCCGCCATTACCCGACTCAATCAAGCAGGGTATCGGGTGGTGGTTGCCACCAACCAGCAGGCGCTGTCTTCGGGTCAGCTCGGCGTGGAGGAGCTGCACGACGTACACGAAATAATGCTGCGCGAGGTGCAGGAGAGTGGGGGTTCCATCGAAGGCATCTTTTTTGCCGCCAAGGGTAACCCCGACGGTCACGGCAAGCGTCAGCCCAAGGTCAATCTGCTGCGCCAGATCGAACAGCGTTACCGCGTTCCCAGTACCGCCATCACCATGATTGGCGATTCCCGTGAAGATCTTGAGGCCGCCAAAGCGGTTGGCGCCCGCGCGCTGCTGGTGCAGACGGGTGACGGCGCCCACGCCCTGAGCGACCTCAATCACTTTGATGGCGTCACCATTTTCCGCGATCTGGCGGCTGCCGCTGAGCAGCTTTGCCGGGAGGCGGCCACGCCACCTCATGGCTAAGCTTCGGGCCGCGCTGTTTCTGCTGAACCTCGCCCTGTCACTGGTGGTGTTTGTGCCGGTGCTGCTGCTCACCGTTGTGCTGCCGGTGGACTATCGGTTTTACTTCGCCCGGCTGTGGATTCGCTACACGCTCGCCAGCCTGAGCGTCATCGGGGGTATCAGCGTGGAGCTGCGGGGGCTGGAACATATCAGCCGCGGGCCGGTGATCTACTTCATCAAGCATCAGTCAACGCTCGAGACCATCGTGCTGCAGGGGTTGCTGCCGCCCTTTTCCTGGGTGCTTAAAAAGCAGGTCTTTTATATCCCGCTGTTCGGCTGGGGTCTGGCCATCCTGAAACCCATTGCCATCGATCGGACCGCCGGCGCCAGCGCCGTGACGCAGGTCAAGGAGCAAGGTCTCGCCCGGCTGGCGGAAGGTCGGTCGATCAGCATTTTTCCCGAGGGGACCCGCAAGGTGCCCGGCTCACCGCCAAACTACAAGATCGGCGGCGGCGTGCTCGCGGAAGCGGCTGACGTGCCGATTGTGCCGGTGGCCGTGAACACGGGGCTCTTCTGGCCGCCCAAAAGTCTGCTGATCGGAAGGCGCGGAAAAGCGGTTATCGAATTTGGGCCGCCGATGGATGTCGGTGGCCTCGACGCTGCCGAAATTACCGCGAAGGCTCAAGCGTGGATTGAGCCGAATACGGACCGGCTGCTGGAAGAGGGCAGGGCCCAGTTAGGACACTAGGCTGAGCCCGCTTCGGGCGCCGCCTTAGGCTTGCGCCGACGGCGTCTGCGGCGCCGCGGCTTGGGCGAGTCTCCGGTCCCGTCGGCGTCACCTTTCGGGGCACATTCACCACCACCGGAACCTCCCTCAGCGCTGGCGCGCGGGCCGCGCCCACCTGAACCCCCTCGTCGACCCCCGCCGGAGCTCCCGCCGCGAGACCGGCCGCCACCGCGGCTGGGTCGACCCCCACGGCCATCGCGCGGGCGACGGGGCCTGGGCGCAGGCGGATTGAGCTCT
Source organism: Pseudomonadota bacterium (assembly GCA_038747195.1). GTDB lineage: Bacteria > Pseudomonadota > Gammaproteobacteria > Xanthomonadales > SZUA-38 > JANQOZ01. The sequence continues at coordinate 12,808 of JBCDKA010000030.1, forward strand.
ACCAGCAGCTCGGGATCAACGCTCTCTACCGGAATCGACGCCTCGATGTAGGCCTCGATATCGGGGAGGGAGAACGCGAAGTCTTCGCAGGCAAAGCTGATCGCGTCACCCTTGGATCCCAGCCTGGCGGTTCGCCCGATGCGATGCACGTAGTCCTCAGCGTCATGGGGCAGATCAAAATTGAACACATGGCTGACTTCGGGGATATGCAAACCCCGGGCGGCCACGTCGGTGGCCACCAGAATGCCGATCTCTCCTTCGTGGAACTTGGCCAGGAGCGTTTGCCGCTTGTTCTGCCGGACGTCGCCCGACAGCACTTCCGACACAAAACCATTGGTCTTCAGAAACGCGTTGACCTTTTCTGTCGCGGCCTTGGTGTTGCAGAACACCATGGTTCGATAAGGCTCGATTTGCTTCAGCAGGCCCACCAGCAGCGGGATCTTTTCGCTGTTCGCGGGGAAATACACCGTCTGAGTCACGCGGTCAGCGGTGATCTGCTCAGCTTCAACGACCACCCGCTCCGGGCTGTTCATGTGTTCGTAGGCCAGTTCGGTGACGCGGTGGGACAGGGTGGCTGAAAACAGCATGTTCAGCCGATCTTCCGGCGCTGGCATCCGACGCAGGAGGTAGCGGATGTCTTTAATGAATCCCAGGTCGAACATGCGGTCCGCCTCATCGAGCACCAGAACCTCAATGTGACGGAGGTTGAACACCTTCTGTTTGAAGTAATCGATGATCCGTCCCGGCGTACCGATCAGCACGTCAACGCCGTCGACGAGCGTCGCGCGCTGCTTTTCGTAGTCGATCCCGCCATAGGCCAGCGCCAGCTTAAGCCCGGTGTGCGCGCCGAGGACCTCCGCATCCTTGTGGATCTGGATCGCCAGCTCCCGCGTCGGCGCCAAGATAATCGCGCGCGGGTTGTTGGCTCGGCGTTCGGGGTCTTTCGGCTCGGTGGTCAGCAGGCGCTGAAAAGCGGCCACTAGAAACGCGCCCGTCTTGCCGGTTCCGGTTTGGCCCTGGCCGGCCACGTCTTTTCCCTCCAGCGCCAGCGGCAGGCTCTGGGCCTGAATCGGCGTGCACATCTCGAAACCCGCGTCGCGCAGGCCGGCGCTGATCTCGGGAACGAGATCGAATTGATCGTAGCGAACGTCGGAAAAAGTCGGTTTTGACATGGGGCGGGAAGACCAGCGTTGATGGCTTGATTTGCTTTTCTGCTTCGGCTCCAATGCCTGAAGGCCAGCAAAACGATAGAGCCGGGAGGGCGGCAGACGCCGCGAAGCCCTGCAGTTTAGCGGATATGGTTGAATCCGCAAGCAAAAACCCCAACCTACTGACAGCGGCAAAAGCGCCGGCGAAAGACGAGGAGACAGAAGTGAGCGAGCGAATTATTCACACCAGCGACGAAGAGTTTGAGGCCCAGGTCCTGAAGGCGGACGGCCCGGTGCTGGTCGATTTCTGGGCCGAATGGTGTGGCCCGTGCAAAATGATTGCGCCGGTGCTGGATCAGGTCGCCGAGGAATACGGTGACAAGATCACGGTGGCCAAGATGGACGTCGACACCAACAAGCAGACGGCCATGAAGTTCAACGTCCGGAGCATCCCCACCCTGATGATCTTCAAGGACGGCGAGCTCCACGACACGAAGCTTGGCGCCATGAGCAAAGGCCAGCTGACCGAGTTTATCGACGGCGCGATCGCCTGAGCCAGCGCCAAGATTCGGCGACAAACGATATGCCTCGACCGCCGGGACTCCGGCGGTCGACGGCTTAGCCAACCGGCTTTTTTCACCAAACCACCCCGCCGCTGAACGGGCCAAAGGCCGCGTCAGCACTGGGTTCCTGTCGGCTTCCGGCACGCTTTACCCCCGCCGGGGTTCATGCTACTTTAAGCCCTGACGCAGCAGGCACCCCCTGCCGCTGCGCTTCCAACCCAGATTGATACTCAAGTTAATACTTAACATCTTCGGGCCACACCCGACGTAATCCTTAACGATATTTGCCCGTGGCCGGGCATCAGCATCAACGCGCGGGACCTAAGGTCCCAAGAAAGGCTATCCGCCCTATGAATCTCACCGAACTAAAAACAAAATCTGCCACCGAGCTGGTTGGCATCGCCAAAGAAATGGGGACGGAAAACCTGACCCGAGCACGCAAACAGGATCTGATCTTTTCGATTCTGAAAGCGCACGCCAAAAGCGGTGAGTCGATCTACGGTGATGGGGTGCTGGAGATTCTCCAGGATGGCTTCGGCTTTCTGCGGTCGGCGGACTGTTCTTACCTGGCAGGCCCCGACGATATCTACGTCTCGCCAAGCCAGATCCGGCGCTTCGGCCTGCGCACCGGCGATAACGTAGCGGGCAAGATTCGTCCCCCCAAAGACGGCGAGCGCTACTTTGCGCTGCTCAAGGTCCAGGAAATCAACTTTGAGCCGCCGGAGGCTGCCCGCGGGAAGGTGCTGTTTGAAAACCTGACGCCGCTGTTTCCGCGCGAGCCGCTCGCGCTGGAGCGGGGCAACGGCAGCACCGAGGATCTGACGGCTCGCATCATCGACATGGTGTCGCCCATCGGTAAAGGCCAGCGCGGTCTGGTGGTATCTCCTCCTAAGGCCGGCAAAACCATGATGCTGCTGAACATCGCGCAGTCGATTGTCGCCAACGCCCCGGATTCCAAGCTGATTATCCTGCTCATCGACGAGCGGCCCGAGGAGGTGACCGAGATGGCCCGGGCGGTGGATGCGGAGGTCTTGTCGTCGACGTTTGACGAACCGGCGTCGCGCCACGTGCAGGTCGCCGAGATGGTGATCGAGCGGGCGAAGCGCCTCGTCGAGCACAAGCAGGACGTGATCATTCTCCTCGATTCCATCACCCGCCTGGCGCGCGCTTACAACACCGTTGTGCCCTCGTCCGGCAAGGTGCTGACCGGTGGTGTCGACGCCAACGCGCTGCAGAAGCCCAAGCGGTTCTTTGGCGCAGCCCGCAACATCGAAGAGGGTGGTTCGCTGACGATTCTGGCGACGGCCCTGGTCGATACCGGCTCCAAGATGGACGAGGTGATCTACGAGGAGTTCAAAGGCACCGGCAACATGGAGGTGCACCTCGATCGGCGCATCGCGGAGAAGCGTATCTATCCGGCGATCAACATTAATCGCTCCGGTACCCGAAAAGAAGAGCTGCTGGTTGAGGCGGACGTGCTCCAGAAGACCTGGATCCTCCGGAAGCTCATTCACCCGATGGACGAGCTGGCGGCGATCGAGTTTATGCTGGATAAGCTCAAGGCCACCAAAACCAACAACCAGTTCTTTGATTCGATGAAGCGCTGAGCGGAGCGGTCCCTCAGTCCATCCTCGCGCGGGCGGCTATTTGATCCGCGCCAGAATCCCGTCCAGCTCGTCGAGCGAGTTGTAACTCACCACCAGCTGTCCTTTGCCGCTGGCGCTGTGCTTGAGCTGCACCTTTGCGGCCAGCCGATCGCCGAGGTCCGTCTCGAGCTGCTGGATGTTTGGGTCCTTGGCGGCTGCCGGCTTGCTCGAACTTGAATCCCCCTGCAGCCAGCGCTTAACCAGCGCTTCGGTCTCGCGCACCGACAGTCCCTTCAGCGCCACCTGCCGCGCCGCCTGTGCCTGCTCGGCGCCGGTCAAACCCAGCAGGGCCCGCGCGTGGCCCATCTCCAGGGAACCAGACTCCACCAGTTTTTTGACCGCCGCCTCCAGCTCCTGGAGCCGCAGCAGATTGGACACAGCCGCGCGGGAGCGGCCGACCGCCCGGGCTGCTGCTTCGTGAGTCAGCTCAAACTCGTCGATGAGACGCTTCAGCGCCGCCGACTCTTCGAGCGGATTCAGGTCCTCGCGCTGGATGTTTTCGATGAGCGCCATGGCGACCGTCGCCTGGTCGGACACCTCGCGCACGAGAACCGGCACCTCAGCGAGGCCGGCCAGCTGCGCGGCGCGCCAGCGCCGCTCGCCGGCGATGATTTCGTATTTGCCGGCACCGACGCTGCGCACCACAATCGGCTGCACCATGCCCTGGGCGGCAATCGAGTCAGCCAGTTCGGTCAGTTTGGCCTCGTCCATGCCGGTGCGCGGCTGATATTTCCCGGGCTGCAGCAGGTCGACGGCCAGCTCCCGGTACGTGCCCTCCGGCTCCGATGTCGGCGCGTTTGCGCTGCCGGCTGACTCGCCCAATAGCGCGTTGAGGCCCTTACCGAGCCCGCGTCGCTTGGCGTTCATGGCGCCACCCGTCGGTCGCTGCCGAGCGCTTCCCGGCGCACCAGCTCTCCGGCTAGCCTGAGGTAAGCCTGGGCACCCCGGCTGCCCGGGTCATAGGTGATCACCGGCTGACCAAAGCTGGGAGACTCGGCGATTCGCACGTTGCGAGGGATAACCGTCATATAAACTTTGGCTCCAAAATGCTGCACCAGCTGGTTGGATACTTCGGTAGATAGGTTGTTGCGCACATCAAACATAGTGCGCAGCAGGCCTTCGATTTTTAGACCCGGATTCACCGCCTCGCGGATTTGATCGATGGTGTCGAGGAGCGACTTCAGCCCCTCCAGCGCAAAATACTCACACTGGATGGGTATCAGGACCCCATCGGCCGCGGTCAGCGCGTTGACCGTCAGCATGCTGAGGCTCGGCGGACAGTCGACCAGCACCTCGTCGTATTGATCCTGGATGGGCTCCAACGCCCGCTTCAGCTGCGCCTCCCGCGCCAGCTTGTCCATCAGCCGGACCTCAGCAGCGGTGAGCGCGGTATTGCCCGGCAGCAGATCGAACTTAAAGTCCGGCAGGCTGTGGCGGGCCTCCACAATCGAGGTTTCGCCGAGCAGCACCTCGCCGGTGGTCAGGCTCTGGGCGCGAGCGTCGACGCCGCAACCCATTGTGGCGTTGCCCTGCGGATCCAGGTCCACCAGCAGCACCCGGCGTCCGCGATCGGCGAGCGCATAGGCGAGATTGACGCAGGTGGTGGTCTTGCCCACCCCGCCCTTCTGGTTGGTTACCGCGATCACTCGGGCCACGCAGCGGCCTCCGGCGTTTTCTCAACAATGCTCAGTTTACGCACTCCTTCACTGCCCGGCACGGACAGGGTCACCGTTTCCCGCAGCCTGAAGCCCTCGATCACCGCCTCCTGGGCCTGGTTGGGCCCCTGCATGGCGAGCACCTGACCGCCGCTGCACAGCAACTGGCCCGTCAGCGCAAGCAGCCGCTCCATCGGCGCAAAAGCCCGGGCCAGGACACCATCGTAAGGTGTCGCCGGCTCGTGCTGCTCGACTCGCATCTCCAGCACCGTCACGTTCGGCAGCTGCAGCGTTCGCGCCGCGTGACGCATGAAGCGCGTTTTCTTGCCGGCGCTGTCCAGCAGCCAAAACTGTCGCTCCGGCTGCACCACGGCCAAAGGTATGCCGGGCAGGCCCGCGCCGGCACCGACGTCAATCCAGCGGGACCCGGCAAGATACGGATGAATCGACAGGGCGTCCAGTACGTGCCGGCTCAACATCGCCTCGCGGGATCGCACCGCCGTCAGGTTGTAGGTCTGATTCCAGCGGTTGAGCTCGTCCAGATACCGCAGCAGCAATTGAACCTGCGGTGGGCCTATGGCCAGATCGAGCGCAGCCAGCCCCGATTCCAGGTCCGTTGTCAGATCAGAGGGTTTCATCCAGGCAGGAGAGCGCTTTAGCCCGGCAGTATCTTTGCTCGGTCTCCGGGAATCAAGCGCCGATCAGAACCCACAAACCCGGAAGCCCGCGGGTCAGCGCTTCCTCGAGTCACCCACCCGTCGGGTCCTTCCCCTGCTACCATCGCCGCATGAAGCTGACCCGAACTCGCGCGTTTCGATGGCTCGGCGCGCTGCTGACGCTGTGGCTGCTCCTGGGACTGCTAATTCCCGGCCTGATCGGGCTGTGGCTCGAGCGCCACGCTGACGGAATTATCGCGGGGATCGATCAACAGTTTGGGCAATACGAGATCCGCGCGACGGCGCTGGAGCGCCGCTGGTTTTCCAGCCAAACAACCATCAGCGTTGCGAGCACCGAGGGGCGCTCGCTGTTTGACTATCCGCTGACGCTCCGGCACGGCTATCTCACCCTGAAGCCAGCATGGCTGCAGGCGGACGGCCCGCTGACGGGGGCCGGAGATGCCGCGCTTGGGCGCCTGAGCTGGCGCCTCGGCCTGCTAGGTAAAGCACAGGCCGCTCTCACGCTGCTGCCGACCAGCGGTATCGACGGCGCGCTGGATCTGAGCTACCAGCTGAGAACCGGCAGCTGGTCGCTCTCGAGCCCCGGCATTTCCGGGCCAGGCTATGAGCGTGTTGTCGGGCAGCTGGAGATCGCCGCGGACCAGGGTGCCGCGGTGCTGAGGGTGCAGGCGGATCGCTTTAGCGGTCAGGGCTGGTCGCTCAGTGGCGTATCACTGGACGGCGACGCGCGGTCCGCAAAAGAAGCCGAAACGAACGAAACGTTGGTCGGGCTTGAGCTCGCCCTCGCGGGGACCGGCTATCAGCAGGACGGGCTGTCACCCTTTGGCGCGTGCCGCTGGGAAATTGCGCTGAGCCGGCTGTCGCTCCCGCTGCTGATCAAAGCGCTGGAATTGCGGGACACCCAGTCGGCGCTGGCGCTGCTGCCGCCGCTGCTGGAATGGAGTCCCGGTATTCCGCGGGTGAACCTTTTGATGAGCCACCCCGAGCTGGGCCAGGCGAATTTTTCCGGTTCCGCCTCGCTGACCCAACCACCCCAGGCCGGCTTCCTGCTTCGCCCCGAGACGCTGATGTCCGTGCTGGTAGCGGAGGTCGAAGGCGTGATCGCCGAACCGCTGGCGGTAGGGATGACCCGCGCAAACTATCTCCGCGCCGGTTATCCGCAGGCGCAGGCTGCCGGCTACGCGTCGGAACAGTGGAACGCGCTGGTGCGCGACGGCTGGCTGGAGCGGCAGGGTGAAGCACTCAAGAGTCGGCTGGAGCTGGCTGATGGGGAGCTGCTCGCCAACGGCCTGATCAAGCAACGCTGGTCGGGCTGAGCAGGGGCAACACTTCCGCCGCGGGCCCCGCTTTGACAACCTTGCCGCTCTCCAGCAGCACCACCTGCTCAGCCACCTGGCTGAGCCGATCCGTATCGTGGGTGATCATCAACATGGAGAAACCCCGCGCGCGCTGTAGACCCCGGAGTAGCTCGAGCAGCGCAGCCCGCACCGGTATATCCAGAGCGCTAAAGGCTTCGTCGAGCACCAGCAGCGCCGGCCTGACCGCCAGCGAGCGGGCCAGCGCCACACGCTGGCGCTGGCCGCCGGACAGTTGATGTGGATATCGATCGAGAAACGATTCATCCAGACCCACATCGCTGAGCAGGTCACCGGCCTTGGCGGCGGCTTCACCCACCTGGGCCAGCGATTCCGCCAGGACCTGCCGAACGCGGCGACGCGGGTTCAGGCTGGCGAACGTATCCTGCAGCACCAGCTGCATCGGCAGCCGCTCCGGGCCCCAGCGAGGCCCCATCACCTGACCGTTCAGCCGCACCGTGCCCTGCGTTGGCGCCAGCAGGCCCATCACCGTTCGGGCCAGCGTCGACTTGCCGCTGCCGGATTCGCCGACCACGGCGGTGGTTGAACCCGGCGCCAGCTCTAGCGAGACCTCGTCGAGCGCGCGGCCACCCGCGGCACCGGGATAAACCACGGTGAGCCCGTCCAGCGCCAGCCGCGGCGGATCCGCTGAAGCGGGGGGTGGCGCTGCCGGCTCGGTCGTGGGCTGCGGCGAGTCGCCGGGTGCCGCGGCATCCGCTGAGTCAATTCCGCCCGGGCGTGCGAGATGCAGCAGCCGCAGCCCGAGCTGCCTTATCAGCGGAACGTCATGCGTGATCAGCAGTACCGCCATGTTTCGCTGGGTCGCCAGCTTCATCATCAGCGCCATGACCTCGCGGGCCGTTCGACGATCCAGCGCCGCGGTCGGCTCGTCGGCCAGCAGCAGCGCCGGCTCCAGCGCCAGCGCCAGCCCTAGGGCAACGCGCTGACACTGCCCGCCAGAGAGCTCGTGGGGATAGGCTCGGAGCCAGCGGCGCTCGTCGCCGAGCTCAAGCTCGCCGAGGATATGGCGAGCGCGATCAGCGCTCAGGCCGAGCTGACGAAACTGCCGCCCGACCCGCAGCACCGGGTTAAGCGCCACCGCCGGGTCCTGGGACAGGCCGGTGATATGACGACCCCGCAGCGCCAGCCAGCGTTTTTCGGGCAGGCCCACCAGCTCCTCACCGTCAAAGCGGCAGCTGCCGTGGACTCGGGCACTCGCCGGCAGCATCCCCAGCAGCGTCCGACCCAGCGTGGTCTTGCCGCAGCCTGACGGGCCGCAGATCGCCAGCAGCTGGCCTCGATCCAGCGACAGCGATGCCAGGCTGAGCGCGGGAGGGATGTCCGCCGGTGCACCCGGTGACGGATAGTCCACCGAGAGTTGCTCGATTTGAAGCAGGGGATTGGTCATGTTCTGAGCCGCCATGATATTCCGAATCGGGATAACGGCGCAGAGCGATTGCTGATATGCTGCCGCCGGCAATAAGGCTGACCCCTATGAACAACAACACCCCGTCAGAACCTGCCACCCGCGATTCGCTGCTCGCCGACCTGGAACGAGGCAGCAAACCCCGCGATCAGTGGCGTATCGGCACCGAACACGAGAAGTTTGGCTTTTGCCTCAAAACCCATCAGCCGCTGGCCTATGAAGGCACACCCGGCATTGCCGTCATCCTCGAAGGGCTTTGCCAGGACGGCTGGGATGCGGTGACCGAAAACGACAAAATCATTGCGCTTAAGCACCCTGACGGCAGCTCCGTCACCCTCGAACCGGGCGGACAGCTCGAGCTTTCCGGTGCGCCGCTGGAGAACATTCATCAGACCTGCACCGAGGTCAGCCGGCACCTAAAGGCCGTCAAATCAGTGGCCGCACCGATGGGGGCTGGCTTCATCGGCCTGGGGTTCCACCCACTCGCGAAGCGGGAAGACATCCACTGGATGCCCAAAGCGCGGTATGGGGTCATGCGGCGCTACATGCCTAAGGTCGGCAGCCTGGGCCTGGACATGATGACCCGCACCTGCACCGTGCAGGTGAATCTCGATTTTGAAAATGAAGCCGACATGGTCGAGAAGTTCCGGGTGTCACTGGCGCTCCAGCCTCTGGCCACCGCGCTGTTTGCCAACTCACCCTTTACCGAGGGTCAGCCCAACGGGTTCATGAGCTACCGCTCCCAGGTGTGGACCGATACCGATCCGCAGCGGGCCGGCATGCTGCCTTTTGTCTTTGAGTCGGGCATGGGGTTTGAACGCTGGGTGGACTACATGCTCGATGTACCGATGTACTTCGTGCGCCGCGGCGGACAATACATTGATGCAGCCGGGCAGTCATTCCGGGATTTCCTTGCCGGCAAGCTGCCGGCGCTGCCCGGCGAGCAGCCCACCCTCACCGATTGGCAGGATCACTTGACCACCGTGTTCCCTGAGGTCCGGCTCAAGACCTTTTTGGAAATGCGCGGCGCTGACGGGGGACCGTGGCATCGCCTTTGCGCGCTGCCGGCTTTTTGGGTCGGTTTGCTTTACGACGCCGACGCCCAGACGGCCGCCTGGGACCTGGTGAAACACTGGACCGCCGAGCAGCGTCAGCAGCTACGCAACGACGTTCCCCGGCTCGGGCTGCAGGCTGAGATCAATGGCCAGCCGCTCGGCGAAATCGCGCGGGAGGTGATGGACATCGCCTCTGCCGGACTTCGTAGCCGCAATCGGCTCAACGACGTTGGCGATAACGAGAGCGGTTTCCTGGAGCCGCTGCGCGAAATTGTGGAAAGCGGGATAATTCCGGCGCAGCGCAAGCTGGCCAAGTTCCACGACGAGTGGGACGACGATATCCATCCCATTTTCAAAGAGTTTGCGTACTAGTTCATCGTCAAAAAAGCCATCCATGGCTTTCTTTGACGTCGCAAACCGAAAAGCGGGGTTTTCGGTTTGCTCACATTCTCGATGGCGTATCGCCATCGAGAATGCCGGTACATCCCTGTACCGGGTTTTTAGCCGCCTACCCCAGTTCGGGCTTGATCAGGTCGAGCTCAGTCCTCCAGCTTGACCATCCCGGCTTCAACCTCTTCGATTTTCCAGACCACCAGCTCCCAGTCTTCCCGCCGGGGGCTGTCCGCCTTCAGGCCGAGAAAATAGCGGTTTCCTGACTGGAAGTTGACCGTGATCTCCTGCGGGCCACCGCGGGACAGGTCCCGCGCGATACCCGGCACCAGATCGCGATTTACGATGCCGCGCGCTCGGATGGTGTGAACACCCGGTTCAATCCGGCGCTGGCCGCGGGGATCGCGGATCTCCCGGTCGTCGATGCGGTAGATCTCCACCGGAAAGATGCGTTCGGCGCGTCGACTGACGTCGGTGAGGATCAGCGCATAGCGCTCGCCAGCCATCGGCCCGGTGTCGGGCCCGCTGGCGCAGGCCGTTAACAGTCCAAAGCTCAGAAGCAGGAGACTCAGCGAGAACGGTTTCATCAGCGGCATCGGTCAGCGTGCGGTGAGCTTAAGCTCGATGCGCCGATTACGGGCGTAAGCCAGCTCGTTTTCCCGCGGATCCAGCGGGTGGTACTGACCGAACCCGGTGGCCGCTAGCCGCCGTGGATCAATGCCGCTGCGCTGCAGGTAGCGGACTATCGCCAGTGCCCGGGCCGTGGACAGCTCCCAGTTTGACGGGTAGGCGGCGGTGGTGATCGGCCGGATATCGGTGTGCCCGTCGACGCGCAGCACCCAGTCGATATCGCCGGGAATCTGCGTTTCGATTTCTTTGAGAACCGCTGCGAGGCTGCGGACCTGCGCTTTGCCCTGGTCTTCAAGCTCAGCGGAGCCGCTCGCAAAAAGCAGCTCAGACTGAAACACAAAGCGATCACCCTCCACCCGCAGATCAGGGTTCTCACCGAGCGCCGCCTTCAGCCGACCAAAAAAGTCAGAGCGGTAGTCTTTGAGCTCCTGTACCTGGTTGGCCAAAGCCAGGTTCAGACGCTGACCGAGGTCGGCAATTTCGGCAGCCTGCGTCGTATTTTCCTGTTCGGCCAGCTCGAGTGCGCTCGATACCTCCGTCAGCTGCTGGCGCAGGGCCTGCAGCTGACGGTTGAGCAGCACCACCTGGGCCCGCGCCTCATCGGTCAGCTCCGCCTGGACGGTGGCCTCTCGCCGGGTGGTATCCAGCGTCCCGGCCAGCTCCGCTACCTCGGCCTGCAGGGCATCGCGCAATTCGGTCAGCGCGGCGAGATCAGCGTTGAGCGCGGCAACGGTCTCGGTGCTGGCGGCCAGGCTGGCTTCGCTCTGCGCCAGCTCGTCGGTGAGGGTGCTGCGAGCCGCCTGCGCAGCGGCCAACGACTCGCTGAGGGTCGCCAGGCGCTGCGTGAGGGTAGCGCTCGTGGACTGCTCCAGAGCCAGCATGTCGGTAAGCTCGGCGACCTGGCCCTCCAGCGCGCTCAGCGCGCGCTGCTTCCCGCTGAGCTCGTCGGTGAGGAAGTACTGCCCCAGCGTAAACAGCAGCAACACAAAGATGACCACCATCAGGAGCGCCGCCAGGGCGTCGACAAAACCCGGCCAGATATCCAGCGGCCGCCGGCGGGCGAGACGGGCTGACATCAGCGCGGCAATGCCTGGTGGCCGATAGCCTGCCGCATCAACGTTCCTCCAGCTCGGTCCGCTGACTGAGTGCTGCTGCAAGGGTGCGGTTAAGCAGCCGCAGCTCCGAGCGCAGATCGTCCGAAAGCTGATCTTTGTTGACGCTCTGCCCGAGGTCAGCGATCCGGCGATTTAAGGTTGCGAGCTGGTGGTGCAGCTCGCTGCGGTGGGTCGACTGGTCGCCGAGCGCACGCTGCATGCGTTCCAGCCCGTCTGCGGTTTGTTCTAGCAACGCCTGCACGTAGGCGGGTACGCCCGCTTCCCCGTCACCCGGCAGGGCACCGCTGGACAGGCGGGTCACGCTGGACAGCCATTCCTCGAGATCGTTAAAAAACCGATTCTGCGCATGGCCTGCCTGGAGGTCGAAAAATCCTAAGATCAGCGAACCGGCTAAGCCAAAAAGCGACGAGGAAAAGGCGACCGCCATGCCGGCGAGGGGCCCCTCAAGGCCAGCCTTCAGCCGCTCAAAAACCGCCGGGCCCGCGCCGTCAGCGGGATCCAGCCCGCCGATGATTTGACCGACATCGCCGATCGTGAGCAGCAAACCCCAGAATGTCCCCAACAGCCCCAGAAAAATCAGCAGCCCAACCAGATACCGGGTCACATCGCGTGACTCGTCCAGCCGGCTGCGGATACTGTCCAGCAGCGAGCGCAGGGATCCTGCCGAAAGAGTGAACTGCCCATCATCATGGCGAGCGAGCATCCGCGCCATCGGCGCCAGCAGGTGGGTTTCCTCCCGGCTCTTGCGGGCCGGATTCTTGCGCCGGAATTCGTCGATCCACCGGGCTTCCTGATACAGCGCGAGGACCTCGCGCAACGTGACCAGTAGGCCGATGACGAGCACGGCGACAATCACCCCGTTGAAGGCGGCGTTCGCCATAAACGCGTTCTTGAGCGGCTCCAGCAAAACCACCAGCAGGGCCGCGAGAGACACGGAGAAGGCGGCCATCCAAAACAGGGCGCGGTGAGGGCGGGTGATCTTCAAAGCCATTGGGACGTTTACCTCTCGCCAGATCGGCCAGCCTGCGGGCTAAAGCTGGCAAAAAGGTGGCCGGCTGCAGGCCACGATGTGTTACGTCTGTTAGGACACCGCCGGGCCCAGAAGTTCGCCAGGCGACAACGCGCCTTGGCCCGACGATACGCCACATCTATTAGACGCACCGCGGGCCAGCTCGGTTACAGCAAGCGCCGGGGGAGAGGTAGCCCCCGCCGTACACCAGAGATTGTCAGGGCTCGCGCGTGGCCCCGAAACTGGCCTTGGCTCGGAGCTTTGCCTCCAGCGCGCGCAGGGTTGGGGTCGCAGCCGCCAACCGCTCGGCCCGGCTTCGTGGCGCTGTAACCCTGCCGTCTTTTTGCGCCAGGAGGGCCAGCTGCGCGGCGTTGCGAGCGCTTCGGGACAATCGCGGCTGCACAGCCGAGGCGGCAGCCGTTTTCGCGGACGGGTTGAGCGTCTCGCTGAAGGTTAGATCGGAGATGCGTCGACCAAACGTCGGGAAGCCCTCACCGGTCAGGTTGGACCCCGGCACAAACCGTTCGGCAATACCGTTCATCTGGTCGGTGCCGAAGTCTTCGCCGAACACCACGTAGGCCACAAACTCGTTGACGGTTTCCGCCACCACCACAAAAAAGATGTTCTCCACCGCGTCATACGATCCCGCAACTTCCAGGTCGGTGCCTGAGCGAAGGCCTTCGGTGGTGGTGTCATCGCCGGTGCCGGTGACCAGGTCGAGCGTGAGCAGGTCCGCCTCAAACGGCTGAACGTTTACGTCGCTGGGAAAGCAGTTGTTGTCGATCGGGGCGGTGCAGTCGGTCACAAAAATCCATTGGCCCTGCATGGCCAGATACGGATCATCAATCGAGGGGGAATACCAGAATCGCTGAATCGGGATCAGCTCACCGTCGATCAACAGCTGACCGGTGGTCAGCGTTTCGAACGTGAGAGAAAGCGGGCGTCCGGTAAAGGTACTGACCGGATCGCGAAAGGCGCAGCCCAGGCACTGTCCGTCCTCGGAAAACACCAGCTCGTCATCAAACCGATAGGACACCGGACCGGTGACGGTCGGTGTGAGCGTGCCCAGTGCGCTGAACCACAGCGGTTCACGAAGGGTGGCGTTGGCTTCGTCGGTATAGGTGTAGATCGTCAGAAAGACCTGCCGATCCTGAACCTCGATGGCATAACCCCGACCCGGCTGCTCGGGATTCCAGTAAAAGCCGCTTTCCGGCACGAACGCCTGGGTAAACACCTGTGCTGCGGCGCCGAAAACGCTGAGCAGTAAGGCCAAGCCAAGCAGTGGCGCGGATTTAGAGAAGGCCATAGGCACACGTCCTGATTCAAACAGCTGACATTATGGCAGCTGCACCTGAATCGCCAATGAACGGTTAGCCTAGGAGAGCTACAGCAACAGCCCTAAAACAGGCAGGGGTTGGGGACGGCCGGAAGATCAAGCGGCGTGCATGGCGGCGAGCGGGCGCCGCGGCTACAGCCGGGGCCGGTTTTTTCCGCGGCCCCGGCTTGATTGGTGGCTCAGGTAGGCGCCTGGTCGTCCCACATGATGACCGACACACCCATTTCGTTGTCTTTGGGCAGCGCCGGATCGTAGAAGCCTTTTTCGCGAGCACTCTCGCGGGCCTTGGCCAGCGCCACCGACAGCTCCTCGCGCCAAAACTCGCGCAGCTCTTCACGCCGCTCGGGTTTGATCTGAAAACCGTAGATGGTCCGCTCGAGCAGCGGGTCGGTCGGATGGTTCACGTTATGGGAAATCGTTTTGATGTGGTGCGAGAGCACCCAGCCAACGTAGTCGTAAGTCACGCCGGAGCGACCGTTATTTGCGTAGTTTTCGCTCACCAGCGAGACACGATCACCGCGGATTGCGATATTGCCGGAGGCGAGGAGCGTGCGTTTCAGGAAGTTCGGCGTGAGCTCGCCGCCATGGCGGGAGCAGACGCTCTGCCAGTCGGGGAAGTTTTCACCGCTTAAGGAAAGCTCTTTGGGCATCTCGCTGTCGGCCGCCCAGCCGGACAGGAAACGCACCACCAGGATGTCACCTTTCTTATCGTGGTACTCATCCCGCAGATACTTTTTTACGGTTTTTGCTGCGGCACCAGAGTGAGAAATAATTTCTTGCATGCTCAGGCCTTTTTTCTTAAGCGCCTGAACCGCACCCGCAAAAACCAGGTCAGAAAATCGTTTGACGGAAACCTGTTCAGCCACGAGCAGATCCGTAAAGGCATCCGCAACCTGGATGATCATTTTTTCCAGAGAAGTGAGGCGTTCGCTCGCCATGAATGTCAGTCCTCCGGCCACGACGCAATGAGGGGCTGTGGCCTTATGTAGTTGTGGTTCTTGGCCTAAACCCCGGGACTGACAAACGATAGAGGTTTAGGTTGATCTTATCGGCGCTTGGCGCCTGCCTTCTTAACGAGGCGGCGCCAGTCTATGCCATCAGCGTTAAGGATTCCAGTGTTTTCGGGAGGTCTCGCGGTGTAGATAATGCGCAAATGGAGCTGATCGACATCGGGGCAAATCTCACTCACGAATCCTTTTCCCATGATTTGGCGGAGGTGCTGGAACGGGCCCGCCAGGCTGACGTCGTCCAGATGATGGTGACCGGCGCCAGCCATCAGGGCAGCGAAGCGGCGCTTGAGCTGGCGCAAAAGTATCCAGGATTATTGTTTGCCACCTGCGGCAATCACCCGCACTACGCAGACGAATTCAGCGACGCCATGGCCGCGGATTTTGCGCGCTGGTCGGAGGCTGACGAGGTGAAGGCGATGGGCGAGACCGGTCTGGACTATTTCCGGGATTTATCGCCGAGACCCAAACAGCAGGAGTCGTTCGAAGCGCAGCTGGAGCTGGCCGTGGCCAATGGCAAGCCGGTGTTTCTCCATCAGCGAGAGGCCCACGAAGATTTTCTCGCCATCGTGACCCGCTATCGCGATCGACTGTCGCGGGCCGTGGTGCACTGCTTCACGGACAGCGAGCAGGCGCTCAGTGACTACCTCGATCTGGATCTGTACATCGGGATCACCGGCTGGATCTGTGACGAGCGCCGCGGTCACCACCTTAAAACTCTCGTCAGCCGAATCCCCGAGGATCGGCTGATGGTGGAAACCGATTCACCTTACCTGCTGCCACGTGACCTTAAACCTAAACCCGCCAGCCGCCGCAACGAGCCCTGCCACCTGCCGCACATCGTTCGCGAGATTGCCGCCTGTCGCGGCGAAACACCCGAGGTCACGGCCGCTAACAGCCTAAGGACAGCGCGCGAATTTTTTGCGCTTGAGCCGGGCGAGTAGGCCGCCGAGGCGGCAAACGATCAGACCGCGGCTGACGGGCGGCGCGACGCTCAGGTTCGCAAGCCCACGCCGCGCTTGAGGAGTACCAGGCACACGCCGCCCAGCACCAGCACAAAGACCGCGGACACGCTGTAGGCCACCGTCAGGCTGACGTCGCTGACACCGAGAATGCCGTAGCGAAACGCGTTGACCATATAAAGAATCGGATTGGCCAAAGACACCGTCTGCCAAAACTCGGGGAGCAGCGAGATTGAATAGAACACCCCACCCAGGTAGGTCAACGGCGTCAGCACAAAGGTGGGGATGATCGAGATGTCGTCGAACTTGTTGGCGAAGATCGCGTTCACCATGCCGGCCAACGCAAAGATCACCGCCGTGATCAGAACCACCGAAATGGTCACCAGCGGATGGGCCACCTGAAGATCGGTAAAGAACAGCGAGACCCCGAGCACCACAAGCCCCACCAGAACGCCCCGGAACACCGCTCCCGTGACGTAGCCGGCCAGAATAATCACCACCGGGAGGGGACTGATCAGCATCTCCTCAACGTGTTTGCCGAACTTGGCGCCAAAGAACGAGCTCACCGTGTTGCCGTAAGAGTTGGTGATGACGCTCATCATGATCAGGCCGGGCACAATGAAGTCCATATAGTTGAACCCATCCATCGTGCCGATCCGTTTGCCGATGAGATTGCCGAAGATGACAAAGTAGAGCGTCATCGTGATCGCCGGCGGCACCAGGGTTTGCACCCAGATCCGGACAATTCGGGTGACCTCTTTGCGCACGATTGTTGCGTATCCCACCCACGCGGTGTGGGCGGTTGGCTTGACGAGTGACCCGGTGGTTGGGGCGGCGTCGACGCCGGTCAGCGCGTCACTCATTGGGGTTTCTCCACCAGTCTCATAAACAGTTCTTCCAGCCGGTTGGTTTTGTTGCGCATGGACAGGACACGGACACCCCGCTTGTCGAGGTGTTCGAACACGCGATTGAGGGCGCGGCTCTTGGGCACCTCCACCTCAAAACAATTGGGGTCGCGAAGCCGTGAAACGTAGCCTTCGATCTGCGGTGGCTCCTCGAGGTCTTTGTCGACATCCATCACAAACGTTTCGATATCGAGCCGGGTGAGCAGCTCGCGAACCGAGGTGTTCTCCACGATCTCACCGTGATCGATGATCGCAATGTTGCGGCAAAGCTCCTCCGCTTCCTCGAGATAGTGGGTGGTCAGGATGACCGTGGTGCCCTGCTCGTTGATCTCGCGGATGAATTCCCACATGGCTCGGCGGATTTCGATATCCACGCCGGCCGTCGGCTCATCGAGAATCAGCAGCCGAGGCTGATGAATCATGGCGCGGGCGATCATCAGGCGGCGCTTCATGCCGCCCGACAGCGTTCGCGAGATGACGCTGCGCTTGTCCCAGAGCTGCAGCTTGCCCAGCAGCTCCTCCGCTCGATCGTAGGCTTTAGCCCGCGGGATACCGTAGTAGCCCGCCTGATTCACCACAATATCGAGCGGCCGCTCAAACCAGTTGAAGTTCATCTCCTGAGGCACGAGACCCAGCTGACACATCGCCAGCGCCCGCTGGCGCTCCACGCTAATACCAAAAACTTCGGCGTCGCCGCCGGTGGGATTGACCAGTGAGCTGATGATGCCGATCAGCGTCGATTTCCCGGCACCGTTGGGGCCGAGCAGGGCAAAAAAATCGCCTTCTTCAACGGTCAGGCTGACGCCGTTCAGGGCGCGAGTCCCGTTTTCGTAGGTCTTTTCGAGGTTTTTTACATTGAGCGCGAGCATGTCTTCCCTTGCCGGATTGACCCTGAATTACGTGAGGTATGCGAATCAGGTGCGGACTGGCGAAACGATCGCCAAGCGTTAATTTTGCGCCCCGCCGGCGCGTTTGTGAAGCGCCGGCATTTGGGCGGCAGACTCCACACTACGTAATTGACACAATTGGCGGGTATCCTGGATTGAACTGCAATACCAAGCCCCGAAACAAGGCCCATTACTCATGGCAAAAATTTCCAAGATTCTGGCCATCGCCAACCCGCTGGTCGCGCTCTCGGAGGACCCTCTGAGTGTTGGGCAGCCGGCCTGTGACCGGGGTGCGCAGGTCGCCAAGATGCTGGGTGCCTCGCTCCGCCTGCACGCGGTGGTTTACGAACCGACCGCGAATTTTGATCTCTTCCACATCGCCGACGAGGACCATGTGCGTCATCAATTCCGTGAAGACGCCCAGGCGTTGCTGGACCGTCTGGCGGCTCGCTACGCCAAAGAAGGATTGGCGGACGTCGACACAAGCACACAATGGGCCCATCCCTTCGACCGCGGTGTGATCGGCGCGGTGGAGCTGGACTGGCCCGATGTGGTGATGATCACCGCGAGAAATGCGCAGCGCCTGTCTCCCGCCGAGTGGCGTTTACTGCACAGCTGCGAAATCCCCGTCTGGCTGGTCCGGGATGAGCCGTGGCCCGACCCGGCCCGGATTGCTGGGTTTGTAGACCCCGCACACCGATCAGCACACCGCAGCCAGGCTGATCGCGAGGTGCTGAACTGGACGCTGGCACTCCACAACCAGCTTGGTGATGCTCACCTTATGCACGCGATTCAGCAGATTCCCGGCGAGGGGCTGGACGATGACATGCAGGACTACCTGGCGGAGGTCAAAGCGCAGCGCGAGGCGGAAATCACCCGCCTGCTTCCCGGCGACGGGAGCGTCAAACTGCCGATTGAGATCGCCCCAGGTGACCCGGAGATTCTCATGCGCGATTTTGCCCAGGAAGACGACGCGGCGCTGGTGGTGATGGGCGTGTTTTCCCGCTCACGGCTGGCGGACCTGCTGATCGGGAGCACGGCGCGCGAGGTATTGCCAGACCTGCCGTGTGACGTACTGGCGGTGCCGGCAGACCGGTAACTCAAAAACCTACTTGCCGATACAGAAGCTGGAAAAAATCTCCCCCAGCAGATCATCCGGCACAAACTCTCCGGTGATGTCGGCCAGCGCCTGCTGAGCCAGCCGGAGCTCCTCAGCGAGCAGCTCGGGCTGCGGATCGTCTTGGACCAGCGCCTGGGCCTGGGCCAGATGATCACCAACGGTCTCGAGCGCGCGCAGGTGCCGGCCCCGCGCGCTGAACTGTCCCTCCTGCTCAGAGCTGGCCCCCGCGAGCCTGCGCAGGTGCGCCCGAAGCTCGTCCAGTCCCGCGCCGGTTCGCAGGGAAATGTAGAGACCCTCAGCACCTTTGCCGGGGTTGGCGCCCGAACGGTCGATCTTGTTGTAGACCACCGTTTGCGCGCGCGCGGCGGGCGGCAGTTTCGGGCGCGTGGAGTCTGGGTCCGCGTCATCCACCATGACCAGCACATGGTCAGCGGTTTCCACGGCCTGCACGGCCCGCCTCATGCCCTCCTGCTCAACCCGATCCTCACTCTCCCGAAGCCCGGCGGTATCCACCAGGTGGAGCGGCACCCCGTCAAGCTGGATCTGCTCTCGCAGCACGTCGCGGGTAGTGCCGGGAATCTCCGTCACGATTGCGCTGTCGCGCCCGCTCAGCGCGTTGAGCAGACTCGACTTGCCGGCGTTTGGCGGCCCCACAATAGCCAGGGTCAGGCCGTCCCGCAGCGCAGCGCCGTGACGTGCCCCGCGCAGCAGCTCGTCCAGTAGCGAAACCAGTCGCGCGACCTTTTCGCCGAGCGCCGCTTCGCCCAGGAAGTCGATTTCGTCGGTGGGAAAATCGATGGCGCCTTCCACAAAAACCCGCAGCGCCGTCAGCTCACTCAGCAGACTCTGAACACGCTGGGAAAACGCCCCTTCCAGCGAGCGACTGGCGGCGCGAGCGGCGCTCTCGGTCGATGCGTTGATCAGATCCGACACCGCTTCAGCCTGGGCCAGGTCGAGCTTGCTGTTGAGAAACGCACGCTCGGTAAATTCGCCGGGTCGGGCCATGCGGGCACCCAGCGCCAGGACGCGGTCGAGCAGGAGCTGCATCACCACCGGACCGCCGTGGCCCTGAAGCTCGAGCACGTCCTCGCCGGTATACGAATGCGGCGCGGCAAAAAAGAGCACAACCGCGTGATCGAGGGGTTCGCCGGCTTCGTCCAGCACGGGCAGATAGCGGGCCTGATTGGGTTCCAGGGTTCGCCCCACCAGGGGCTGTTGAAAGGTGCGTGCCGCCCGGCCGGACAGCCTGACGATGCCAATGCCCGCCGCTCCGGGAGCGGTGGCGATGGCGGCGATGCTGTCAGCCGACGGCGAGGTCAGCCGCTGGCCTCCACCCGTTTGGTGATCACCCACTGCTGGGCGAGCGACAGCACCGCATTGACGGTCCAGTAGAGCACCAGGCCGGCCTGGAAGAAGGCAAACATGACCGAGAACACGATCGGCATGGCCAGAAAAATGCGTTGTTGAATCGGGTCGGCCGCCGGGTTCGGCGAGAGTTTGGTGGTCAGGAACATCGCCGCGCCGTTGATCACGGGCAGGATAAAGAGCGGATCGGGCGAGCTCAGGTCGTTAATCCAGAGCATAAAATCCGCCTGCCGGAGCTCGACGCTCTCGAGCAGCACCCAATAGAGCGCAAAGAACACCGGGATCTGAACCAGGATCGGGAGACAGCCGCCGAGCGGGTTGACCTTCTCCTTTTTATAGATCTCCATCATGGCGACGTTGAACTTCTGCTTGTCGTCGCCGTGCCGCTCCTTCAGCTGCTGGATTCGCGGCTGAAGCTTACGCAGCTTGGCGGTACTGCGGTACTGAGCTTCGGAGAGCTTGTAGAACACGGCCTTGACCAGCACCGTCAGCAA
>JBCDKA010000031.1:0-33236 GCA_038747195.1 Pseudomonadota bacterium
CCGACTTCCGGCTTAGACCGGCATGTTCATGATTTCCTGGTAGGCCGCTACCAGTCGATTGCGAACCTGCTTAACTCCTTCGAACGAGACGCTGGCCTTTTCCAGCGCGACCATGACCTCGGCCAGATTGGCGTTCGGGTCGCCGCGCTCGAAGGCGTCAGCCTTGGCGCCGGCTTCAGCCTGGACCCGCGATACGCCTTCTAACGCCCCATTCACCATCTGCGCGAAATCGCTCGGTGCAACCTCCTGCTGTGGGGTGACGCTGGGCGTGTTCTGGACCAGACCGCCTTGTGCCACCTGCCGCATCTGGGCCAGCACGCTGCTGATTGCCTGGTTTTCGACCGGAGTCATGGCGCTCGTATTTCCTTGAGTTAAACGGCTAACGCAGGAACAAGAGCAAGTACCGTGCCGAAAACGGTCGGATCCACAAAAGTGGTGAAAAGTGTTGCTGCTGCTGGCTTTTTGTCGATGCGCCGGGAGGGCGTCGAAGGAAAGTGTCAGAAACTTGTCAGCCGTGGGTCAAAATTCTGGCTGATGAGGGAATAGTGAGGTATGGCCCCGGAGGTTGGTACTCGAAGGGGTTTAAGCGCCGGCGGGAGGTCAGACCGGGCTAGCGGGCAGAGGGTCCAGTGGACGGTCAGGCTGATTCCTGGGCGGTCTCCTGGTAGAGGGACATGCCCCGACGCCGGCGCCGGCGTTGGTCGATTTCAGCGGCGCAGATGTCGCGGGTCTCCTTGACGCTCACCGCCAGATCCTCGCTCAGCTGCTGGATATGACTGAGCAGCTGGGCAGGGCGGCCGTCCGCCGGGAGTTCCGGCTGGCCAAAGAGGTCCTGCAGCTGGAGCTGAAGTCGACCGTGCAGCTCGGAAACCAGCTGCCACTGCTGCCGGTCGGCGGCTTCTCGCAGCGATCCTGAGAGCGCCATCAGCTGGCCCTGTGCCTGTTCATAGTTCATGAGAAATAGGCGTCCAGGTTCACGTCGTTGGGACGGTTGGCGGGCAGCTGGTCCCACGCGGATTTCAGCGTGCTGAGCAGCGTTTGGACGTGCTGGATCCGGCCGGGGCTCATATCCAAATTGGATCGCACCAGCTCCTCGGTCATATGGCTGTACAGCGCGTCGAGCCGCTGCCCGAGCTCCTCATCCTGGTGGTCCTCGCTGAGGCTCTGGCGCAGCGTTTCGACGCCGTCAATGGCTTTGCCGAGGGCTTCACGACGCTTTACGGCATCACCGCCGTCGGTGATCGCGCAGGCAACGGCGAGCTGCTTCAGCGTATGTTCCATCAGGATCTGGATCAGTCGAAACCGGCTGGCGGTTTCCACTTCGCTGACGGGTCCCGCCTGGCGGTAGCTTTCGAGGGCAAATTGAAGATTCATCACAGTTACCTTAAGAGTCCGACTGGTTGATGTTGAGGTTGCTGAGCTGGTTGGTCACGAACTGGCTGGTTGTTCTCAGGTTCGACAGCAGCGTGTCCAGGTTGGCGAACTGACGCGTCAAACGTTGTTCGATGGCCTCGATCCGCCGGTCGAGCGCAACCCGCTCGTCGGCGATGTCGTCCAGCCGCGTCTGGATGCCGTCGGTGCGAACGTTGATAAGCCCGTCACCGTTGATGTAGGGGTCAGTGCGCTTGAGGTAAGCGTCACTCACGTCGGTCAGGCGGCTCAGCGCCGCGTTAAAGTCATCGCCGATAAACGCCTGCACCGCGTCGTTGTCGACGCTCAGGGTTCCGTCCTCGGCGGTGGTCAGGCCCATCTCTAGCAGTGAGTCGGCGCCGAGGCCGCTGAAGCTGCCCGATACGCTCAGGCCCGTGCGCAGGCTGTTGATCAGGCCTCGCAGCGTGGTGTCGCCAAAGAGCGTGCCCGACTGGCCGCTTTCCGGGTCGAACGAGGCGAGCTCGCCGTTGAGGCTCACCAGGCCGTTATAGGCTTCGGCAAAATCGTTCAAGGCGGACGTGATGTCCGATTCCCGATTGGCCACCTTGATCACGGCGGCGGTGGTGCTGACCGCCTCGAGATTGAGCGTCAGGCCCTCCACGGCGGTGATGCCGGAATTACTGGCTGCGCTGAGCGAAAGACCGTTAACCGAGAAGGCGGCGTCCTGCCCGGCGACCGTCTGCTCCAGGTTCGTGGCCGCGGCGTTAAAGGCGAGCGCCGAGAGTCCCGACGTGTCGGTATTGTTACCGTCGTTGTCCGCAACGGTGATTTCCAGCGTGCTCTCAGCGCCGCTGCTGTTGGAGCTCAGGACCAGGCGCGGGCCGTTGACGTCCGTCACAATCGACGCGGTAACCCCTGCGTTGGCTTCGTTGATGGAGTCTCGAACGGCGGACAGGCTCTGGTCGCCGGGTCCGATTTCAATAGTGACCGGGGTGCGCCCGGCGTCGGCGGTAAAGCCGTTGTAAACGTCGCCAACCGAATCGTAGTCGGTGGTGCCAAAAGCGATGGTGATCGTGCCTGAACCCACCAGCGTGTCGCTGGAGGCAAAGGCGGTGGTTGCGAGACTTTGCTGGGTCGCGAGCTGGTCGACCTGAACCGTGTAACTCCCGAGCGCTGCGGTTTCGTCGGCGCTTGCGGTCAAGGCCTCGATGGCGCCCGAAACGACGGCCGATTTGCCCGGCGTCAGCTCCGTGAGCTTTTCCGCCGCGTCACGCAGCGACTGAACGGCTGCAGTCAGGTTGCCGAAGGCGGAGAACTCAGCCTGAAGACCGGCCTCCCGGATCGCCAGACGCTGCTGCGTGGGACCACGTTCCGCGGCTACCAGCTGGTCCAACAGACCCTGCAGATCGATTCCTGATCCGACGCCTAAAGATGAAATGGACATGCTTAGCTCCCTGACTCAATGGTGCGCTTGACCGCCGGCAAACTGTCGCCCGCGGTGGTTGTCAGAGAATGCTGCAAAGGTCATGCCGTTTCGTCGACCGACAGGCTGATGAGCGAGCCGTCAGCGAGCAGACCATTTTGCGACCAGTATTCGGCCAGCTTCATGGTCGACTCAGCCGGAATCTGTCGAATCACCGTATCGGTTTCTTTGTCGATCACCTCGATCACGGCGGTTTCGGCAAACTCGCTCGCCTTGAGACGCACGCTCCGTTCCTGGGCTTTCAGGACCTGGTTAATGTTCTCAACGGCAGAAAACAGCGTCTCCGCTGGCGGCGGTGGCGCTGTTTGTCGGGGCTCGCTTTGGGCGCTCGGTTCGGTCCTTGGGACCGCCGGGCCTGGCGGCGATGTGCCGCTGGCGCCCTGGGCCGGGTTCCGGGAAACGAGCTTGGTCATGTCATCGTTGGATACTTGCATGGCAGTTTCCATTTATCGCCATCTAAAGGGTGGCCCGGCGCTCAGGCCGGGCCACCTTGCTGCTTGTCGAACTTACTGCAGCAGCGCCAGCACACTCTGTGGGTTGGCGTTGGCCTGACTCAGGATCGACAGACCGGCCTGCTGCAGAATCTGACCCTTCGTCAGTTCTGCGGTTTCGGTCGCGAAGTCTGCGTCCCGAATCCGGCTTCTGGCGGCGGAGGCGTTTTCCACCGTGCTGGCCAGGTTGGCAATTGCAGACTCAAAGCGGTTTTGAACCGCACCGAGGCTGGCCCGCTCAGAGGAGATCGTCTGCAGGGCAGAGTCGACAATCGCCAGCGCGTCCTGCGCACCCTGAACCGTGCCGATGTCAACGTTAGCCACCGTTGAAGCGGTTGAGGCGACAGCTGTGTTGGCCGCCACGTTCAGGATGCTGCCCGCGGTTTCCGCCACACTCGACTGCACCGAGTAGTTCTCAGCGGAGTTGAAGGTGACCGTGCCGCTGACGCGGGTGCTGTCGGCTGCACCGGTAACAAGATCGGTACCGGTTGCGTTGCCGGCGCCCGTGACCGTGAGTTCAGTCAACGCGGTAGACGAGGTGAAATCGGTGATTTCGATGTCATCACCGTTGGCGTCCGTCAGCACGATCGACGCGTTGTTGTTGGTGAGCTCGGCAGAGATGCCGGTGGATCCACTGGCGTCGTTAATGGCGTCAGCCAGGTTCGTCAGATCCGCGGCGGACGTGATGTTGGCCGACACGGTGGTCGTGGCGTCACCGCTGGAACCCAGCTGGAACGTCACAACCCCGGCAAGCGTCAGGCCGCTCAGGGTCGCCGAGTTCGTGGCGGTCGCGGAGACGCCTGTGGGCCCGGTGTTGCTGTTGACCGCAGCAGCGATCTCAGAGGCCGTGGCACCGGCGGTGACCGCCAGCGTCTGCGCACCGGAGCTGGTGTTAAAGGTCAGCGTCTGCGCGGCGATCGTGTTGTTTGCCGGCAGCGCTGCGGCGGCGGCCGTTACCGCACCTGTACCCTGGCTGGCGCTCGTTGAACTCACGGCGGTCAGCGCGTTGTTGGACAGGTCCGTGGCGCTGGTGCCCCGGATAGTCACACCGATCACTTCGTTGACGTTGGCGCCAACCTGGAAGAACTGCTGGTTGAAGTTGCCGTCCAGGATAGTCTGGCCGTTGAATCGAGTCGTCTCGGCAACCCGATTGATTTCTGCCTGCAGTGCGTTCACTTCCTGCTGCAGCGCTGCGCGGTCTTCCGACGAGTTGGTGGCGTTGCTCGACTGGAGCGCCAGCTCACGAATTCGCTGCAGGTTCTCGGTGGTCTGGCCTAGCGCGCCTTCTGCGGTCTGGGCCAAAGAAATGCCGTCGTTGGCATTCCGGATGGCCTGCGTCAGGCCGCGGATCTGGCTGGTGAAGCGCTCGGAGATAGCGAGGCCGGCGGCGTCGTCTCGGGCGCTGTTGATTCGCAGGCCCGTAGACAGGCGCTGCAGTGAGCGGTTCAACACATCCTGGGATGCGTTCAGGTTCCGCTGTGCGTTCAGTGACGCAACGTTGGTGTTGATAATCTGGGGCATCGTATTTCTCCGAATTACAAATTTGAGCCCACAAGGGCGTTTAACCTAACGACCTCGAAGCTCGCGGTCAGGGTGGTTAACGGCGCCGGAGAAAAAAGCTTTAACGTCTAGCTTGACAAATCGAAAAAAATTGCAGGACAGCTGTTACAGAAGGCGAAACAGGGAAAGGTTCTGTAGCGACAGAAAGGTTTGTTGGGCCGCTTCCAAGATGGTGCTTTCGTACTCGAACTCGCTGATCGCCGCGGCATAGTCCAGGTCTTCGATCGAAGACCTCAGGGTCTGCGCCTGAATCACGTCACGCGCATTCAGGTCGCGATAGGAGTCGATACTCGACAGCCTGACGCCCAGCGTTGCGCGTGAATCTTGATTAACCCCCAAGGCGTTGTCGATGTTATTGAGCGAACGGTTGAGGAGGTTGGCCAACGCGGTTTCGGTGAGCGGCGTTTCGCCGTTCAGCGCAGCGCCCAGCTCGTCCAGGGTCGTAAAGATATCCTGGGTGGTATTGGTTTCAACCAGGAACTGGTCCCCGGCAGCGGGTGTGCCGATAAACGACAGATCCGCCCCGCGAAAGCTGATCGTTCCAGGCTCCGCATAGGTGCCGGTTTGTACCAGTACACCACCGCTGTCTCTCACCTCCCAGTTGGTTGGATCGATGAAAGTCAGGGTGTAGTCATCTGGGACCCACAACGATGGGTCTGAGATGCTGCTGTCGCCGGCCACCGCGGTGCCGGTGTTGCCCGCGGCGTCTACCACCTGAAACCGGCCGTTACCGGTGGGGATGTCGATAAACACCGCGTCGCCGGGCAGGCCCATGGCAACGGTTTGATTGTCGGAGATGGATACACTTCGCGACTGACTGTTACCAAAGTAGTTGTAGGTCAGCGTCCCGGAGAGCGTGAAGGGAAGCGTGTTGGAGGCGGTGCCGGAAAACAGGTACTCCCCGTTGGCGTCAGCCTGGTTCGCCAGGGCGATCAGCGACTCAAGCTGACTCAACACCTCCTGTCCATAGGCCTCCAGCGTGCTGGGCGTATTAATGCCGTTCACCGACGCCAGCGCCAGCTCCCGGACCCGGTTGAGGGAGTCCGACGCGGAGACGAGGGCATTTTCGGTGGTGCTCAGGCGCGCCTCGGCGGCGTCGGAGTTGCGCGAATACTGCGTGATGCGTTCAGTTAAGGCGCGCAGCTCCAGGATTCGTCCTGCGCCGACCGGATCATCGGCGGCCGTATTCACCTGTTTCCCGCTGGCGATGGCTCGCTGCAGCTCCGCCAGGCGAGCCTGACCGCCGCTGATGCTGCTCAGCGTATTGGTAAAGAGCTGGGAGGTTGAAATCCGGTTCATCTCACCGACCTGATCAGCGTGTCAAAGATTTCGTTGGCGACGGTGAACACCTCCGCCGCGGCGGTGTAGGCCTGCTGAAACCGCTGCAGGTTGATCGCCTCCTCGTCGAGATTCACGCCGCTGGCGTTGTTTTGCCGGGTCTGGGCGTCGTCGAGCAGGTTGCCCTGGACCACGGTGGCGGCATTGAGGGAATTGGCCTGTACGCCGACCAAAGAGACAAGCTGCTGGTAGGCGTCGAGCACGGACAGCGTCTGATTTTCGAGCGTGTTCAGGCGCTCTACTGCGCCGAGCAAGCCGGCGTTTCCGCCATCACCCACGCCGCCGATGTTGTTGCGAACGGTAAACGAATCTCCGGTATCGGGGCTGCCGCTGATACTGAGCCGCCAGCCGTTGACGTCGATGTCGCTGCCTGGCACGTACGCGATATCCGGACTGCCGTTGATCGAATAGGTTGTCGGGCTGGTAAAGACGATGTCGACATCGTTGAGCAGTGCCGGGTTGGCCGGATCCAGAATCTGGGCCGCGGTGACCTGCCCGTTGCCGAGGTTTTGACTGTCGGCGTTGGTGTTGAGCGCGGCAGCGGCGGCCAGCTGCCGGGGATCGGTGATGCCCAAAGCGAGATCGCTGGCGCCTTGTCGGGTTGGCCGGATCAGATAGCTGTCTCCCGCAGCCGCGCCGGGATCGACGCTGATCCGCAGGCCGTCAGCCAGAAAATCGGCGCCGTCGGGCGTCAGCGGTACCGGGCTGCCGGTGCGCAGATTGGTCAGCGTCCAGGTAGCGCCGTCGAAGTCCAGCTGATACTCATCGGAAGTCAGCTGGGTAATGTCGTCAAACGAGACGCTGGTGGAGTCGGTAAGCAGATTGCTGTTGCTATTCGCCGGAAGGAGCTGCGGCACAGCCTGATTGAACAGGTTCAGCCCCAGGTTTCCGTCGAGATCAAGCCCCCGCTGATGCTGCTCGTTGACGCCAAATGCCAGCGCGATAGCGACTCTTCCAAGTTCGTTTTGCGCAGGATCAAGCACATTGTCCAAAAAGGACAGGGCGCCGGCGAGCCGGCCGCCAGCGTTTTGCGCGGTGAGGCGCTGATTGGCTGATCCACGCCCGAGCGTCAGCTCGATCTGTCGTGGATCGAAGCTGGAGCGGCCGACGGTGACCTCGTTGACCTCCACGCCGGTGACGACCGCCGAGCCGTTGGTCAGCGACACGTTGAGCGACGCGCCGTCCTGCACCACCTGCACGTCGAGGAATTCCGATAGCTGCAGGATGGCCTGATTTCGCAGGTCCAGAAGATCGTTCGGGCCGTCACCCGCCAGCTGCTGGTCGTTGATGCGACGGTTGAGGTCGGCGATCTGGCTGGACAGGCTGTTGATCTCGCGGGCGTACGCGGTCACCCGGTTGCCCAGGTCATCGCGGACGTCGTTCAGCCGCTGGTCGAGCACGTTAAAGCGATCGGCGATTGAACCCGCAGAGCTGAGCACCGCTGTTCTGGCGGCGACAGAGGTCGGGTCCGCGGAGAGATCCTGCCAGGCGGAAGAGAAGCCGTTGATCGGCGCCGAAAGGTCGAAACCGTCAGCGCCCAGGAAACCGTCCACGAGGGTCGTCAGCTCAGCGCGCACCTCAGTCTGGGTGAAATTGCTGGTTGCCTGCCGCAGCTGGTTGTAGAGCAGGGAGTCGAAGCTGCGCCGGACCGCTGCGAGCTCAACGCCCCCACCGAGGGGGCCCACCGGGCTCAGGTTTCCCGGCAGATTGCTGAACAGCACGGATTGCCGGCTGTAGCCAGGCGTGTTGGCATTCGTGATGTTGTGGGCCGTGACCGATAGTGCACGCTGAAACGCCGCCAGCGCCGATAGACCGATGGCTTCAATTGTCATGAGCTGACCTCAGTTCCGGCCCGCTGAGTATCGTTTGGATCTTGCGGGCATAATTTGGGTCGGTGGCGTAGCCGCCGTCTTCGAGGGCCTTGAGATAGGCTTCCGGGCTGCGGGCCTGCGCCGCAGCAGCATATCGATCGGATGAACGGATCAGATTGACGTAGTCGGTGACGCTTTCCTGCGGGCTGGCATAAGCGCGAAAGCTCGCCACAACTTCACGCAGCTTGCCGCCCAGGTATTCCGTGGTGGTTTGACTGGACGTTGCGCCACGCCAGCTGCCACCGGCCTTTACGCCAAAAAGATTGTGGCTGCTCGCGCCGCTGGGGCTGGTGGGCACGTGTTTGCCCCAGCCGGTTTCCAGCGCCGCCTGGGCGACGATCACCGCCGCGTCAATGCCCAAGGCCGAAGCGGCTTTGCGAGCGACCGGCAGGAGCTGATCGACAAAGCGCTGCCGCTCATCGGCGTTGCTGCCGGTGCTCTTGGTTACCCCTTCGACGTTGGCGGCCTGGGCGGGGCGCACGCCCTGGGTCAGGGTGACTGCGGGCTTTTGCGGTTTGCCGCCTAGCTGCGTCACCACCAGCTGTGCGATACCGGTCGCGCCGCGGCCGGCCAGCGAGTCGGCGAGGGCGCCGTCGCGCATCTCCTCAAAGGCGGCCATCTGCTGCCGGTCGAACAGACCGCCCTCAGGAATGGTATCGCGCATCGATTTCAGCAGAATCTTGAGAAAAGCCCCTTCGAAGGCTTTGGCCGCTTCGTTCAGCTTCGCGTCGTCGGTGCTGCCAGGCCCCTTGGCCTGGCCAGGGACCCGCTGTGAGCCGACGTCCTTGAGCGCCTGGAGTAGCGGCATCCCGGCCTTGTTGTCCAGGGGCGTCTCCAATTTTAAATGACCGTAAATTCGGCCCGAAGGGCGCCCGCCTGGCGCAGGGCCTCCAAGATGGCAACCACGTCACCCGGAGCTGCGCCAACCTGGTTGATGGCCTCGACGATGTCGCTCAGCGCCGCGCCCGGTTCGATCAGGAACATGCGGCTCTCTGTTTCGGTGATGGTGACCTCGGACTGCGGCTGCACCGCGGTCTGGCCTCGCCCAAAAGGATTGGGCTGAACCACCTGCGGTGATTCGGCGATGGTGACCGTCAGGCCGCCGTGCGTTATTGCGGCCGGCAGCACGCGGACGTGGCTTCCGACCACCACCGTGCCGGTGCGGGCGTTCACCACCACCCGCGCAGCGGGTTCACCGGGCTCGAGCGTCAGGTTCTCAAGCTCAGCGGCAAAGCGCATGTAGTCCGTAGAATCCTGAGGCGCCTGGACAATCACCGTTCCCGGATCGGCCGCGCTGGCGGGCATGGCGGGAAAGCGCCGATTGATGACGCTGACCAGCCGGTCGGCGGTGGTGAAGTCCGGCGAGTGCAGATTCAGTTTAAGCGGGGACCCGGGCGCCCGGGTGCTCGCCACAGCGCGTTCGACCATGGCCCCGCTCGGAATGCGGCCGGCGCTCGGAACGTTGAAGGTGATCGATGAACCGTCGCTGCCCTCGGCACCGAAGCCGCCGACAATCAGGCTGCCCTGGGCCACGGCATACACCTTGCCGTCGAGTCCCTTGAGCGGCGTCATCAGGAGCGAGCCGCCACGAAGGCTGGTGGCGTTCGCGATCGAGGAAACGGTCACGTCGATCTGCTGCCCCGGCTTGGCAAACGGCGGCAGGGATGCGTGTACGGCGACCGCCGCAAGGTTTTTGAGCTGCAGCGGGGTGCCCGGCGGGATCACCACGCCGAGCTGATTCAGCATGTTAATCAGGCTCTGCACGGTGAAGGGTGACTGCACGGTCTGGTCGCCCGTGCCGTCCAGGCCGACCACCAGGCCGTAGCCGATCAGCTGGTTCTCGCGAAATCCCGCCACGCTGGCCAGGTCTTTCACGCGCTGTTCGGCGTGGGTGGCGCAAACGCTCAGCGCCAGCGCCAGGCTGAGCAGCAATCGTTGGGCCAGGCTGCGGCCGACGCTGCCCGTTCCGGATTTGGTAACACTCACGGAACTCTCCTCCTTAAAGCGGTGACAGGACACTGGCAAACATTCGCGTCAGCCAGCCCTGGCGATTGGCGTCGTGCAGCGCGCCGGCGCCTGAGTAGGTGATCTGCGCGTTTGCGATCTGGGTGGACAGCACGCTGTTGTCGGTTCGAATATCAGCGCCCCGGACGTGACCGGCAATTCGCAGATACTCTTTACCCTGGTTCAGCGTGAGCCACTTCTCGCCCTGGATCGCCAGCAGCCCGTTATCGAGCACGCCCACAACAGTCACCGTGAGAGAGCCGGTCAGGCTGTTGTTCTGGCTGCTGGAGCCGTTGCCGGCAAAATCCTGGCTGCTGTCCAGCGTGCTGCCGGAGACGTCGGTGCCAAACAGCGGACCGGGCGACAATTCAAATCCCGTTTCTTTATCGGTGGCCGTCGAGGCGCTCTTGCTGGCGTTGGTTTGCTCGCTGAGCACCACGGTCAGGACGTCGCCGACGCTGCGTGCCCGGACGTCCTCGAATAAAACGAGCCGCGGCGTGGCGCTGTAGATGGCGCCATCGCTGGTGGTTACTGCACTCATCGGCATGACAGGCAGGGCCGGCGGCACCATCGGCGCCGGCTGGGGCGCAACGGCGCAGCCGCCCAGGAGCAGGCCCCCGCCAAGGGCGAGGCCTATTCCGGAGCGGCTGACCGCGGCTGAGAGGATCGTTTTAAGGCGCGTCAGTTTCATAGGTTGTTATTCACGTATTCGAGCATCTGGTCGGCCGTGGCAATCGCTCGGGAGTTCATCTCGTAGGCCCGCTGTGTTTCGATCAGGCCGATCAGTTCTTCCACCGAATTGACGTTGGAGGTTTCAAGCGAACCTTGGAGCAGGGCGCCGAGGCCGTTCTGGGACGGGTTGCCAGTCTGCGGCGTGCCGCTGGCTGCCGACTCGCGGAACAGGTTTTGACCCACGGCCTGCAGGCCGGTTGGGTTTACAAAGTCCGCCATCTGGAGCGTGCCGACCTGGGTCGCCTGATCCTGGCCGGCGATCTTGACGGTGACGGTGCCGTCGGGGGCAATCGTCACGGTCTCCGCGCCCTGGGGCACCGTAATCGCGGGCTGCACCGGATAACCGCTGGAGGTGACCAGCGCGCCCTCCGCGTCGATCTGTAGCGAGCCGTCGCGCGTGTAGGCCTGCGCGCCGTCGGGCAGCAGGATCTGCAGGAAGCCTCGGCCCTGAATAGCGACATCCAGCGCGTTGCCGGTCTGCACGAGGTTGCCCTGGCTGAAGAGCTTTTCGGTCGCCACGGTGCGTACGCCGGTTCCCAGCGAGAGTCCGGACGGCAGCAGCGTGCTCTCCGACGACTGGGCGCCAACCTGCCGGATGTTCTGGTAGACCAGGTCCTCGAACACCGCCCGGGCCCGCTTGAAGCCCGTGGTGTTGGCATTGGCGAGATTGTTGGACTGCACCGCCAGGCGCGTTTGCTGGGCCTCGAGGCCGGTTTTGGCGATCCAAAGTGCGTGATTCATGATAAATCTCCCGAGAGCGCTCAGCGCATCCGCAGCAGGCGGCTGGCGGCGCGATCGTTATCTTCGCTGTTTTCGATAAACTTGATGTGCATCTCGAACTGGCGCTGCAGTTCGATCATCTGGACGAGGGCACCAACCGGCTCAACGTTGCTGGCCTCCAGCGCTCCTGACGCTACCACCACCGAGGCGTCCGGGACCGACGCCAGGCCGTCCCGATGCCGGATGGTGCCGTCCGGATTCTTCACGAGATCCTGGGCGTCAGGTCGGGTCAGGCGGAGGCGGTCGACGATATTCAGCGGACCTTCGGCCTCACCTTCACCCCGGATGCTGATGCTGCCGTCCGTGCCGATCTCCAGCTTTTCATAAGGCGGCAGGGAGACCGGACCGCTGTTGCCCAGCACTGGGCGGCCGGCGTGATCGAGCAGCAGTCCGTTGGTGTCCACCCGCAGGTTGCCGGCGCGGCTGTACACCTCGCCGCCGTCAGCGCCCTGAACCATCAGAAAGCCTTCGCCCTGGATCGCAATGTCCAGGTCGCGGCCAGTCTGATTGATCAGTCCCGGGCTCAGGTCCGGCATCCGTTCACCGGTCTGGGCGGCATGCACCCGATCCTGAAAGCCTGGCCCGTTGAGCGGGAGGCTCTCGGCACGGGTGAGGTCAGCCTTAAAGCCCACCGTCTGGCTGTTGGCCAGGTTGTGAGCCTGGGTGGCGTGGAGGCGCATCGCGTCTCGCGCGCCACCCATGGCGATGTAGACCGAACGATCCATTACCTGATATTCAGCAGGGTCTGGTTGAGATCATCAGCGGTGCTGATGACCTGGGCGTTGGCCTGGAAGTTGCGCTGGGCGCTGATCAGGTTGACCAGTTCCTCCGAGATGTTCACGTTGGATTGCTCCACGCTGCCGCCCTGGATCAGGCCAAGACCGGCGCCACCCGGATCACCCAGGATGGCCGGTCCGGAGGCAAAAGACTCCACCCAGGAGGTGTCGCCGATGGCCCGCAGACCCTGTGGATTCTGGAATCGAGCCAGCGCAATCCGGCCCAGCGGTTCGGACTGGCCGTTGCTGAATCGGGCAAACACGATACCGGTTTCGTCGATATCGATATTGCTCAGCCGGCCGGCGGCAAAGCCATTCTGGGCGATGGACGTCACCGTCGACTGGCCCGACAGGTTGGTGGTGTCCGTCAGGTCCAGATTGAAGTTGATCGGGTCGGCGCCGTTGATGGGCGTAAAGGCCCCGTAGGTCAGCGGCTGGGGCGTAGTCAAATTTCCCTGGCTGTCGAAGTTCAGCGTTTGTAGCGCCGTGGTCTGCGCACTGTCGCCATCGATGACCAAGCGTGTGTCCCAGGTCAATGCTGCCGTCTGGCGGAAGTAAACGGTGGCCGAATGCGATTCACCGAGCGAATCAAAAACGGTGATTGTGGTCGAGTAGTCGAACGTGTCGGCATCCGCCGGGTCGATCGCGCCGGGGCCGAGGATCGGTTCGATGGTATCCAGGTTCAGGGCGAGGTCGACTTCCGACGTCGCGCCCGGAGCACCCTGTGTCGTCAGCAGCTGCAGGTCGTTGGTGGTCGCGCTGTTGAAGGTTGGGATCGCCGGGTCGGTGACGCCGAAGGCCTGCAGTCTGGCTCCCGAAGGCGCCACCACAAATCCGTCACGATCCACCGAGAAGGTGCCGTTACGGGTGTAAGCCGCGGTCCCGTTGGGGTCGCGCACCGAGAAAAAGCCGCCGCCGCTGATCGCCAGGTCGAGCGCGTTGCCGGTAAAGCTGATGTTGCCCTGGCTGAACTGCTGGCGAACCGCCGCCAGCTGGACACCGTCACCCGGGTCCAGGCTGGAGATCACAAAACCGGCCGAGGCCAGCAGGTCGACAAATTCGCCTCGCGAGGACTTGAAGCCGTTGGTTGAGGCGTTGGCAATGTTGTTGCCGGTGATGTCCAGGTCCGCCATGGCGGCATTCAGGCCGCTGAGTGCAATGTTAAAAGCCACGTTTGATCTCCTGCTTAAATTATTGAATGCCGCGGACGTCGCTCAAGCCCACTGGCCCAAGCCCCGACACGGTCAGTACGGTTTGTCCTGCAAAGCCCCCAAAAGCCACGCTTTCTACGCGGCCGGCGACCAGCACCTCAACGGCGACACTTTCGTTGCCGTAGGTGGCTTCGGCGGTGACGTTGTAGCGCCCCGAGGGCGCGGGATTGCCGCTTTCGTCCAGCCCATCCCAGGTGAATTCGTTGCCGCCGGCGTTCTGCTGACCTAGGTTCAGCACCCGGATCTGGCGACCCGCCTCATCGGTGATTTCGATACGCAAGGCGCTTGAGCCCTGGGGGAGGTCAACCTGGCCCGAGAGCGGTTCACCCTCGGTGAGGTAGCCAAACCCGCCGGGCAGCAGCACGTCGCGATCGATCAGCGTCGATGCTGACAGCGCCTGATTGTTGTTGAGTGCCGTGGCCAGCGAGTCGAACGACTGCTGCAGCTCGGTAATGCCGTTGACGGTGCCGAACTGCGCAATCTGGGTGAAGTATTCGCTGCCATCCTGTGGCGAGGTGGGGTCCTGATTGCGCAACTGCGCCACCATCAGGGCAAAGTACTCTTCCTGCCCAAGCTCGCCGTCGCTGCCGCCGTTGCCCTGCGGGCGCTGGGGTCCAAGGATGTTGGTTAGGTCGTTAACGCCGGTAAGCATAATCAGCCTCGCTGTCCGAGCTGCAGGGTCTGCAGCATCAGTTCTTTGGTGGTGGTGATGACTTCCAGGTTGGCCTGATAGCTGCGCGACGCGGAAATCATGTCGGTCATCTGCTCGATCAGATTGACGTTGGGCAGAAACACGTAGCCCTCGTCATTGGCCTGCGGATGGTCGGGTTGGTAGCGCATGCGGGCCGGCGCGTCCGACTCGACGATGCCCGCCACCTGCACGCCGGCGAGTTGACCCTGGGTCGACTCGGCTTTGAAAACCGGCAGCCGGGCGCGGAAGGTCTCCTCGGCCGAGCTGGCGGCCACGTCGGCGTTGGCCATATTGGAAGCGATGGTGTTCAGCCTGACGCTCTGGGCGTTCAGGGCTGAGGCCGCTACAGAAAAGAGGGTGCCGTCACTCATACCAAGCTCACTGATCGTTCATGGCGCCTTTCAGCGCAGAAAATTTTCGGGTCAGAAACATCAGACTGGCCTGATACCGCACGGCGTTTTCCGAGAACGCCGACTTCTCGAACTCTTCGGTCACCGTGTTCCCGTCCAGGGACGGATGCAGCGGGATGCGGTAAAGGGCGTCCGCCATGGGGCTGTCGTCGTTCCCGCTCAAGTGCCGTTCGTGGGTTCGCTTCATCTCGCCCGCTGGCTGGGCCTGCTTCAGGCTGGTGGCAAAGTCCAGATCTCGCGCTTTGTAGTGCGGGGTCTCCGCATTGGCCAGGTTTTGTGCCAGCAGCTCAGCGCGTCGGGCGCGAAACTCCAGCGCCTGCGGATGGATGCCTAGCAATGAGTCCAGCGAAAAAGGCATGGCTTAAGTCCAGCAAAAGTTTCCTTGCCAGGGCTAAAGCAATTGGCGTGCCAACCGATAAGAATGAGTTTTTTCCGGCGCCAGTGTGGCTTTTGTTGGCGCGCGATGGTGGGCTTGTACCAGCCTTCGAAACGATCTTTTCCGTGGCCCTATAAAGAGGTGTCGAGATCGATCGCCGCTTCTTGACCGTTTCTTGGCACGAGTATTGCTGCTTGTCTTCCGTGACGATACGCAGGGATGGAGCCTGACATGCGAACCGACAAAAAAACGACGCCAAAACCTCTCAGGGAAGAGCTTTTGTCAATTTTCCGACTCCTCGCCGTGGCAATTTTGACGAGCGGTTTGGGGGCTGGCCAGGCCTGGGCAACGCAGCATCATTCGCTGTCCGCGATTGCTCAGCAGGCCAAAATCTATCTGGAGCGCGAAGGCGGGCGCCAATTTGGTGACAACCTAAGCGTCGAAATTCAGGCGCCCGATCCGCGCCTTCGGCTGGCCGCCTGCAGCGAGTCGCTGGAGGTGTTCACGGCTCCCGGTGCTCGCAGCTTCGGCAATACGAGCGTTGGCGTACGGTGCGCCGGCCTGGTGCCGTGGACCATTTACCTCCGGGCCCGGGTTCGGGTCTGGATGGAGGTGCTCGTCAGTCGTGGACCGCTCTCTCGGGGAGATCGGGTGGGCGAAAATGACCTGATGGTGCAGAAGATGGACATCAGTCAGGTGAATGGCCGATTTCTCCAGCACCCCTCCCAGGCCGTCGACTTGGAGCTGCGCCGAACCTTGGCGCCCGGGGTTGTCCTGACGCAGAACATGCTTCGTGCACCCGAGCTCATCAAGCGAGGGGATCGGGTGACGCTGCTGGCACGTGCGGGCAACCTGAGCGTAAGAGTCGCCGGTAAAGCGCTGACTTCCGGCGCTATGGGTGATCAGATTAGCGTGGAGAACCTCAGCAGCCGTCGCCGGGTGCAGGGTGTGGTCTCCGCTGATGGTGTGGTCAGGACTGACCACGGCGCGTTGAGCGAAGCGGGAGCGCGCTTGGGCGCGAACTCCGCTAATTCGTACACTAACCCTAAAGATTTTATTGCAGCGGCCGATCCTGAGAGGGTCTTTTAAGGAAAATGACGATGATTACTAACCCTGTTGGTACCAATATCAGTGTTTCCGAGGTCTCCGACCGATCGGATCGAGCGTCAGCGGAAAAAAGTCCCGCCGGCGGCGCTGAGTCCTCACAAACGGTGAGCGACAAGGTGTCTTTGACGCTCGAAGCCCGGGCGATCGGCCAGATTACGGAATCTGCGCGGTCCGAATCCGACGTGGACGTCGAAAAGGTAGCGGCGCTTCGC
This sequence comes from Pseudomonadota bacterium, assembly GCA_038747195.1. Taxonomy (GTDB): domain Bacteria; phylum Pseudomonadota; class Gammaproteobacteria; order Xanthomonadales; family SZUA-38; genus JANQOZ01. Next base: position 16,414 of record JBCDKA010000031.1, read on the forward strand.
GAGGCCATTGCCAACGGCACGTTCGAGGTGGATTCCCGCAGCATCGCCGAAGGGCTGATCCGTTCTGAGTCCGGCGTGAAGGGCCAGCCGTGATGGCTCGCCCGGTGCCCCGTCTGGAAGATCTGCAGCGAAGCGTAGACAACCTGCTGGGCATCTTGAAACAGGAGTCTGACGCGCTGGCCGGCGATGACCTTCGCCAGCTTGCCTCGGTTTCCGATCAGAAGCGGGTGATGCTGGAATCGCTCATCGAGTTTGCCGAGGGTGAGCTCAAAAACGCGCACGAGGGGTCTCCGGACTGGGAAGAGTTTGTCGAGTCCCTCTCCGAGTGTAAGCGTCGCAATATGATCAACGGTGCATCGATGACGGCCATGGCGCAGAGTCGCCAGGAAGCGCTCCGCGTGCTCTATGGTCAGGAAGGTGGCACCGAGGATTACGGCAGCGACGGCCAGCTCAATCAAGCGCCTCCGTCGCGGAATCTCGGAAAAGTCTAAGTTCTCTCTGTTTCAGCGCGTTTCTTCAGCGCGCTAAGACCGTCTGGGCCCGTCGCCCATATCTCCTCAATAGCGAATTGACACAACCCGTTTGGGTTTAGCTTCAGGTGTGTAAGACCGCCAGCGGGCGGTTGTGATCAGGCGGTCAGCACGTAGCCTTCGCCGCGGAACGTCTTGATCAGCGAGGGTTGCTTGCCCGAGTCGCCCAGCTTTTTCCGCAGCCGTCCGATCTGGACGTCAATACTGCGATCAAAGGGCATGGCGTCGTGACCACGCGTCATGTTCATGAGCTGATCACGCGACAGGACGCGGTTGGGTTTGCTGGTCAGCGCATCGAGCAGCCGAAACTCGGCGCCCGTCAGCGGAACCGGATTGTCGTCTTTGTCGTAGAGCTCCCGGCGAGAGAGATTGAGCGACCAGTGGCCAAACTGGCGCACCTCGTCGTTGGCCGGCTCGGGCAGCGTCGAGGTGGCGGTGGAGGACTGGCCGCAGCGTCGCATGACAGACTTGATGCGGGCCTCGAGTTCCCGGACGCTGAAGGGCTTGCACATGTAGTCGTCCGCGCCGAGCTCGAGACCGACAATCCGGTCGGTCTCCTCGCCGTTGGCGGTCAGCAGTATCACCGGCATGTCGGCTTTTTCCCGGATGTGCCGGCACAGCGACAGGCCATCCAGGCCCGGCATGTTGATATCGAGGACCGCCAGATCAAACTCTTCATGCTTGAGCGCGTTGAGGGCCACCAGACCGTCTTCGGCGGTGGTGACCTGAAAGCCACGCGCAGTGAAATGTCGTTCGATGGCCGAGCGGATCGCCCGGTCATCGTCGGCGGTTAAGACTCGAAGTTTTTGCTGGGTCTGAAGTTGGGCCGCGCTCATTGTTCTCCACCGATCAGTGGCAGGGTGAACCAAAATCGGCTGCCTTCGCCGAGTTCGCTTTCAACGCCGATTGACCCGCCCTGCGCCTCGACAGCCAGTCGGCAAAACGCCAGGCCGATGCCGAAACCATCGTCGCGATGGCGCCGGCGCTGGTCGGCCTGGGCAAATTTCTCAAACAACCCCGAGATGCGATCCGCGGGTATACCTCGCCCGGTGTCGATCACCTGGAGCCGGGCGAATTCACCGTCCTGACTGATATCCAGATCAATTCGGTCGTCCTCTCCGGTCGCTTTGATCGCGTTATGGAGCAGGTTGACCAGCACCCGATGCACCAGGCCAGCGTCGGCATTGACCATCACCGGACGATCGCCCTGATGCAGTTTCAGGGTGCGTTGTCCCTTGATGCTGTGCTGGCTGTTGAGCGCCGCGTCGGCGCTTCGTCCGAGATCCAGCGGCGCGATGTCCATGGGCATTGCAGCCGATTCGAGGCGCGCGATATCCAGCAGGCATGACACGAGGTCATTGGCGCTGTTGCAGGCCTCAACGGCCCGCCCGACGTCCGCCAGAATCTCTTCGGACAGGCTGTCCGCACCGCCGATCTGCAGGAGCTCGAGATACCCCAGCACACCGGCCAGCGGTGATCTGAGGTCGTGGACGATCATATGAACGAGGTTGGCCTGAGTCTTGCGAATTTGCTCGAGTTCGCGATTTCGCGCGTGAAGCTCTCGATTCTGATCCTCGAGGCAGGCCTTGAGCGACTCCAGGTGCAGGTGGGTCGCTACCCGCTGAACCACCTCTTCGATCTGGAACGGCTTGGTCACGTAGTCGACCCCGCCGGCGCTGAACGCAGCGACCTTGTCGCTGGGTCTGGCGAAGGCACTCAGGAAAATCACCGGCACATGCTGAGTCTCAGCGGCCGATTTCAGGGCTTTGCAGACCTCAAAACCATCCATCTCTGGCATGTCGATGTCCAGGAGAACCATATCCGGCGGCTGGGCTGCGGCGGCTCGCAGAGCCTCTCGGCCGCTGGCAACCGGGCGAACCCGGTAGCCTTCCTCTTTAAGGATGTCTACCAGCAGCGACAGGTTCGCCATGACGTCGTCGACCACCAGAATGTCGGCCACTGGCTCCGCGTGGTCGCCGGCGGCGTCTCCGGTAGTCGGCGTACAGTCCTGCCTGAAAGAGGCGATCGAGGCCGTCTGATTCATAGGTCCGAAGGTCGTTACCCTTTGTTTCATCTCGAATGCACTTTGCCAAGCTACGGTAAGAAGGCTGGTGCAAACTGATCTCATCTTGGATCAGGAGCACACCGAGGTGCGCGATACAGATTCTTTTATCGGTCGAGGAAAGGAAAACCTGAAGGCCCTGGTCGTCGAAAACGACACCCGGCTCGGCGACATTGTGGCCAAGGCCCTCGAATTTAGCGGTTTCGCGGAAGTTCGGCTCGTGCGGCGCTGCGGCAACGCCATTGCGCTGCTCGATGGCCTGGATCCCGTGAGCTTCGATCTGGTGGTTTGTGACCTGGTGCTGCCCGACGGCGACGGTTTTATGGTGCTGTCGCACCTGGCTCAAATGGGTTTTGGCGGGCGCATCATCTTGATGAGCGGCAATGAGGGTCGGCTCCTCGATACCGCTGAGACCCAGGCTCGGCTGAGCGGCCTGGACGTCAGCGGGACGCTGCGCAAACCTTTTTCTTTGCACAAGCTGATAGCGATGGCGCAGCCGACGGATGAGCCGCTGTTTGTCCCCCCGGCGCGCACCGGCAATTTTCAATTCGACCTCAACGATTTCGATCGGGCGCTGACGGAGGGTGAGCTGCGGGCCAGATTTCATCCTGTTGTGGATGCCCATACGCAGCAGGTCACCGGTATCGAGGCCCTCGCTCGCTGGATTCATCCTGAATATGGTTTGATTCCGCCGGCGCTCTTCATGCCGCAGGTCGAGATCTCGCCGCTGTCGGACGCATTCCTGCTTGAGATGCTGAGGCAAGTCTTGACCGCTCAGCAGGCCCTTGCGCAGGCAGGTTTCGCTGTTTCCGCAGCCGTCAACGTCGGCAGCGGCCAGCTGACTTCGCTGGCCCTCACCAATCGGTTTGTGGAGCTGGCGCGTGAGTATGACGTGGCGCCGGATACCGTGGTGCTGGAGATCACCGAGACGCAGGGCTTCGGCGAGCCGCGGGCGGCCATCGAGACCCTCAATCGGCTGCGGCTGCAGGGGTTTCGGCTCTCCGTCGACGACTACGGCACCGGCTTTTCGAGCCTGGAACGCCTGCGAACGCTGCCGTTTACGGAACTCAAGGTGGATCGCCAGTTTGTCGCCGGAGCCGCCGAGAGCGGGGAACTCACCGCCATTTTGCGCCACTGCGTCGAGCTGGCCCGACAGTTCCAGCTCAACACGGTGGCGGAGGGCATCGAGACGGTGGAGGACTGGCATCTCGTTCGATCGTTGGGCTTCAAAGACGTCCAGGGCTTCTTTTTCAGCCAGCCGCTCGAACTTGACGCGCTGGTCGCCTGGCCGCAGCGACGCCTGGCGAGTACCGGCCCCCGGCCGGGCCCGCTGGAACTGACAGCCATGGAGCAGTTCCAACCGCATCAAATGTGAACTTTTTGCCCGTAATTCCTGTGCTTAAGAGAATTTGTTTACACTAAGCTGATGGATACTGACACCGCACTCTGTCTTTCCGCCGGCCGTGGAACGTGGCGTCGGCGTAGCGGAATCCTGCTGCGGCTCGTGGCCATAGCCCTGGCGCTGGTCGCTGGCGCCACCATCGCGCACGCGCAGGACCGCTCGATTCTGCTGACCTTCGTTGATCAGGCGCTTGAGGAGCAGCGCGATCCAGGTGAGGTCACTGCCGATCTGTTGGAACAAGGTTTTGAGCCGGCTCGAGCGGCGCAGGCCGTGGCGAGCGCCTGGGGCGACTGCAACGCAGCTCAAGCGGCGGTCGCGGTTGCTGTGACCCGCAGGCCCGGGAGCGCCACGGATGTGGTGACCGCAGTCGGGACCGCCGACGGCTGCGGCTGCGGTTCAAGCAGCGGCTGGGCTCGAAGCCAGCTTGACCAGCGCATCCGATTTTCCAGTCCGCAGCGGCCGATCGAGCTCGCGCAGACGTGCAGCTGTATGGCGGCTGCCGTGGAGGCCGGTACCGCCGCCGCGCCGCAGCTCGCAGACGCGATTGTGCTGGCGGGCGTTGAAGCGCTGCAGACCCAGACGCTGGCGCTCGACGCGATCGGCGAACGCGGCGGAAGCGATCATCCCGACTGGCTGCCAAGCCCTGACTTCCGAAGCACGCAGACCTTCCGGCGCCTGCCCGAATCGTGCGAGGCGGATGCGGATGACAACAACCGTTTCGACCCCGCCGAAAACTGGCGGTCGGTCCAGCCGGGTAACGAGCCGCCAGCGCACCGGTGCGACAGTGATGAAAATGGCGCGCTGCTAGTGCGCGAATTCAGCGCCGACGCCAGTGGAGCGGGGCATGTCTGGCTCGTGAATCACTCCAACAGCACGGTCGACCTGGCCGCTGAGGGCTACCGAATTGGGATCGTTTATCGCGATCAGCTCGGGACGGCCGTGACGGTGCCTCTGATTGGCGAGGTTGCGCCCGGTGGTGGATTCCTGGTGGCTGGGCGAGGGTCGTCCCTGGCGAGCGACGCACAGCAGGTCGTCGATCACCTGAGCGTAGCGCCCGGCGACTATCTGGATCTTCACCGACCCGCGGCGACGCCGGACTGCGAGTGCGCCGAGGCTCTGACGGCCGCGGCTTTTCGCGGTTCCCGTAATCGCGTGGCGGGCACCGGCGCCCCCAGCCCCGCTGAGCACAAGATGCAGCGGCTGCTGGGAACACACGAATACCTGAGCGGTTTTGTCGTCGACTCGGTCGGGGCCGTCAGCGAGCAGGCGGAGGTATCAAGCCCTTTGTTTGACGCGTCGGCTGCACAGGCCGCCCTCGGGCGAAGCCCCGCCTTGTGCGATCGAGACGCCTTTGAGCTGGACCCGTTCTCGGCCGCAGGCTGGGAGTCAGCCGCTTCGGTAAGCGGCAGCCGAGAGTGTCGCGTCAGCCAGAACGACCTGGTGATCGCCGATCTTCTGGTGCAGGAGGAGGGCAAGGGCGCGCTGCGTCTGGTCAACAGCTCTGCGGCGACCATCGATATGGATGCGGTGGGTTACTACCTGGAAATCTATCCGCCTGAATCGGTTCGACCGCGCGCGGAGATCCCGCTGAGCGGAACGCTGGAGCCGGGAGCCAGTTTTGTCCTGGCGCATGATGACATCGAGGCGTCGCTACGAGAGGCATCAGACGAGCTGGACAACAGTCTGACCCTGGCGGAGGCCTCAGCGGTAGTGCTTGCACGCCGGACCATGCCGCGGCCGCTCAACTGCCAGCTTGAGCTGGCGGCGTTTGTGGCCTCACCGGTGGACGTACCGCTGTTTTTTATCGAAGTCACCCCTATTGAGCAGCGCGATCCGCTGGCCGAACCACCTCGCGTCGACCCACCGGCAAGCCCCAACTAGTCGACATAGTCGCCATGAGGTTACGCGTGATGCGGCCTCAATCTGCGTCGAATCGATAGGCGATAAACTCAGCGTCCTGATACCAGGGAACGCCCAGCAATTCTTCGATTTTGGACAAACACCCCTCCCAGTTTTCTGGCCAGCGCGTTTCGGGCGCCCAGTAGGGTTTGCTGCGTCTGAGAGTCAGTACAGCGCCGGCGACGGGTTCCCGGAGCATGGCCGACAGATGGGTGAAATGACGAAAATCGAGGCCGCCGGGTTCGGGTGGAAACTCACCGGCCCGATCGTCTGCACACAGACCCTGAACAAACGCCATTTTCATCGGTTGACGATGGACGTGCTGGAAGCGATACGCCAGGTTGAAATGCCATTCATGAAACCACGGAGCCAAAATGACGGTGGTTTCGCCAGGGGCGAAGTTCTCACCGACTTTGGAAAACACGGGATTCAGCTCAATGGTTTCGAGAACGTTGTACGGGTTGCGCTCTAGTACGTAGTCAAACTGGTACCGCATGTGACCCGTGAACTGATTACGCCCGGCGTAGGCTTCCGGGACTGGTCCCTCCACCCAATGAGCCAACACCAGCAGTCCCGCCGACACAGTCTGAGGAACCTTTGGGATCCCGATTAGCCCCAAGACCCGGTAGCACCCAAGGGCCGCGAGCGCGAGAACGAGTGCCAGCGTTGGCAGCAGGTATCTGGCGAGTACCAGAGCGTGATTAATCCAGGCGGCTTCAGTAAGCCAGACCGTTACGGCCGCTAACGATACGCAAAAACTGAGAAAACCCAGGAATCGCCGGTCTCGTTTGGCAAGCTCGAAAGATCCTACCGCCGTCAGCACCAGGACAACGACGGCGACGGGCCATCCGCGAGAGCCGGAAAACAGCTGCCAAAACACGATGATGGTCTCGAGGCCTGCTTGGTCGGTTCCTGCCTTGCCGGTCAGCGAGCTCCAGTCATTGAGCAGCGGCGGACCGATCAGCAAGGCCAGCGACGCGGCAACCGGCAGTCCGAATCGCAGCAGCCTCAGCATCGGGGCCCGCTGTCGCAGGACGATCGCACTCCGGATCGCCGACCCTGAAAACCACAATAGCGGGCTCAGTCCGAGGGCCAGAGTCAACGGATTCATCCACCCGGCAAGAACAACGCCCACGCCGTAAAAGACACCCGATTTTCGCTTTTTCTGGTACCACCATTGGTAGGCCAGCGGGATCGCCGCGCCGGCCAGCAAGAACAGCAGCGCGTAAGGTCGAGCCGTGCGGCTGTAGTAGATGAGAATGGGCCACAACGCGATCATGGCCCCCAGGAGCCAGCGCTCTCTGGCGTTCAGCCAGGGTCGAAACGCGATAGGAATCAGAACGATTGCGCTGACACCCGCAACCATCATTGGAGCGCGCATTGCCCATTCGCTGAGCGCGCCATTTCGGGACAGCCATTCGTACAGGAGCGTGAGCGGTATGCAGTGATCAGCCACTCCGAAGGTCGTAAAGATTTCGGCATAGCCAAACAGCGAGACCATCCTGAGCGCATGCCACTCATCGTCAGCGATGATCTGATCACCGATCTGGTAAACGCGCAGCGCAATACCGGCGATCAGCGTCAATCCCCAGGCGATGAGCCAGCGGTGCCTACTCATATCTGGAGAATCTGGCCAACCCTGTGCGCTGTAGAAAGTGTTGCAGGCTCACTCGCAGCACGCCAAACCCGTAGCGCAGGGCGGGCCCTATCGAAATCGAGGAGGCTTCTTCGAAATAGCGCGTCGGACAGCTGATTTCACCAATGCGATAGCCGTGGTAGATGGTCTGAGAGAGCATTTCGTTGTCGAAGACAAAGTCGTCCGAATTTCGATCGAGCTTCAGCGATTCGAGTACTTCCCCGGAAAAGGCCCGGTAGCCGGTGTGGTATTCAGACAGTTTTTGGCCGACCAGAATGTTTTGGATAAGGGTCAGGCAACGGTTTGCGACGTATTTGTAAAGCGGCATCCCACCGGACCGAGCACCCTTCCCGAGAATGCGCGAAGCGAGAACGACGTCGTAGATTCCGCTGGCGATCATGCCGGCCATCGCTGGAATCAGCTTCGGCGTGTACTGGTAGTCTGGATGCAACATGATGACGATGTCTGCATCGAGTTCGCCAGCTCGCGCGTAACAGGTTTTCTGGTTACCCCCATAGCCTCGATTGTGTTCGTGTCGAATGACCTCCTGGATGCCGAGCTCCCGCGCGATCTCCAGAGTCTGGTCACCACTCGCGTCGTCTACCAGCACCACTTGATCCACCAACCCGGCGGGGATTTCCTGATACGTCTGGGCGAGCGTCTGCGCCGCGTTGTACGCGGGCAGCACAACGACAATACGCTGTCCGAGAATCATTGGGAGGTCTTTAGAGGTCGACGGCTGGCAAAGCCGAATCATAGCCTTGTTCCGGCTATGAATCTGCCGGTTAAGCCGATTATACGGCGGCGCTGCGGACTGCCTTATCGTCCGGACCCACCGGGGCCTCCCGGAGATGGGGTGTTGCTTGCGGAGCAGGGCCCGCTAGCCAGCGAGTCCTATTTTCCATAGATTCGCCGACTTAAGTCCTGGGTCAGGGCGCGGCGTTGCTGGCGATATAGTGCAGGTAGCCTTTGGGCTTTCGGTTACTGGCGGCAACGCTGACGTGCGCCGGGCCGAACTTGGCGTGGCACCACTCGTGCCAGTAGACGTGCCAGTCTTTGCCAGCGATGAATGCTTGGCCCGTATCCTCGTGATAGCACCCCCAGACTGAGCCGGTTTCCTCGCTTGCTGCGCACTGTTTCGCGATTTTTGCCGGGCTGACGACCCGGACGTCGAAACGAATTTTTTCGGTTGGCACCGCCAGCATTTCGTCTTCCAACACGCCAAACGCGTTGCACCCGGCTCCGGTGGCCAGATCGGGGGCCTTGCGGGCCGCCAGCATGGTGTGGCCTTCCGGCGTTGTGGCACAGGCGCCAAGCAGCAGGGTCAGGCAAAGCGCCATCGAGCGAAGTATGTTTCGGTTGGGGCTGACGTCCATGTCTCGCAGTTCCTTCTTTCTGCCAAACGGCAGCTACGGGAAGGAGTTTGGCGAGGCTGGGTAAGCCGCTTATGGCGTTCAGCAAACAAAGGCAATCAGCCTGTAACAGAACGTATCCCTGTGGCGGCCGTCACAGGAATTGAGTACCTTGTTCGCTGATTTGAGCTGTCAGGGGACCTGAACATTGAAAACCGCAACCATCGAAACGAACCGCGGCACCATTCGGCTGGAGCTTCACGATGAGAAAGTGCCGGCCACGGTGGCAAACTTCGAAAAGCTGGCCGGGCAGGGCTTCTACGACGGGCTGAAGTTTCACCGGGTAATTAACGACTTTATGATTCAGACCGGCTGCCCGGAGGGCACGGGTCGAGGCGGTCCGGGTTACCGCTTCGAGGACGAGTTCGATCCGGAGCTGACGCACGACGGCCCGGGCGTGTTGTCCATGGCCAACGCGGGCCCCAACACGAACGGCTCACAATTCTTTATCACCCACGTTCCCTGTCCACATCTCGACGGCCGTCATTCCGTCTTCGGCCGGGTTCTGGAGGGTCAGGATGTTGTGGATGCCATCGAGCAGGGTGACACGATGACCCGCGTGGTTGTGGCGGATGAGTGAGCCGCGTCGATGCGCCGCCCGTGATGGGGCGCCCGCGCCAAGCGGTCGATTGAGGGGGCAGCGTAGGTTATGCCTGCTGGGCGGGGCGCTGCTGACGCTAGCGACCGCGGGACCCGCGGGCGCAGACCCGGGCGCGCTCCAGCTAGCCGTAGCCGAAGACTACAGCCAGAATCTTGACGCGCTGTTCAAACACTTTCACGCCAACCCGGAGCTGTCGTTTGTCGAATTCGAGACCGCTGCGCGGCTGGCGGCAGAGTTTCGCGAGCTCGGCTATGAGGTGACCGAAGGCATTGGTCAGACGGGAGTCGTTGCGATGTTGCGCAACGGACCGGGGCCGATGGTGATGATGCGGGCCGACATGGACGCCTTGCCGGTCGCCGAGCTGACCGATCTGCCTTACAAATCGGAGGTCGTAAAGGCCAACTCTGAAGGCAAGAAATTCCCCGTGATGCACGCCTGTGGCCACGACGTGCACATCACTGCGCTAGTGGGTACGGCGCGGCAAATGGCAACGCAGCGCGACCTTTGGTCGGGGACGCTGATGCTGATTGCCCAGCCGGCTGAGGAGTGGAAAGAGTCTGGCGCTAAAGCGATGATGGAAGACGGGCTTTGGGAGCGGTTCGGCCAACCCGATTTTGCGCTCGCCTTTCACGTGTCGGCAGAAATTGAGGCCGGAAAACTCTACGCGGCGCCCCAGGCGGCTTATTCCGGCGTGGATAGCGTCGACGTGACGGTGAGAGGCATCGGTGCCCATGGTGCCAGCCCGCATCGCGGCAAGGACCCGGTGGTGTTGGCGGCCCAGATTGTTATGGCGCTGCAAACGCTGGTTTCCCGTGAGCTTTCGCCGCGGGAACCGGGTGTCGTCACCGTGGGTGTACTCCGGGCCGGCAACAAGCGAAACGTGATCAGCGAAGAGGCGAAGCTGGAGCTGACGGTCCGGTCTGATACCCCCGAGACGCGCGAAAAACTGCTGGCCGGAATTCGACGGGTGGCGGAACACGTGGCAAGGGCGGCTGGATTACCGGAAGACCGTCTGCCGATTGTCGAGAATAAGGGAACGCTGCCGGTCACCATCAACGATCCGGAGCTGGTGGCGCGCCTCAACGGCGCCTGGCGCCGCAGCCTGGGTGAAGACATGATGACCGCCTATGACCGTCAGGGTATGGGCGGCGAGGACTTTCCGTATTTCACCATGGACCCGCCGATCTCCAGCGTCTACTTCCAGATCGGCGGAACCCCCGCAAGGGCTTTTGAAATCGAGGCGGCGGGCGGGCCGCCGGTGCCGTCCCATCACTCTCCTCGATTCCGGATCGATCCGGAACCCGCGATTACCTCGGGGGTCGCCGCGACGGTGGTTGCGCTACGCGAGCTGATGCCGCCGCAGGCGTAACGTTGGCGACGTTCGACGGTCGACGCGATGGCAAAGCAGCGCCCTAGCGGCACGGTCCGACTCCTGGCGCAGGTGGCTGGGTACGGCCTGGTCCTTGCGTTAGGTGCTTTTGCGCTCGAGTGGCTCGACTACCAGCACCTCGTGCGGCAGCTGTCACGGGAGACCTACGTGGTGGTGATTGCGATCCTTTTTACGGTGCTCGGGCTCTGGGCAGGGCGCAAGCTGACGCGTACACCGGCCGGCCCCACGCCACCACCGCTAGAGATCGCCCGGCAGCTTGGCGTGACGCGCCGTGAGTGCGAAGTGCTGGCACTCCTCGCGGAAGGGCAAACCAACAAAGAGATTGCCCGGAATCTGGGTATGTCACCCAACACGGTCAAGACGCACCTGTCCCGCTTGTTCGAAAAACTGGATGCTCAGCGGCGCACGCAGGCGGTACAGCGGGCGCGAGAACTGCTGCTGATTCCCTAAGTCATTGATTTTACGATCGAGCCGTCCAAGAACCACCCTTCATCACCCGTTTGGGCGATGGTCAGCTGCACGCTCAGTCGCTAGTTTGGCGCCACTTCAACTCAACTGTGGACTACTGACATGACACGCTATGCATTGATCTACGGCGGCCTCGCCGGACTCATCGTCATCGTGACGATTGTTGCGGGTACCGCCATGGCGGATGCGGATACGAATCTCGCTGGCGCCGAGTGGATGGGATACCTGGTGATGCTGGTGGCGCTGTCGCTGGTGTTCGTCGGGATCAAACGCTATCGGGATCAGCAGCGGGAAGGCTATATCGGCTTTTGGGGCGCAGCGGGCATGGGTGCGTCCATCGCAATAGTTGCCGGCGTGATCTATGTCTTCGTGTGGGAGATCTATCTTTATACCAGCGACTATCAGTTTATGGAGCAGTACGCTGCGAGCGTGATCGCTGAGAGTGAGGCCGACGGGATGACGGGCACCGAACTCGAGGAGCTGAAGCTGGAGATGGACAAAATGTCGGAGCGTTACGCTAGCCCGCTGTTTCGGCTGCCGATGACGTTTCTCGAAATTTTCCCGGTTGGCCTACTGATCTCCCTGATCTCCGCCGCCTTCCTTCGGCGAATCAGGCCGCCACGACTCTACGAAGACTGAGCGGCCGCGCCGGAAATAGGGTCCCTGAGCCGGGGTAAAACCCGTAGAATTCGGGCTCTTTCGCACCTCGGATATGAACCAAATGCAGGAATGGTGGACGCAGCTGACTGAGCTGCTGGCGCAGGCAAACCCCTGGCTGTTGACCGCACTGGGGCTTGCTGCGCTGCTGCTGGCCGCGTGGGTGGCCGACCTGATCGCTAAAGGTGTCATCACCCGCGCGATCCATGCGTTGGCCAAGGCCAGTAAGAGCACCTGGGACGACACGATTATTGAGCATCGGGTGGTGGCTCGGCTGGCCCAGGCGCTGGTGCCGATCGTGATCTATCTCGGGGCCCCGCTCGTGCCCCACCTGAGTGAAACCGTCACGCGGGGCATCCAGAATGTGGCCACCGCATTGATAGCACTGCTGGTGGTGCTGGCGGTGAGCGCTGCTCTCAACGCGCTGAACGCCATCTACGATCGCCGCCCCAAGGCCCATCTGCACCCGATCAAAGGTTATGTGCAGGTGACCCAGATTGTCCTGTTTTGCATTGGCGCTATCCTTGTGATTTCGGCCATCCTGGACAAGTCGCCGCTGATCCTGCTGTCCGGCCTGGGCGCGCTGACGGCGGTACTGCTGCTGGTCTTTCGAGACACCATCCTGTCGTTTGTGGCGAGTATCCAGCTCGCGAGTCTGGACATGGTGCGCGTCGGCGATTGGATCGAAATGCCGAAGTACAACGCGGACGGGGACGTGATCGACGTTGAGCTACATACGGTTCGGGTACAGAACTGGGACAAAACGATCACGACCATTCCGACGCACAAGCTCATTTCAGACTCCTTTCGAAACTGGCGCGGTATGTCGCAATCCGGTGGACGCCGCATTAAGCGTTCGCTGTCGCTGGATATGGCCTCCGTGCGCTTCCTGACGGATGCCGAGATTCAGCATTTCCGGCGGTTTGCGCTGCTGAGTGATTACATCGAGGAAAAGCAGCAAGCGCTCGAGCAATACAACACCGGGCTTCCGCGTCCCACCGCTGACGACGTGAATCTTCGTCGCCTCACCAATCTAGGAACCTTTCGAGCTTATGTTTATAACTATCTAAAAAATCACGATAAAATTCATCAAAATATGACGCTTTTGGTGCGGCAGCTGCAGCCGGGAGCCGAGGGGATCGCCATCGAGATCTACTGCTTCACCAACACAACGCAGTGGCATGAGTACGAGGCTATACAGGCGGATCTTTTCGATCACCTGCTGGCGATCCTGCAGGAGTTTGATCTGCGACCCTACCAGCAGCCGGCGGGACAGGACGTCAGGGCTCTCCAGTCGATTCCGGCCGGCGAGGTAACCCTGCCCTCAGAATGAGCTCTGCTCCAGCGGCCGCTCCCGGTGCCGCTGGATCCACTCGGCGTGCTCGTCGAGCGCCGCTTCGCCGAGAATCCGCAAGATTTCGCGCTTTTTGTCCTCACTGTCCGCGCTGTCCAGCTTCAGGCGGGCGTCGCGAAACACTCGGTACATGTAGGCATACTGCTTCGAAAGCTCCGCTTCGGCCGTCTTGTTGGCATAGAGTTCGCGCACCGCAACCCCGATCGACAGCAGACCGATGGCGACCAGCAGCGCCTGGACCGCCGCTTCGTCCATGCGGAACTGCAGGACGGCCAGGATGCCCGCGGCGCCGATGCTGAGCCACAAACAGGCGCGGACAATCTGGTTGGTGCGGCGCGCGGCCAGGCGCATCCGATGCCACCGCGAACGAAAAAAACCGAGCTGACCGCCCGATTCATCCCGCCCGACCCAGTGGTCGATCGCCGTTTCCAGTGACGTGCCGTGTTCGCCCACCTCGTCCGCCAGCCCGACATGCCGCATGACGTTGCGGATCCAGCCGATTTCCAGGTCCTGTTTCTGCAGATAGTTGTCGTGGGCAAAGTCGTTGCGAAAGCGACCGGAGACTCCCGTGAGCCCCCAGTAGAACTGAACCCTCAGGCCCTCCGCCAGGGCGCGGTAGTCCAGATACTTACGGTGCCACTGAAATCGTCCAGCCTGCCAGGCAAGCGCCAGACCCAGCGCGAAGCATCCCAGAAACGCGTAGATCATCAGCGGCTGGTCAAGGTCGGCATAGCCGATAAACGCCACCGTCATCAGCAGGCCGACAAACGACAGCGTTTTAAGGGTGCGCAGGTAGCGTCCCTGAAACCGGCTTGCCAAAGCGTCGGAGGTAAAGAAGTGCCGGGCGATGTTATCCAGCGCACTGTCAGGGGTCAGGTCCGGCGTCCAGCCGGGGAGGTAGTCCGGGTTGGCCAGGCTGCGCGGATCGAGCTCGCGCCCGTCGCGATTGTATTCCCCCAGTCGCCCGATCATCTGACGGTAGCGCTCCGGCAGAGCGCTCACCTCATGGCGCTCCGGATCGGTGATCAGGAGCCGGGTGCCGCCTGCCGTCAGCCCATCAGCCGGCGCACCGTCGTCGCCCTGGCGCGAACAGACGATGTGGAACACCAGGTCGGTGTCGTCTTCGGCCAGAATGTAGGGTCGATCAAATTGCCCGTCCACGCCGCGCATCTGGCCGAACTGATGATAATTGACCACCTGTGAAGTGCCGCCCGGGTAGGGCAGCTCCTTGCCGTCCCAGATCGCCAGGAGCACCTGGCAGCGGTCGGACAGATACACGCCGAGATTGGCGTACTGGACGTCCCGCGCGTCACCGCCTGCAGCAATCTCTTCCAGCGTAAAGCCGCCCGCGGGCTCCAGCTCGATCACCTGAGATGCCTGCTGAACAATCAGATCAAACTCAGCCTTGGAATCGTCGCTGGCAAAATCGTTGCGGTATTCATTGAGGTCGAACGGCAGCGGGACCGCGAGTTCGAGGCCAAGCTCCAGCGCAAGCTGGCCGATCATGCGATCACCTCCTTCGGCCAGCGGAGACAGAATCCGCAGCGGTGTATCCGGGAATTGAGCCCGAAGTTCCTGCAAAAAGTCGGTGGCTGCGCGTTTGATCTGCGGCAATTCGTCGGGGCATAAATCCCGGTGCGCAGTGACGCCGATCGTCAGCGGAACCGCGGTCATTGGATATGCTATGTTCGTGCTCATAACGTCCCGGCAAAACACTCGGGTACATAAAAATAACATCTGGGGGGAAATATTATGCCTGTTAAGCGCATTGCGATTGTGGGCGGTGGACCGGCAGGGCTTTCGACCGCTTTTCACCTGACCGAAGAGCCGGGCTGGCAGGACAAGTACGACATTTGCATCTATCAGATGGGTTGGCGTGTCGGGGGAAAGGGCGCCACCGGTCGGGACGAAGAGAACGGTTGGCGAATTCTCGAGCACGGTATCCACGGCTTCTGCAACTGCTACTTCAATACCTGGGCCATGATGAAAAAGGCCTATGCCGGCATCGACAAGAAGTCTAAATCCCTCATGCCCAACGCCACCCTGGGTAAGGCGTTCCTGCCGAGCTCGATGACCTATCAGCTCGAGTTTCAGAACGGACACTGGCATCACGAGGTGCAAAGCATGCCGTTTCTGCCGGGCAAGCCCTGGACCGCGCGGGTCCCGGAGATGAACTGGCACGGGATCATGAAAGGGCTGCTGGCGGAGATGCTCAAACGCGGACGGCCCGGCGATCCGGCCAGACTGAAGCATGGCGATCTGGTTCATCCGGAAATCTCGAGCAAAACTCGGCGCAAGAAACACCGCGGGCTTGGGGAAGCGCTTCATAAAGGTCTCAAGCACCTGCTCGGCAAGGTTCACCAGCTTGAGGACCTGGCGATCGAAGAATTTATGACCTTTGCCGTGGAGCACCTCGACGGCATGCGCAAACATCTACAGGAGCTGGCCGAAGAGCTCGACCGCAAGTTTCACCACAACCATTCGCTTGCGATCAGCAGTCTTGACCTCTATTGGACGGTCCTGAAAGGAATCCTGGAAGAGCGTTTGTGGGAGAAAGATCTCAACTCGCTCGATCAGGAAGACTTTCGTGACTGGATGAAACGTCATGGGGCACTCGACCACACGCTGATCGGCGCCATGACGTTCGTGGTGCCCAACATCATGTTTTCTTACGTGGACGGCGACTCGACCAATCCGCCCACCATGTCGACCGCCTCCTGGCTTGGCTGGATCCTCCGCAGCTTTCTCGGCACCGGTGACTACTTTTACTTTATGGCAGCGGGCACCGGCGAAAGCGCCATCCTGCCCCTTTATCTGGCGCTCAAAGAACGTGGCGTTCGGTTTGAGTTTTTCCACAAGCTGACCGGTATCGAAATGGTTGACGGAGAGCAGGGCAAGGTGGTGGAGCGCCTGGAGTTCCAGCGCCAGCTTTCGCTGAAGAAAGGCCAGTACGATCCGCTCCAGAAGGTGCCGGGCAAACCCTGGCGGGTCTGGCCCAGCCATCCACTGTGGGAGCAAATTCGGTTTGCCGATGAAAACAAAGACATCGATTTCGAGAAGTGGTACAGCCCCGATGGGGTGGGCGCCAAAGCGAGGGTCTTAAAGCGCGGCGGACGGGGCAAAGACAGCTTCGACTACGTCGTGTGGGCGGTCCCGCCTTCGATGATCAAACACCTGGCGCCGGACACGCTGGGCAAGCAGTGGTCGCGCACCGCAGCGGCGATGAGCACAACGGCGACCCAGGCCAGCCAGTTCTGGCTGACGCACAGCACCGAGGAACTGGGCTGGAAGGTCGACCGCAAAAAATACGGCCGTACCGCTCGCTATATCAGCGGCTCTTTTCCCAACCCGCTCAACTGTATGGCTGTCTTCGACGATTTAATTGCGGCGGAAAATTGGGGGGCAGACGCGC
>JBCDKA010000032.1:0-32605 GCA_038747195.1 Pseudomonadota bacterium
GACCCGAACGCCAATCTGGCCGAGGTCATGGTCGCGCTGGAAAAGGCCAGCGTCTCGTTCGAAGGAGTTAAGCAGGTTCGCAATCGACTGGTAGCGGCCTACCAGGAAATCATGAACATGCCGGTCTAAGCCGGAAGTCGGACTGAAGCGAGCCCTCAATGACACGCCAGAAGCAAAGTAAAGGAGTGACCTGACATCATGGCGGAGAGTGATTCCCTGGCGGTGGCCAACGCCGACAGCAACAGCCTGGCTGCAGCCTGGAGCGGGTTCGAACGCCTGCCCGGGCTGCGCCAGGCTGCGCTGATTGTGCTGCTGGCCGGTTCCCTGGCGCTGGCCGGTGCTGGGGTGCTGTGGAGCCAGCAGCCGGACTACACCCTGCTGCTGGGCAACGTTCCCGACTCGCAGAAAGCGGAGGTGATCGACGCGCTGAGTCGAAACGGCATCAAGCACCGGCTCGACCTCGGCAGCGGCAGCATCCTGGTGCCGCAGGCGGACGTGCACACCGCGCGGCTGCGCCTGGCGGCAGACGGTCTGCTCAACAACACCGCCGGCGCCACCGGCTACGAGCTGCTCGATCAGGATGTCGGGTTCACGATGACTCAGCGCAGCGAAGACTCCCGCCACCAGCGTGCCCTCGAAGGTGAGCTGGCGCGTTCAATTAATTCCCTCAGCATGGTCCAGTCGGCGCGGGTCCACATGGCCCTGGCGCGGCCCAGCGCGTTTTTGCGCGACCGGCGCCAGTCTTCCGCCTCAGTCATTGTGCACCTTTACGACGGCAAGAGCCTAAGCGAGCGCGACGTGCGGGGCATTGTCCACCTGGTGGCCGCCAGCGTTGCCGATATGGAACCGGCGCGGGTCACAGTTGTTGACCAGAACGGCCGCCTGCTGACCAAAGACGTGGAGCAGGAGGAGTTCTCCAGCGACAGCGAGCGGCTCGACTACACCCAGCGGCTCGAACAGCGCTACATGGACCGCATCCTCGATATCGTTACCCCTGTGATCGGTTCCAACGGCGTACATGCCCAGGTCGTTGCGGAGGTGGACTTTACGCGCAGCGAACAGACCGAGGAACGGTTCGATCCGGAAACCATCGCGCTGCGCAGTGAACAAACCAATGAATCCACCACCAGCGAGATGGAAGCTCAAGGGATTCCCGGCGCGCTCAGCAATCAGCCGCCGCCGGCCGCAGAGATCGGCGCCGACGATCCGGCGGCACAGAACCCGGCCACCCCAACCCAATCGAACAAGACGGCGAATCGAAACTTCGAGGTGGATCGTCAGGTCAGCCACACGCAGTACGCCCCTGGCGGCCTCCAGCGTTTGTCGGTTGCCGTGGTGGTTGACCACATGCGCAGCATCGACGAAGAGGGTGCCCTCACCCTGACGCCACGATCCGAGGAGGAGATGGCGCGGATTCAGGCTCTCGTCGAGAAAGCCGTCGGCTTTGACGCGCAGCGCGGCGACACGGTGGAGGTTGCTAACGTCGCCTTTTATCAGCCGCCGGAGGCTGAGCCCGCGGCCGCGGCCCCGATCTGGGAACAGCCGTGGCTGTGGCAGATGGGTAAGCAGGTCCTGGCGCCCCTCGGCGTGGTGCTGCTCCTTCTGACGATCTTCCGGCCGACCTTCCGCAACCTGTCCACCGCTCCGGCTCTGCCCGAGCCAAAGCCCATCGAGACCGCCGAAGACCAAAACGCGCTGGCCCATCTGGACTCCAACCAGATGAACCAGATGGTTGGCCAATCGCGGAGCATCGTGGCCGAGGACCCGGCCCGCGCGGCGCAGGTGGTATCTGAGTGGTTGGCCGACCCGGCATGAGCGAAGAGCTGACAGGTCCAAAGCGTGCTGCCGTCCTGCTGATGTCCATCGGCGAGGAGGCCGCGTCGCGGATCCTGAAGCATATCGACAGCAAAGAGGTACAGCTGGTCAGCCAAGCCATCGGCGAACTGGAAAAAGTCTCCTGGCAGAACGTTCAGGAGGTGAACACCGGGTTTCAGGAGGAAGTGGCAGAGGAAACCGCCTTTCGGATCAAAGCCCCGGACTTCACGCGAAAGATGCTCACCGACTCGCTCGGCGAAGAACAGGCCAACGTGGTCCTGGACCGCATCGGCAACAACGGCCGGTCGGCCCGGATCGAAGCGCTGCGCTGGATCGACCCAAAAGACCTGGCGGACATGATCAAGCTGGAAAACCCTCAGGTCATCGCCACGGTGCTTGCCCTGATCGATCCGGACGACTGCGGCGAAGTGGTCTCGGAGCTCGATCCAGAAATCGCTAAGGAAGCCGTCGGACGGATCGCTCGTATCAAGGAGATTCCCCCGTCAGCGATGGCACATCTTAAAGACATGCTGGACGAGAAAGGTCTGGCGACCAGCGGCGGCATGGGTTCGGCAATCGAGCTGAAGGGAATCAACCACGCCGCCGATATTATCAATAGCGTCGACTCCGAGCTGGAGGAGATGCTGATGGAATCGCTTCGTGAAGACGACGCCGACCTGGCCGAACAGGTGGAGAACCTCCTGTTCGTGTTCGAGAACCTGAACTCGCTGGACGACCGCGGGTTCCAGAAGCTGCTGCGCGAGGTTCCTCAGGACCTGATGATTCCGGCCCTGAAGGGTGTTGCGCCGGCGCTGCGGGAACGCTTCTTCGGCAACATGTCGAAGCGTGCAGCCGAGATGCTGCGTGATGATTTGGAGGTCTCTGGCCCGATGAAGGTCAGCGACGTGGAAGTTGCACAAAAGGAAATCCTGACCGTGGCCATGCGGCTGGCGGATGAGGGCACCATCAACCTGGGTGGTAAAGGAGCTGAGGAATATGTTTAAGGAACTCCGGGTGAGCCAGATCATGCCCGTTGGGCAATACGATGCGGCGAACTCAGCCCCTATTCCGTTGACGCAGCTCGCGTCGGGCTCCAGCTTTAAGACCGTACCGATCGGCCGAACGCCCTGGCCATCGTCCGACGATTTGAAGGTTCTGTTCGATAAGGCTGAACAGGAGGGTTACGCCCAGGGACTGCAAAAAGCCAAGGACCAGGTGGAGGGTGAACGCCGGCGGGACGCCGTTGCGGTACGCCACCTCCTTGAAGGCCTGACCCGCCCCTACGAAGACATTAACGAGCAGCTGCTCGCGACGCTTGTGGAGCTGGCGCTGCAAACCGGTGCGGCGCTGGCACGCCGGGAGCTGACCGCCGATCCGCAGGCGCTGCAGGCCGTGATCACCGAGGCGCTTGGGGCTCTGCCTCAACCGGAGGAGGCCGCAGAGTTAAGCCTTCATCCTGAAGACGCAGCGCTCGTTGAGCAACAGCTGAAGCTCGAGCTGCCGGGGCTGACGATTGTCCCCGACCCCTCGCTGCAGCGCGGCGACTGTGAACTACGGGCCGGCGCCAGCACCGTCGATGCAAGGCTCCAGACAAGGCTCGAAAAGCTGCTGGAATCTACCCTCGGTCAATCGGCGCCAAGCCGTTCGACCCAGGACAACCCGTCGCAGAGCCAACCCTGACATGCTGCAGACCCGCACCGTCGACCAGTGGCTGGACCAGCTCAACGCCTGTCGTGCCGGCCTTAACGGGGTCAACACGTTCAGCGTCAGCGGTCGCCTGCGGCGCTCGGTGGGGATGACGCTGGAGGCGGAGGGTATCCACGTGCCCATCGGCGTTCGCTGTCGCATCCTGAATCCGGGGCTGGATATCGAAGCGGAGGTCGTCGGCTTCGACAACGACCGCACCTTCCTCATTCCGCTGGCCGACAGCCAGGGCATCAGGCCCGGCGCCCGGGTGGTGCCGGTGCTGACCGAAGCACGCACGGCGGTGGGCGAGCGCCTGCTGGGCCGGGTCATCGACGGCCTGGGCCGGCCGCTGGACGGCCGGGGTGAGCTCCGCGCCGAGGAATGGGTAACGCCCTCTGAAAGCGCGGATAACCCGCTGGAGCGGGCCCCGGTCAATCGACCGCTAGATGTCGGCGTGCGGTCGATCAATACCTTTACCACCATCGGCCAGGGCCAGCGAATCGGACTGTTTGCTGGCAGTGGCGTCGGCAAAAGCATCCTGCTGGGCATGGTCACGCGCTTTACGTCCGCAGACGTTGTGGTGGTTGGCCTGATCGGCGAACGCGGCCGCGAAGTGCAGGAGTTCATCCACAACATCTTGGGACCGCAGGCCCAGGCGCGGTCGGTGATTGTCGCCAGCCCGGCGGATACAAGCCCGGTGCACCGCATTCATGCCGCCGAACGCGCAACCACCATCGCTCGGCATTTTCGGGATCAGGGCAAGAACGTGCTGCTGCTGATGGACTCGCTGACGCGCTACGCGCAGGCCCACCGGGAGATTGCGCTGGCGGTCGGAGAACCGCCGGCGACCAAAGGCTACACCGCCTCGGTCTTCGCCCGCCTTTCCGAACTCGTCGAACGGGCGGGCAACGGGCCTGGTGAAGGCTCATTGACCGCGGTTTATACGGTGCTGGTCGACGGCGACGACCACAACGATCCCGTGGCCGACAGCGCTCGATCGTTTCTGGATGGCCACATTGTCCTTAGCCGTACCCTTGCCGAAGCCGGCGTCTATCCGGCGCTTGACGTCGAGCGCTCGATCAGCCGGGTCATGCCGGCCGTCACCAGCGACGAACACCGCCGCCTAACGGCCCGGTTTCTTCGCCTGTACGCAACCTACGAACAGAACAAAGACCTGATTACGGTAGGCGCCTATTCCGCGGGTAGCGACCCGCTCGTTGATGAGGCCATCGCTCGACGACCGGAGATGCTGGAGTTCCTACGCCAGGAGATGGAAGCCAACGTCAGCTTCGATGATGGCTTGGCAGCGCTCAGCGCCCTGTTTCCGGAGGCCGAAGGATGAGCCGCACCAAGCGCATACAGCGGATCGTCGAGCTCAAGAAGCTCGAAGAGATGCTGGCGGCGCGCGAGGTCCAGCATGCGAAGCAGCAGCTGGCCCGGGGACAGCAGGTTCACGAAGAGCTGCTGAATTACAACCAGCATTACGAGAATCTCGGCCAGCGTGAGGGGGCTCGCAAAGACGCGGCGTCCTGGAGCCGGCAGCGCCAGTTCTCGGAACAGCTCGGGAAGGCGATTACCCAGCAGCGCGACGCAATCACGCGCCATTCGCAGGAACTTGAGCTCAACCGAATGAACTGGCGCGAAAAGCGGTCACGCTCACTGGCGACCGAAGCGCTGCTGGAAAAGGTTCAGCAGGTTGAGAACCAGCGCCTGGAGCGCACCAGCGCCAAAGAGCATGACGAACTTGCCCAGCACAACCTGAGGTACCGAATCCCATGAGCGAAAGCCTTGCCCAGAATGTCCCGGCCCTGGCCGATTTTTTTGCCGGCCGCGCTGCCGCCGCAGGCGCGTCGTCACAGCCGCAGGCCGAACCAAAACAGAGCGAATCATCGACCGGTTTTTCCGACCTGCTCACCAACAAGCCCCGCACCCTGCCAGGGGACGAGGCTGCCGGCGGAGGCGTTCTGATCGCGGAGGTTGACCCTCAGCAACCGGTACTCGTGACCCCGTTTTGGCCAGGAACCAGTGGTGGGCAGCCCATGGCCCCGCCATCGGTCACAGGGCATGCCGAGCGCATCGCCGTCGACAACCGATTGATCAACGGCCTGGCCAACGGAACGCTCGCGTCGGCGGGCGAAAACGGCCCGCGGATCGAAACCCTTGCGACCAATTTTCGAAGCCTCCCCAGCGAAGCAGGGACGGCCATTCAGGGCCCAGGGACGGGCCAGGCGCCAGCGACTGGCGCAACGCTGGGCGCCGGCGACGACGCTTCGCCCTTGCTGCTGACCACGCTAAGCGCTGAGGCAGGCCAGCAGAAACCGCCGGTCGAGGAAACGATTCTGCCATTAGCAGGCAACGTGACTCGGTCGCCGACGGCGAATTCGATTCAACCTGCCGTCCCGACGAATGTCGGACCCGGCGGCAGCTCGGAGAAGCCGGGACACACGGGTCTACTCAACGACACCCGCCGCGGCAGCGGCCTGCTGGCGAACCTGAGCCAATCGGCCACCAGCCAGACGCTGGCCAAAACCCCGGAGGGGCAGCCCCTCGCGGGTTTTCAGCCAAACACGTCCGCATCGCTGTTTGCCGCAACGACACTGGGTGCGGCATCGGCGATCGGCGACGGGCTGTTTACGCTCAAACGAGGCGCTGTTGAGCTCACCAGCAACCCACCGCCCGCGCCGGCTTCGAGCGTAAACCCATCGGCGACCCCGGCGATCAATACGGCGCCCACCGAGCTCAGCACCGCACTGCCGACAGATCGCGGAAACGTTCAAACCGCGCCGGTCGTCCAGGTGGCCGACCAGGTGAAGATGATGGTCAAGGGGGAGCAGCGCGAAGCCCAGCTCCAGCTCCATCCGCGCGAACTCGGCGCGGTCAATATCCGCATCGCGCTGAATGCTGACCAGGCGAGCGTGTCCATCGAGGCCAGCAATCCGGAACTGTACCGCGAACTCTCGAGCGCCCTGCCAAGGCTACGGCAGCTGTTTATGGAAGAAGGTATGGGGATGGCCCAGCTTGCTCTGGATATGGGCCAGTCGCAGCAGCAGGAGCAGCAAGCGCTCGCGCAAGAAGCCCAACTTACCGGTCCGTCCAACCCTGAGCAGAGCCCCGACTCTGCCGAGGCTGCGGCGCCGGTCATCGTCAGAAAGAACCCCGACGACGAGCGTTCGCTGGACCTCTACGCTTAAGCGGTTGCGGAACCGCTGACGGAGTATTGACTCCCGTCGTCATTATTCCGACACCCATCAGGAAAACTACATAAAAATCATGTAGTTAAGTTTTGGCATCATATTTGCTTTTCTGTTCTCACAAAAGATTTATCTGAGGACAGAAACATGCCGGACCAAGCCATCGAACTCGACAGCGGCGCCGCACCAGCCGCCGCGGGCCCGGGCAAGCTGCTGACCATCTTGGTCGGCGCCAACCTTCTGATCACGGTCGCCATGGTCGCCATGCTGGTGCTCAAGGTCGGCCCGTTCGACCTGACGCCGCCGATGGAAGGTGAGGAAATGGCTGAAGAGATGGAGGAGGAACTGCCGCCACCCATCTACGAATCCATGGACAAGCCGGTGGTGGTCAACTTCCGCTCCGGCAACAAGGAACGTTACCTGCAGCTGGTCGCTCAATTTCTCACCCGCTCAGACGAGACGGTGCTGGAAATCCGCAACCACATGCCGGCGATTGTTGACGGCATCTACCGTCAGCTCGGCCAAACCCAGTTCGGCGAGCTGCAGACCCTGGAAGGCCGCGAGGCGCTGCGGATGAGCGTGCTCAAGCTGACTCAGGAGATCCTCGAGAAACACACCGGCGAGCCGGGCGTTGAGGAAGTCTTTTTCACCACGTTCGTGTTTCAGTGACATGAGCAGCGAGGAAATCCTCAGCCAGGAAGAGATCGACGCGCTGCTCGACAAGGCCGACTCCGTCGCTAAGAAAAAGATTCGAGACGGCTTAACGGACGAGGTCAGCAGCTACGACATCTTCAATCCGCCGGCGATAAAGACCAGCGGGCTGCCGGACGTTGATCCGCTTGTCGACCGCCTGATCGAGCGACTGCCTCCCAGCCTCGAACCACCGCTGTCCAAAATCTGTTCGGTGGTCAGCGGCCCCCAGCCCGAGCTGATGGATTACAGCGAATTTCGGCAGACCATCGAAAGCCCAACCGCCATGCTCAGCATTGCGTTACGCCAGGCCCAGGAGGGCCTCCTGGTGACCGTTTGCCGAAACGCGGCCCAGTCCATGGTCGGCGCGCTTTTCGGTGGCAGCGGCAAGCCAACGAATCGCGACTATCTTTCCCGGACCGAGCACCGGATTTCCCAGAAATTTCTCGAAACGGTGATGGCCGTACTCGGCCGCAGTGAGGGAACGGGTGTTGAGGCCCGCTTCGATTTTCAAACCAACCCGGTTGCCCTGCCCGGCCCGTCCGACGAAACCACGCTGGCGGTTCTGCGGCT
The DNA here is from genome assembly GCA_038747195.1 of Pseudomonadota bacterium. GTDB lineage: Bacteria > Pseudomonadota > Gammaproteobacteria > Xanthomonadales > SZUA-38 > JANQOZ01. Next base: position 7,956 of record JBCDKA010000032.1, read on the forward strand.
GAACCTGGCCATCGGCGACGGCGGCGGCGAGCTTTGCCTGGCGGCGGCGCCGGAGGTCTTCAGCGATCTCCTCGGCAAGCCGGCCGATCCCGGCACTTCCGACGAAGCCTGGAAGGAGCAGATCGCCTACGCCACCACCGAAGCCCGCGTCACGCTGTCCGCCCGAGCCGCTGAGGTATCGCTCGGTATCGGCGACCTGCTGCGAGTGGCCCCGGGCGACTTCATTCCGGTTGATATCGATCAGAACGTGGTCCTGTGTGCCAACGGCCAGCCGCTGCTGCGCGGCCTGCTGGGCGTCTCGGGATCCATGAACGCCGTCCACATCCTGGGTCCGGTGGCCAAACCGTCCAACGACATTCCACGCCTTGAACAAAGAGCAAACCCTCATGAGTAATGACCAGACCACCGACGCCGGCCCCAACGAGGGTGCGGAGAACATGCCACCGCCGCAGCCGGACCTGCCCGATATCGGCACCACCCGGGACGCGGTGTCCCTCGACAATCTCGAGCTGATCCTCGACGTTAACGTCACCCTGTCGGTACAGGTCGGCAGCACCCGAATCGCGATTCGGGACCTCCTGCAGATGAGTCAGGGTTCGGTTCTCGAACTCGACCAGCCTGCGGGTATGCCCATGGACGTGCTGGTCAACGGCACCCCAATTGCCCACGGTGAGGTGGTGATGGTGAACGACCGGGTGGGAATCCGGCTCACCGACGTCATCAGCCCCCGTGAACGCATCCGGAGCATCAACTGACGTGAACGTCACGGAGATGCTGCCGCAGCTGCTGAGCGCCCTTCTGCTGGTGTTGGGCCTGATGGGCGCGCTGGCATGGCTGGCGCGACGGATGCGGCTACCCCACCTGGCCGGCAACCGGGAGTCGGCTCTGCAGCTGCGCAGTTCCATGAACCTGGGGCAGCGCGAGAAGCTGGTCGTGGTTCAGTTTGAGGGTGAGCAGATCCTGCTAGGCGTGACGGCCAGCTCGATCAACCGCTTGGCCAGCACGCCCGCAGGGCCGACGGCGGTGGAGATCAAGCCGGAGGCAGCGGCGTGAATCTCTCGCGAGTTCTGAGCCTCCTTTGGCTGTTGATCCTGACGACTGGCACGGCATTCGGTCAGGCTGAGCCTGGTCTACCCGCGGTGGTCGCCTCACCCGCTGAGGGTGGCACCACCGAGTATTCGGTCACCCTGCAGCTGCTGCTGATGATGACCGCACTGACGCTGTTGCCGTCGGCGCTGATCATGCTCACGCCGTTTACCCGCATCATCATCATCCTCGCGATTCTCCGCCAGGGCATCGGCCTTGCGCAGACGCCCAACAATCAGATTCTGATCGGCCTGGCGCTTTTCATCACGGTGTTTGTGATGGCGCCGGTGTTCAGCGAGATCAACAGCAATGCGCTGTCGCCGTATCTAGACCAGGAAATCTCTTTTCAGGAGGCCCTGGCCGCCGGCCGTGAGCCGGTGCGCCTGTTTATGCAGGATCAGGTGCGCGAAGCGGACGTGGAGCTCTTTTCGCGCATGCGCGGGCCGCTGCCGGTGTCTGCGGACACGCCGATTCCGATGAGCGTGCTGATTCCGGCCTACATCACCAGCGAACTCAAGACCGCCTTTCAAATCGGGTTTCTGCTCCTGCTCCCCTTTCTGGTCATCGACCTCGTGGTGGCCAGCGTCCTGATGTCGATGGGGATGGTCATGCTGTCCCCGCTGGTGATCTCCCTGCCCTTCAAGCTGATGCTGTTTGTGATGGTCGACGGCTGGACTCTCATCCTCGGCACGTTGGCTTCCAGCTTCCTGCTCGGAGGCCCGCCGTGACGCCCGAGACGCTGGTGGACGTCGGTCGCCATGCGCTGGTGACCACCATGCTGGTCGCCTCGCCGATTCTGCTGGTTGCACTCTGTGTCGGCCTGGCCATCGGCGTGCTCCAAGCTGCCACCCAGATTCAGGAGATGACGCTGAGCTTCATCCCGAAGCTGTTTGCCGTGCTGGTGACCACCGCGGTCATGGGGCACTGGATGCTGACCGTCCTGGTTGAGTACATGCGCCAGCTGGTCACGAGCATCCCGACACTGCTGGGATGATATCGATGCCGCTCATCCTGCCCTTCGACCTGGCCGCGCTAAATCTCGAAGGGCTTGTCGTGACATACCTGCTGGCGTTGACGCGGGTCAGCGCCCTGCTGATGGCTACGCCGGTTTTTCGTTCCACCGGCGTGCCGTCGAGAATCCGGCTGCTGCTGGCGGTCACCGTCGCCGCGCTGACCGTCGGAACCCTACCGCCCGGCTATGAAGTCCCCACCTTTGGCTTTAGTCTCATCCCGATCGCCCTGTGGGAGATGGCGCTCGGCCTGGCCATGGGCCTGTGTATCCAGATGGTTTTTGCCGCTCTCACGATTGCGGGCGAATGTGTTGCGGTTGGCATGGGGCTGGGTTTCGCCACGATTGTTGACCCCCAAAACGGCGCCTCGGTGCCGACGATGAGTCAACAGTTTGTGCTGCTCGGCACAATGCTGTTTGTCGCCATCAACGGCCACCTGGTGGCGCTCAACATGGTTCACGACAGCTTTGCGATGCTCCCACCGGGCAGCCAGGGAAACCTGAACGGGGGAGCAACGCCGCTACTGGAGTGGGCCATGGCCATGTACGCCAACGCACTGCGCCTGGCGCTGCCGGTGATTGCCGCCATGCTGCTGACCAACCTGGCTTTTGGCGTGATCACGCGGGCCGCTCCTCAGCTCAACGTTTTTGCCGTGGGGTTTCCGCTGATGATGCTGATCGGCATGGCGGCCGTCATGATTAACATCGGGACGCTGCTGGACGCCACCGCTAGTCTGTTTGAACAGGCATTTGAGGCCGCCGGCAAGCTGTTTTCTGGAGCTCAGGGATGAGTGAACAAAACGACAATTCCCAGGAACGTAATCTACCCCCAACACCCAAACGCCTGGCGGACGCGCGCAAGAAGGGCCAGGTTGCTCGTTCCCGGGAGCTCAATACGCTGCTGATCACCCTCGGCGGCGGCGGGATCATCTGGCTGTTTGGCGCCAGCGCCATCCAGCAGATCGCCAGCTATTCGAGCAACCTCTTTGTCTGGGCCAGCGGTAGCGCGCTTCGCCAGGGACTGACCGAGGGTCCCGCACAGTTCAGCGAGGCCATGGCCGTGGCGCGGGACTCAGCACTCACCGCCGTACTGCCGATCCTGGTGGGCCTGACCCTGCTTGCGCTCGCGGGACCCCTGATGACCGGCGGGGTGATTTTCCGCCTTGCCGGCGCCGCGCCCAAAGCCTCCAATATCAACCCTGGAAAAGGTCTGAAGCGCATGTTCAGCGTGCGGGCCCTGGTCGAGCTGGGCAAAGCTATCTTAAAGTTTGTCCTCGTCGGTGCGGTCGGCATCGTCGCGTTTCGTTTCATGTCCTCCGATCTGATGATGCTGGGCCGGCAGGACATCTCGCAGGCCCTCGCCAGCACCGGCGGAATGCTCCTGGGCTTTTTTCTAATCGTGTGCCTGTCCCTCCTGGTCATCGCGGCCATCGACGTGCCGTTTCAGCTCTTCCAGCACTTTAAGAAGCTGAAGATGAGCCACCAGGAGCTGCGCGATGAGCACAAGGACACCGAGGGGCGACCGGAGGTCAAGCAGCGGATCCGCTCCCTGCAGATGCAGGCCGCGACACGCCGGCTGGAGATTGCGCTGGAAGAAGCGACGGTTGTCGTCACCAACCCCACCCACTACGCCGTCGCGCTCAAATACGACGAAGGCCTTCCCGCGCCGGTGGTCCTCGCGCGGGGTGCCGGCGTGATCGCAGAACAGATTCGCAAGCTGGCAGCCGAACGCAAGCTGCCGGTGGTCTCTGCACCGCCCCTGGCGCGATCCTTGTTCTTCTCGGTCAAGGAAGGAGAAATGGTGCCGGCAGAGCTGTTCCGCGTGGTCGCGAAGGTCATCATCTACGTGATGCAGCTGGCGGAAACGCCTGGACTACGGCCGCCGAAGATCAGTGACGAAGACATCCCCGAGAAGCTGAGGCGTGAAGCCCGATGAACGCGCTCACCCAGGTCCGATCCTTTATTGCCCAGGGCGTCGCCATCCCGGTTGCGCTCATCACGATTATGGTCCTGATGGTGGTGCCGGTCCCCACGCTGGTGCTGGATCTGCTGTTTACGTTCAACATCGCGCTCGGTCTGCTGGTGCTGATGATCACCGTCTACTCAACAAGGCCCCTCGATTTTGGGGTATTCCCCAGCCTGCTGCTGATCGCCACGCTGCTGCGCTTGAGCCTCAACATCGCGTCAACCCGAATCGTCCTGATGAACGGGCACAACGGCGACGCAGCCGCTGGCCAGGTGATTCAGGCCTTTGGCAACTTTGTCGCCGGGGGCAACTACACCGTCGGCTTTGTCGTGTTTGTCATCCTTGTGCTGATCAACTTTGTGGTGGTGACCAAAGGTGCCGGCAGGGTCTCAGAGGTAAGCGCCCGCTTCACCCTTGACGCCATGCCCGGCAAACAGATGGCGATCGACGCCGATCTAAACGCCGGTCTGCTCGACCAGGAACAGGCGCGCGCCCGTCGCCAGGAGATTGCACAGGAAGCGGACTTCTACGGCTCGATGGACGGTGCCAGTAAGTTTGTTCGCGGTGACGCCATCGCCGGCGTGTTCATCCTGCTGATCAACCTGATTGGGGGCATTGTGATCGGCGCGACCACCCATGATCTTGATCTGGGAACCGCGCTGCAGCGCTACGGGCTTCTGACGATCGGAGACGGCCTCGCCGCCCAGCTCCCTTCCCTGCTGCTGTCGACCGCCACCGCCATCCTGGTCACCCGGGCCTCGGCCCCGTCGTCCATGGGCGAACAGTTCTCCAACCAGGTCCTCGGCAGCAGTCAGTCCATGTTTGTTGTGGCCGGTATCCTGGCGATTCTCGGTCTAATCCCCGGCATGCCGACCATGGTCTTCCTGGTGCTGGCCCTAGCGGTCTGTGGAGCCGCATGGCAGACCCGCCGACAGCGCGCGCGCCAGGCCATCGAAGCGGAAAAGGCGTCAGAGCCGGAACCCGTGCCGCCGGCTGAACTGAGCTGGGACGACATCGAGCGCCCGGACATCCTCGGAATCGAGGTCGGCTACAAGCTGATACCCCTCCTGGACAGCGGCAAAGGTGGACCGCTGCTCTCCCGTATTAAGGGCATTCGAAAAAAGCTCTCCAAGGAGCTCGGCTTTCTTATTCAGCCGGTGCACATACGCGACAATCTCGAACTGGCGCCCTCAGCCTATCGGGTGCGCGTCCTGGGCGTGCCGGTCGCCGAGGCGGAGATCATTCACGACCGCCACTTTGCCATCAATCCCGGCGACGCCACGCTCCCGATTGAGGGGGTGGCGGCCCGCGATCCAGCCTTCAACCTCGACGGCTATTGGATCGACGCCAGCCGCGTCCAGGAGGTTCAGGCGCTCGGCTACACCGTCGTGGATGCCCCAACCGTCATTGCCACCCATCTGAGCCGCATCATTTTCGATCACGCGTCTAACCTCATTGGATTTGAAGAAGCCCAGATGCTGCTCGACCGACTGGCTGAGCACGCGCCGAAACTCGCCGAAGATCTGGTCCCCGGTGCCCTGCCGATGTTTGTGGTGGTGAAGGTGCTGAAGAACCTTCTCGCGGAGCGGGTGGCGATCAAGGACATGCGGACCATCGCCGAAGCTTTGACGGAAAACGCGCCCAGTAGTCAAGATCCCGGCGCATTGACGGAAGCCGTCCGCGCCGCCTTAGGCCGTGCCATCTGTCAAAAAATCAATGGTTTGGAACCCGAACTTGATCTAATTACTCTCGAAACAAACCTGGAACGGATCTTGCTTGAGTCAATAACAGGTGGTGCCGCGGGAAGCGCCGCACCGGAACCGGAACTCACTGAGAAGCTGCAAACCATGATTCGATCTGCCGCCGAAAACCAGGAGCGCAAGGGCCAGCCCGCGGTGCTGGTAGTGTCTCCAGCCCTGCGACAGTGGATGTCGCGACTGCTGAGACCCGTGATGCCCAGCCTGCATGTGCTGTCCTTCCAGGAAATTCCGGACGATAAGCGGATCCGTATCGTGACCAATATCGGATCTGCGCAGGCGGCGCTGGGGGCTGGCGCATGAAGCTGAAACGATACTTTGGCCCCGACGCTCGCACCGTCATGCGGCAGATCAAGCGCGAGCAGGGAGGAGATGCGGTCATCATTTCCTGCAACGCCGCCGGCGACGGCACCGAAATTGTCACGCAAATTAAGGACGGCCCGGATCTGGCGCAGGCTGCTGCCAACGCCGTGATGAGCGCTGCACCGGCTCCATCAGGCGGGAACGACCTCGCCCTGGCGGAGATGGAGTCCATGCGTCGCGAGCTTCGCAGCATGCACGGCCTGCTCGATGAGAGCCTGTCCCAGCTGGCCGGTCGAGATCTAGCTCAGCGTGAGCCGATTGCCGCCGCCTGTTCCGGGTACCTGACCAGCTGCGGTATCAGCCGGAGCGTCAGCGAGAGTCTTCTCAAGAACCTTGAGGAAGGCGGCATACGGGCAACGTGGCACGAGGTGCTGGTTCGCCTGGCCCGCAAGATCCCCGTGACCAACAACAATATTCTGAATCAAGGCGGGCGCATCTTGCTGGCCGGCCCTCAGGGCATGGGTAAAACCGCCGCCATCGCCAAGCTTGCCACCCGTTACCTTCTGGCCCATGGGGCCGATCAGATAGCGCTGATCACCACCGACTGCACAAAGATTGGCGCGTGCGCCCAGCTCGAGCGCATCGCCCAGCTGCTGCAGGTGCCGCTGAGCATCGCCCGCTCCAGCGGCCAGCTGCGGGAGCAGCTCGAGCACCATGCCGACAAGTCGCTGGTGCTGGTAGACAGCCCGGGAATCTCGATTCACGGGGAGCGCGGCATCGAGCAGCTGAAGGCCTACGCACAGATCAGCAGCCTGCAGCCACATCTGGTGCTGTCAGCGGCGCTGGCACCGGCCATTTTCAATCAGGCGCTCACCCGCTTCAGCCTGCTGGATCCCAAAGGCGTCATCCTCAGCCACGCGGAACAGCTCGAGCATGTCGGGCCGCTGATCAGCACGCTGGTGGAACGGCGCATCGCGGTGTCCTACCTGTCCACAGGACCTCGGATTCCCGAAGACCTGCGCCCGGCCCGAGCCGCGCAGCTCGCCGCGGGCGCGCTTTCACCGGCCACCCGCAAGCTGATCGCCACCCAAACCCGGGAGCAGGCCAGTGCTTAGTCGACAGGCTCAAAGCAACACCGCCAGCAGCGGACAACTGGAGCAGTTCATGGACGCCAGCCCGGTTAAGGTCATCGGCATCGCCAGCGGCAAAGGCGGGGTTGGAAAGACCAACACCTGCATCAACCTGGCGCTGGATCTTGCCAGCGCCGACAAGCGGGTGATGATTCTTGACGCTGACCTGGGCCTCGCGAACGTTGACGTCCTGCTCGGACTGCAGCCGACCTTTGACCTGTCCCACGTTCTGAATAAGCAGCGGACGCTCGAGGAGATCCTCGTGCCCGGTCCCGCCGGAATTCAAATTGTGCCGGCAACCTCCGGGGCCCGGCAGATGATGGCCCTGACCCAAACCCAGCACGAAACGTTGAGCCGCAATTTTGCGGCCCTTGCCGGAGAGATCGACTACCTGCTGGTGGACATGGCGGCCGGCATCTCGGACAGCGTGATCTTCATGGCCAGCGGCTGCGATGAGCTGCTGATCGTCGCCTGTAACGAACCCGCGTCGATCACCGACGCTTACGCCCTGATGAAGGTCCTCAATCGAGATGAGGGCATGCAGCGATTTCATATTCTCAGCAATCGAAACGAGTCGAGCCAGGACGGCCTGACGATGTATTCCAAGCTGGCGGTTGCCTGCGAGCGCTTCCTGAATGTGTCCCCACGCTACGTGGGTGGCATTCCCGAAGACCCCATGGTTCGACGGGCCGTCGAGCAGCAGCGGGCCGTCGTGGAGCGCTACCCGGGAAGCCCGGCAGCCAGCGCGTTCCGCAAGCTCGGCGAAGCCGTGCGCCGCTGGCCGGAAAGTGAACAAACCCAAAACAGCCCGTTTTTTCAGCGGCTGCTAAAGACCGAACCGGATGCCGGTCACAACAAGGGAGAGCAGAGCCATTAACGGATTAGCCGCATACGCGCAGCCAGAATGCGCACACCCGCAGATTCTGATCGAAGAGCACACGGGACTGATCAAAAAGATCGCCCTGCATCTGGCGGCCAGAGTCCCGCCCACCGTCGATATGGACGACCTGATTCAGGCGGGCGCAATCGGCCTGCTCGAGTCAGCGCAGCGCTTCGACCCCAGCCACGGCGCAAGCTTTGCGACCTACGCCAGTATTCGCATCCGCGGCGCCATGCTCGATGAACTCCGGCGCTATGACTGGTCGCCGCGCTCAACGCGCCGCAAGATCCGGGAAATGTCAGAGGTGATCCGGAAGATTGAGGGTGAAACGGGCCGCGAAGCCAGTGAGGCTGACGTTGCCGCTGGCATGGGGATGAGTTCTGAGGACTATCGAAACCTGCTTCAGGACTCGGTGTCATTTTCTGTCTTCAGCTGGGATGCGCTCCTGGAGCAGCGGGGCGACAGCATTGGCGGTGCAGCGGAGGAGCATGACGACCCTGAGCACCATGTGGAAGCCGGCGCGTTCAGCGAATACCTGGCGAGCGTCATCGAGACGTTGCCGCCTCGGGAGCAGATGGTGCTGGCGCTCTACTACGATCAGGAGTGCAATCTGAAAGAGATCGGCCAGATCCTCGGCGTTAGCGAATCCCGTGTTTGCCAGATTCATGGCCAGATCCTGGCCCGGATGCGTTCACGCCTCGATCCCGAAATGATTCCCAAAGGGGCCATACCGGCATGATCGATCCGACCATCGTTTCCGCAGCCGCCCTGCTCCTGGCCATCTGTGCCCTGGTCACGGCCTGGGTTGTGGTGCGCAGCAGCCGCGACCAGCAGCGCGATCATCTAACGGAGCTGCGCTTGATCAAAGCTGACGGCCAGCGGTGTCGCCAGGACCTGAAAGACATCTCCGGCGTGGTCAAAGGTCATCTGGGACAGTCCATGGACCAGCGTCAGCGCCAGACGTCGCTGGAGAGCCGCGTGGCGCTCCTGGAAACCCGACACGACGGTAAAGAAGCGCTCGAAGACGCCAAGAACCTGCTGTCGGAGGGACGCAGCCTCAACGCGCTGGTCCAGCGGGGCAAGCTCAATCCGAGCGAAGCCCATCTGCTGTCGCTGCTGCACCGCAAAGGGGCCGGCATCGACCGTAACCTGGCGCAGGCCGCCGACGCCTGATACCCCGCCTCGGGCGGCATATCCAGTCCCATATCCCAGGCCAGCGCAGGCAGCGTGGCCCAGGGTCCCCTGCCCCACATTCCAGCGTCAAAAAGCCTGCTCGAAGCTGTCCCTCAATGAGCCTTCGGGCTAAATGTTTTTGCCGATCGGTCGATACCTAGTCTGAGCATCCATCCCGTGGTGCGTTAGTCAGGCAAAAGACAGCTTTATGGATATAGCAACCCTACTCGGATTGTTGGGCGCGTTCGGCATTATCACTGGCGCCGTCCTGATTGGCGGAAATGCGCTGGGCTTTATCAACGCGCCATCGCTGCTGATTGTCATCGGCGGTACGTTGATGGTCGTGCTGTCGCGAATCACGCTGGCCCAGTTTCTGGGTTCCTTCAAGGTCGCTGTCGGCGCTTTCCTGCACAAAGGACAGTCGCCGGAAGATCTGATTCACGAAGCTGTGGAGCTTGCCACCATCGTTCGCAAGGACGGCATCCTGGCGATTGAAGACAAGCCCATATCCCATCCCTTCTTCGCCAAGGGCATCAACATGTGTATCGACGGGCAGGATACGGACGTCATCAAGCACTGCCTGTCCAACGACATCAGCCTGACGATCCAGCACCAGACTACGGGTGCCAACACCTTTACCGCTACGGGCGAGGTGGCGCCAGCCATGGGCATGATCGGAACACTGATCGGTCTGGTCCAGATGCTGAGCACCATGGAAGACCCAAAGACCATTGGCCCGGCTATGGCGGTGGCCCTGCTTACCACCCTTTATGGCGCGGTGGTCGCCAACGCCATCGCCATTCCGATCGCCGAAAAGCTGAAGCTGCGCAGCCGCGAGGAATCGCTCAACAAAAAGCTGATCCTCGAGTCGATTCAGGGCATTCAGAGCGGCACCCATCCGAAGGTCTTGGAGCAGCTGCTGATCAACTATCTGCCTCAGGACAAGCGCGACGCGTACTCCACGGCTGACGCCTGATGAGTGACGATCTCGACGCGGGCGTAGAAGAGGACGGCGGCGACGGCGGTGGTTGGCTAGCAACGTTTGCCGACCTCATGGCGCTGCTCATGTGCTTTTTTGTGCTCCTGCTGTCGTTTTCGGAAATGGAAATCAAAAAGTACAAGCAGGTTGCCGGCTCGATGAGCGAAGCGTTTGGCGTCCAGCGTCAGATCAAAAGCAAAGAGATTCCCAAAGGCACCAGCATCATTGCCCAGGAATTCAGTCCGGGTAAGCCAACCCAGACCTTTACGATCGTCCTCCAGCAAGAGACCACCGACCAGAACAAGCAGAACCTCGACTTCAGCGACTCCGAATTTAAGGGGAAGGCTGAGGAAACGGCGGACCCAACAGAAAAGCCTGACCAGCCGATCGAAGATCCCACCGACAAGCCGCCGATCGATCCGTCGATCCTTGAGGCAGCGAAGATGATCGCCAAAGCCCTGAACGAAGAAATCGAGCTAGGCATGATCGAGGTTGTCGCCACGCCTGAGCGCGTGGCCATTCGCGTTCGGGAAAAGGGTTCATTTGAGTCGGGCAGCGCCACGCTAAGCGAACAGTTTTTGCCGGTCCTCGAAAAGATGACCGAGACGCTGAAGGTTACGGAGGGAGAAGTGGTAGTCGCGGGCCACACCGACGATGTCCCGATCAAGACCGCGCGCTATCCGTCGAACTGGGAGCTTTCCTCGGCCCGAGCCGCGGCGTTTGTCCGCTACATGACCGACGAAGCCGCGTTTGCCGCTGAACGGCTCCAGATTCGCGGTTTTGCCGACACGCGGCCGATTGTCCCTAACGACACCGCCGAAAATCGCGCCGTCAACCGGCGGGTTGAGGTTTCCCTCGTGCTGCCGACAAAGAATGTGACAAATGTCGGCGAAATGCTTCAGAAATCTGAGCCACCGGCCGATATGGAAGAAATGAAGCCCGAAATCCCCGAACCGCCAGCTCGGGATCTGACCAACAGAGCGCAGTAGACCTGTGAAAAGCGAGACAACAAGATGGCTGTGAATACCGCTACCTCACCCAGCAGTTCCCCTAGACCTTCTCAGGCTGAGGCCTCGGAACGTGGCCAGGAGCAGCTGGTTGAACAGCTGCGCAACGGCATCATTCGCATGAGCCATGCGGCGTCCGGCATCGACGACGAGCTCGACGCCCAGCTGGGCATGCTGCGCAAAAAGATGCGCAACACCACCAGCGCACCGGTAGTGGAAGCCCTGGTCGCCGAGGTTTCCAAAGGCATTTTGGCGATCGACGCCAAAACCAAACGCACCCGCGCCGACAATGCCAACATCGGTCATCGCCTGCTGCACGTTATCGACCTGCTGAAGCCGGGCTGGCAGCTGCGTCGGAAGCGCAAGAGCCTTGCTAACTCGCTGCGGAACGATCGCTGCGATTTTCAGAAGTTTCTGAAGGAATACCACGAGACGCTGCAGGGTGCCCTTCAGGCCCGTCTTGCGCCGAGTGACACCAAAAAGGGCCAGGCTGCCGGGGACACCGGACAGGCCGCCGCGGATTCTGAAGCCACCGCCGAAGCGCTTGAGCACATGCGCAATACGCTGCTGGTCCTGGTGAATCATCTCGAGAGTGACGAGGTGCAGGTCGAGCAGGTCAACGCGCTGCGCAAACAGCTCGCCGAAACCCTGGTCTTCGACTCGATGCCAGACATTTTGGAATCGGTTGCTGAGCTGGCCGGCGAGATCCGACGCACTGAGCAGAAGCGCTTCGAAGAATTTGTGCAGCAGATGGCCGGGCAGTTCGACGAGCTGGAGGCCAGCATCAAGGGCAGCGTAGGCGACGAACAGGATGCCTACGCCGAGCGCACCCGCCTGCAGGAAGAACTTTCTCGCGGCGCTGAGAGTATCCGAGGAAAGATCGCGAGCTCCACCAACCTGCGCCAGCTCCAGCAGGCGGTTGAAAGTGAGGTCGATCAGATGACCGGCACGCTCAATACCTTTACCGAGGTGGAAGCCATCCGGCACAAGAAGTTTGAAGCGAGCATCGGCCTCCTTCAGGACAAGCTCGGCGAAGCGCACGCTGAGTGCAACGAGCTTTACAACGAGATCAGCCATCTGCGTGTCAAAACTCAGCTGGACCCGCTCACCGGGCTGCCCAATCGATCAGGCTTTCTGGAGCGCGCGCAGCAGGAGTTTGAGCGCGCGGTGCGTTACGGCAACAAGCTGTCACTGGCCGTCGCCGACATCGATCACTTTAAACTGGTCAACGATCGCTACGGCCACAAGGCGGGCGACACCGTGATCGTTGAGGTTGGCGCACTGATCGCCGGCAACCTTCGCAAATCCGATTTTGTGTGCCGCTACGGCGGCGAAGAGTTTGTGATTCTGCTCGTCGAGACGCCCCTGGAAAAGGCGGTGCCCGTCGCCGAGAAGATCCGCGAGGCGATCGGCAACTGTCCGTTTGCGTTTCGCGATAAGCGGGTACAGGTCACCATCTCGGTGGGGATCGCCGAGCTTGAACCGGGTCAATCCATCTCCGACCTCGTCGAAAAGGCTGACGTATCGCTCTATGCCGCGAAGAGCGCCGGGCGCAACTGCACGATCTCGAGCGCGACCCACTAACCCTGACGGACCAACTCCATGAGCGATCCACGGCCCACACTAAAAGAAATCTTCCTCGGCAAGAAGGCCTCCCGGGATGTGCTAATACCGGCTAACTTCGGCACCGGCGGCGAACAGCAAACCATCGATATCGCCAAAGGTTTAGTTGCCAACGCCCCTATGCCCGGCCCATTTGCCGGAATGATCAGTGAAACGGCCGCCAATCAGGATTTTTCGCACGACACGAAAGACTTTGGGACGCTCACCTGGGATTCGCAGCGGAACGAAATCACGCTCGACGCCGTGCTTTGCCAGATCGCCGGCATCGACTCCCCCATGATGGGTGCGCGCCTCAAAGACTTTCTGGCGCTGGTGTCCGACAGCACCCGGGATCAGCTCGCGGACGGACTGCGCCGCAGTCTGCAAACCGGCCGCGACCTCGAATGCACCTGCTATCTCGGCACTGACCCGCAGACCGCCACAGAGGTTCGCATCCTCGGCAAGACGCTGCCGGACGCACAAGGGCGACCGGCGTCCGTGGTGTGCGCCGTGCAGCCGAGGGTGCCCTTAGGGCGGCCGAAGGTTCGTAACGATACGCCGCTGGCGAAAACCTGCCACGATCTGCGAACGCCGCTGAACGCAATCCGCGGCTATTCGCAGATGATGCAGAAGGACCCTTTGACCGAACGGCAGCGCGAATGCCTGACCAAGGTCGAAACGCAATGTCATGCCATGTTGTCCACCATCGACAGCGAGTTGGGAGAAACCAGCGAAGCTACGCCGGAGGGAACGGGTTTCTCAGCGTTTGAGCTGATCAGCGACGTTGCGGAGATGTTTAACGCCACCGGCCTGCCCGATAGCGTGTCATTAAGCTGGAAGATGCAGGACAACAACTGCATGGTGCATACCGATCGCGTCAAGCTGCGCCGGATCCTGGTGAACCTGGTCGACAACGCCATAAAGCACACGCAGGCCGGTGAGATTTTGATTACCGGTGAACTCGGTACGGACGAGCATCTCTCCCTGAGCGTTACCGATACCGGCTGCGGAATCCCGGCTGAAGTGATGCCGCGCGTCTTTGAACCGTTCTTCCGGCTCGAGCAGGTTGGCGGACAGGTGGGCGCAGGCCTCGGGCTGGCAATCTGCCGCGACCTCACCCAGCAGCTTGAGGGGTCAATCGAAGCGGAGAGCGAACCCGGTCAGGGAAGCTGCTTCACGGTGAAGGTTCCGGTTTCCGTGACCGAAAATCGGCGTCGTCGAGATACCCAGGGCCGAACTCCGTCCCTGCTCCTCGTCGGCGACAACAGTTTTCATAACCGATGCATCAGCGACACGCTCGCTCATCAGGGACAGCCCGTAAGCCGGATCGAAAATCTGAGCAAAGCCGGCGACAACCTGGATGCCCAGCTGGTGATGCTCGACTGCAGCGACAATCCCGACGCCGTATCGATGGTCAGCGAAGTACGCTCGCGGCTCCCAACCAGCGCCATCGTGACCATCTGCGACTCGCTCGATGGGGTCAGCGCCGATCAGCTGTTGAGCGCGGGGGCCGACACGCTGCTGATCAAGCCCTTTATGGCGCGAGAGCTCACGGCCACCATCGACAGCGCGTTGAAGCAGGCCCAGCACCGAACGCCGCCGCGCGAGGTCAGAATTCCGGCCAACGTGGCAAAGTCGCTGGGCGAAGCCGCCGAGCGTGCCGACGTCGACGGCCTGGAAAACCTGATCGGCGAGCTGGAGACCATCGACCAAGCGCTCGCCGGCGACCTCAAGGAAATGACCCGCAAGTTCGACTACGACGGGCTGATGGACACGGTTTCCGGCAAGCGCCGGGACTAAAGAACCGCCGGCAGGCTAGCGTCGCGCTCGAAAGAACGCCCTTAACATCGCAGAGGATTCGTCAGCCAGCACGCCGCTGGTGACGTCGAGCCGGTGATTGCCATAGCTGCCATCGGTCAGATCAATCGCTGAACCCGCGGCGCCGGTGCGCGGGTCCGGGGCGCCGAAGACCAGCCGGCGAATCCGCGCATGAATCATGGCTCCGGTGCACATCGCACACGGTTCCAGTGTGACGTAAAGGTCACACTCCGGTAACCGGTAGTTCGACACCGCTGCACCCGCCCTGCGAAGCGCTCGAATTTCGGCGTGGCCCGTCGGATCATGAACGCTGATCGGCGCGTTGTGGGCCTCAGCGACCACCTCTCCGTCCCGCACAATCACACAGCCGACCGGCACCTCTCCCAGACGCTCCGCATCCTTGGCCAGACGCAGCGCTCGGGCCATGAGCGCCTCGTCGGCGGCTATTCCCATTCGATGGTGGCGGGGGGTTTGCCGGAAATGTCATAGACCACGCGGGAAATGCCGCTGATCTCGTTGATGATGCGCCGGGACACGTGCTCGAGGAAATCGTAAGGCAAACGTGCCCAGCGGGCCGTCATAAAGTCCACCGTCTCGACCGCTCGGAGCGCGATGACGTACTCGTAGGCGCGGCCGTCGCCAACCACGCCAACCGATTTGACCGGCAGGAACACCGCGAAAGCTTGGCTCACGTCGTCGTAAAGCCCGGCCTCGTGGAGGCACTCGATAAACACATCGTCCGCACGAGCCAGAAGGTCCGCGAACTCTTCTTTGACCTCACCAAGAATGCGAACACCCAAACCGGGCCCCGGAAAGGGATGGCGGAATACCATCTCGCGAGGAAGACCGAGCTCGAGCCCAATTTTCCGCACCTCGTCTTTGAACAGCTCGCGCAGCGGTTCAACCAGCTCCAGAGCCATATCCTCCGGCAGCCCGCCGACGTTGTGATGTGATTTGATGACGTGGGCTTTACCGGTTGCTGCACCCGCCGATTCGATCACGTCCGGGTAGATAGTGCCCTGAGCGAGCCAGCGTACGCCATCGAGGCGGGCGGCCTCTGCGTCAAAAATCTCGATGAATTTCCGACCGATGATTTTGCGCTTCTGCTCGGGGTCGGTCACGCCGGCGAGCGCGCCGAAGAACTGCTCACGCGCATCGACCCTGAGCACCTTGACGCCCATATTCGCCGCCATGGTCGCCATCACCTGATCACCTTCGTTAAGCCGCAGCAGGCCGGTGTCCACAAAAATGCAGGTCAGCTGCTCGCCGATCGCTTCGTGCAGGAGCGCGGCGACCACCGACGAATCGACACCGCCGGAGAGTCCGAGCAGCACCTGATCAGAGCCAACTTTTTCCCGCACGTCCGTAATCGTGCTCTCAACGATCGACGCCGGCGTCCACAGCGGTTCGCAGCGGCAGACATCCAGGACAAAGTGGCGAAGCATCGCCTCGCCCTGGCGGGTATGGGTGACCTCCGGATGCCACTGCAGCGCAAAGATTTTTCGATCCAAATCCTGCATGGCCGCAATAGGGGCAGAAGCGGTGCGCGCGACGCACTCAAAGCCCTCTGGCACAACCACCACGTGGTCGCCGTGGCTCATCCAGACGTCGAGCTCCCTGGGCTGATCGGACTCCCGATCGCTCAGGCCGTCCAGCAGCGGGCTTTTCCCGACGGGCTCCACCGACGCATAGCCAAACTCCCGCCGGTCCGCCGCCTCAACGGTGCCGCCAAAGTAGGCCGCCAACGCCTGCATGCCGTAGCAGATGCCCAGGATCGGGACGCCGAGCTCCACCACGCACTCCGGGAGCTGTGGCGTGCTGTCGCCATGAACCGACTCGGGCCCACCCGACAGCACCACGCCGCTCGGCTTGAGGCCGGTGATCAGCGCCTCCGGCGCATCCCAGGGAAAAATCTCGCAATAAACGCCGATTTCCCGAATCCGGCGCGCGATCAGCTGCGTGTACTGGGCACCGAAGTCGAGCACCAGCAGACGGTGATCATGGATATCTGTCATGGATTGGCTGTCATGGATTGGCAGTCATGGATTGGGCAGGGCTCTCAGCGCTGCGGTCGATAGTTGGGCGGCTCTTTGGTGATCGTCACGTCGTGCGCGTGCGACTCCTGGACGCCGGCGTTGGTGACCCGAACAAATTCCGAGTTCTGCCGCATGTCGTCCAGCGTCGCGCAGCCGCAGTAGCCCATGCTGGAACGCAGACCACCCGCGAGCTGATGCAGCACCGCTCGCAGCGGGCCTTTGTACGGCACCCTGCCCTCGATGCCCTCCGGCACCAGCTTGTCTTCGGTAACCTCATCCTGGAAATAGCGGTCGGAGGAGCCGCGCTGCATCGCGCCGATGGATCCCATGCCGCGGTAGCTTTTGTAGGAACGGCCCTGGTACAGCTCAACCTCGCCGGGCGCCTCTTCGGTCCCGGCAAACAGCCCGCCGATCATCACGCTGTGGGCGCCGGCCGCCACTGCTTTGGCCAGGTCACCGGAGTAGCGCACGCCACCGTCAGCGATCAGCGGCACGTTGTGCTTTTTGAGCGCCTCAGCGACGTTCATCACCGCCGACACCTGCGGCACACCCACGCCCGCCACTACCCGCGTGGTGCAGATCGACCCAGGCCCAACGCCGACCTTGACCGCGTCAGCACCGGCCTCGACCAGCGCCAGGGCGCCCTCGGCCGTGGTGATGTTGCCGCCCACGATCTGCACATCCGGATACTGCTCTTTGATCCAGCGCACCCGGGCCAAGACTCCCTCACTGTGACCGTGGGCCGTATCGACGACAATCACGTCGACGTTGGATTCGGTCAACATGGCCACGCGCTGTTCGGTGTCGCCGCCCACGCCTACTGCCGCCGCAACGCGCAAGCGCTCGTGTTCGTCTTTGCAGGAGTCGGGATGCTCTTTAGACTTCTGCATGTCCTTGACGGTGATCAGGCCGCGCAGCTCAAAGGCATCGTTCACCACCAGCACCTTTTCAATGCGGTTTTTGTGCAGCAGCTGGAGTACTTCGTCCGACTCGTAGTCTTCCGAAACGGTCACGAGGTCGTCGCGGCGGGTCATGATGTTTCGGACCGGGTCGTCAAGCTTGCGCTCAAAGCGCATGTCTCGGCTCGTGACGATCCCGACCAGGCCTTCCTCGTCCACCACGGGCACGCCGGAGATGTTTCGCGCGTTGGTGAGCTCCAGCACCTCCCGGATGGTGGTATAGGGGCCGACCGTAATCGGGTCCCGAATCACCCCCGCCTCAAATTTCTTCACCTGCCGAACCTGGCGCGCCTGCTCCTGCGGGGTCATGTTCTTGTGAATCACGCCAATCCCGCCTTCCTGGGCCATAGTGATGGCGAGGCGGGCTTCGGTGACGGTGTCCATCGCTGACGACACGAGCGGGACTTTCAGGGCGATTTCCCGGGTGAAGCGGGTGGTGAGATCCACCTCGGATGGCAAAACGTTGGAGTAAGCAGGGATCAGGGACACGTCATCGAAGGTGAGCGCGTCTTGTTTGATTCGCATCGGCCAGGTTCCTTATGCAGGGGCGGGAGGCGGCCCGACTAAATCGCCCCATTTTATCTCATTAGCGAAGCCAAAGGCACGTGCTACATTTATCGGCCGGCGAGCCAGGCCCGCGATTGCAGGAAGACCGTGTCCACCAACGACCTGTTCAGCGAACGACAGATCTATACGCCAAGCGGGCTCAATCGCCAGATCCGGAGCCTGCTCGAGGGGGAGTTCGGACTGATCTGGCTCGAAGGCGAAATCTCCAACCTGTCGACGCCCGCATCGGGCCACGCTTACTTCACCCTGAAGGACGCCAGCGCGCAGGTGCGATGTGCCCTATTCCGCAATCGGCGGGCCGGGGTCAAGCTCGCAGCGGGCATGCATATCGTGGTGCGGGCGCGGGTCAGCCTCTACGAAGCGCGGGGTGAATATCAGCTGATCGTCGAGTCCGTTGAGCTAGCGGGTGAGGGGCTGCTGAGGGCCCAGTTTGAGGCGCTCAAGAAGCGACTGGCTGCGGAAGGACTCTTTGATCCGGCCAAAAAGCGTTCCTTACCGAAGTTTCCGAAACACCTTGCGGTGGTCACGTCTCCGACCGGTGCCGCGCTGCGGGACGTGCTGAGCGTGCTCGAACGACGGTTTCCCGCGGTGCGCGTGACGGTCTGCGGGAGTCTGGTCCAGGGTGAGTCCGCCCCACCGGCGCTGATCAAGGCACTCCGAGCAGCAGCCGCACTCGTCCCCGACGTGGTGCTGATGACCCGCGGCGGCGGATCGCTGGAAGACCTCTGGGCCTTCAACGACGAAGCTCTGGCAAGGGCCATCGCCGCGTGTCCTGTGCCCGTGGTGAGCGCGGTGGGGCACGAAGTGGATTTTTCCATTGCCGACTTCGTCGCTGACGCGCGCGCTGCCACACCCTCAGCAGCCGCGGAGCTGCTGGTTCCCGATAGCGCAGAGCTCAAACGACGCGTTGACCAGCTGACCCGGCTGCTCCTTGGTCGATTTCAATCAAACCAGGCGCAGCGCCAGCTGAGGCTGGGAGAACTGGCTGATCGACTCGGCCGAGCGCAGCCAGCCGCCCGGATCCACCGGCGACGGGAGCGTCTCAGCGAGCTCTTGCGGCGGCTGGGACAGCAGCAGCAAGGTCAGCTGCGACGCTACCGAGAGCGGATTGGGTCCCTCACCCACCGACTGATGCAGCGCAATCCGACAGTGGCCGTGGCCAACGATCGCCAGCACGTTGAACGCCTGGCGCGCAGGCTTAAGCAGGCCATGAGTCGCTACCTTGAGCTGAACGCCCGTCAACTCGATACCGCCAGCCGCGGCCTGAAAGCGGTCAGCCCCATCGCGGTACTCAATCGCGGCTATTCCGTAACCTACGACAGCGAGGGCGCGGTGGTCCGTTCCAGCACGGCGCTGAAGCCCGGCCAAGCCCTGATCACCCGCCTGGCTGAGGGCGAGGTAGGTTCGACGGTGACCGAGGTGAAGCGGGAAGACGGGCAAAGCTCATGATGCGAGGCCGAACGCGGTTTAACCCCATCACGCTGGATCAGCCGTTTAGGTTTTCGAGAGACTTGTCGTGTCCTGGGGCTTGGAGACCGTCAGCTTGGGAATAACTGGAACCGAAGGTGTCGTTGGCGCGCGCTGGCCTTTGGGCGAAGGCAGCGAGACGTCACCGAGCGACGACCCGACTGCCACCGCCGGGCAAACGCACCAGCGCCCCGGTGAGGCTGACAGCGTCGGCAGCGAGACGCTCATGCAGGCGTTTGCCGCCGGCGACAGCGCGGCGTTCGATCAGCTATATCGCCGCCACGGACCAGGGTTGTTCCGTTTTGTCTATCGCCACGTCGGACGCCAGGCGCAGGCAGAGGAAATCTACCAGGACACCTGGCTAAAGGTCGTTGATGCGCGCCGTCGCTATCGGCCCAAGGCACAGTTTCAAACCTGGCTCTACCGGATCGCCCACCACCGGATCATCGACTGGTATCGAAAGTCACGCTCGTTGCCCCTGGCCGAACCGGAAGCGGTTCCAGATCAGCGACAGACCGACGAACCCACTCGCCGCCAGGTGGCCCAGACGCTCCATCAAGCGTTGCTGGAGCTACCGCTGGAACAGCGCAGCACGGTGTTGCTGCACCTGGAGCGAAACCTCACGCTCCAGGAAATCGCGAGCATCTGCGGCTGCGGCCGGGAGACCGTTAAAAGCCGGATGCGCTACGCCACCGCGCGCTTGAGAAAGGCGCTGGGAGGACTTTATGACGAACTTTGAGGCCAGCCCGAAGCCGCTCGGAGACGCGGCAGAACGTCTGGAATCGGACCCGAAACTTGCCCGGGCGTATCAGGCGCTGACGCAGGAGACTGAAACCCGCGGCCCCGCTGCGGCCGTCCATGCCACGATTCGCGAGCGGGCCCACCGGCCGGCGCCGGGCGGTCGCTGGATCTGGCCAGCCAGCCTCGCAGCATCGCTGGCGTTGTGCACAACCCTGGTATTTCAGCTCGCTAAGGTGGTGCAGCCTGACCTGCCCTCAGGCGCCACGCGGACCAACCCACTGGTGACCGCGCCGGAGCTCAGCGCGCCGCGGGACCTGCCACCACCTGCCGTCGGTGCCGGCGCCGTCGACGGTGGCCTCACCGCAGTCGTGGACACGACCGAAGCGGCGCCCGCGCTCGACTCCCCTGAATTCTGGTGGGAACAGCTCAGGCTTCACGCTCGGAACGCCGACCGGGAGGGATTTCTGGCCACCTGGGAGGTGTATCAGCAGCATCGAGACGATACGCCGTTGCCGGCCGACCTGCGGCAATGGATCGCTGATAACCAGCTGCCGCTCACGGACCTGACCGACGGCTGACTGACCCAACGCGGGCCTCGCAGCCGCACGCGAGGCCGAGGCCTGCGCCTGCCGATTCACTCACTCCGTTGCGCGCCGTCGCCTCAGCGCGCACAAGTTGTGCACGTCTCCTGTGAGACAATTTGCGCTTAACATCGATAAGCGACTCAGCCGTTGGCGGATCAAGACCGAAAACCCTCAAAAAATCTGGCGATTCTCAAGCGCCTTTGGCCCTTCATTCAGCCTTATCTGTCCAAGCTCCTGCTGGCGCTGGCGCTTCTGGTGCTGGGCGCTGCCACCACGCTGAGCCTGCCGATTGCCGTGAGGCAAATGATCGACCTGGGTTTCGATCCCGCACAGCAGTCCGCGATCACGCGGTACTTTCTGCTGCTCCTGGGCGTGGCGCTCGCGATGGGGCTGTTCACCAGCCTCCGCTACTTCTGGGTCTCCTGGATCGGACAGCGCGTGGTCGCCGACCTCCGGCGCGCGGTCTATCGGAAAATCCTGTCGTTTTCGCCAGCGTTTTTTGAGACAACCCGCACGGGTGAAGTGCTGTCCCGGATCAACACAGACACAACGCTCGTTGAGGTGGTGGTCGGCAGCACGTTTTCCATTACGCTTCGCTCCGCGGTGATGTTTCTCGGGGCCAGCGCCATGATGATCATCACCAGCCCCTGGCTGGCGCTGCTGATCGGGCTGCTGATTCCGCTGATCATCGCCCCGATCGTGTTCATGGGGCGCTGGGTCAGACGCCTGTCGAAGGCCAATCAGGATCGGATCGCGGATATGTCCGCCACGGCGACGGAAACGATCAACGCCATCAAAACGGTGCAGTCATACGCCCAGGACGCTCGCGAAACGAAGCGCTTCAGCGATAACGCGGAGGCGGTTTTTGGCATCGCCCGCCAGCGGATCCGCGCCGAGACCATTATGGGGATCCTGATCGTCTGGCTCATGTTTGGCGGGATGATCGGCGTCCTGTGGATCGGGGCTCAGGAGGTGATCGAAGGCACGATGTCTGCCGGCACGCTCAGCCAGTTTGTGCTCTACGCCATCATCGCGGCCACAACAACCGGCGCTCTGACCCAGGTTTACGGTGAGCTCCAGCGCGCCGCAGGGGCGCTCGAGCGGATTCTGGAGATGCTGGAGCTGGAGCCGGAGATCCGCTCGCCGGAAAACCCTCGGCCTGCGGCGCCCAGAGCTCGAGGACGGCTCGATTTCAACAAGCTTAGCTTCGCCTACCCCTCTCGCCTGGAGCGGCGTGTCCTGGATGACATCCAGCTGACCATTGAGCCCGGTGAAAAGGTGGCGCTCGTCGGCCCTTCGGGTGCCGGCAAATCCACCGTGTTTCAGCTGCTGATGCGATTTTACGACCCGACCGCCGGTCAGCTTTTGCTGGACGGCGTCCCGATCAGCGAGCTCGACCTACTGGCCTACCGCCGCCAGCTGGCACTCGTCGCCCAGGATGTGACGATGTTTTCCAGCAACGCTCTGGAAAACATCCGTTACGGCAATCCGGACGCAAGCCGGGAGCAGGTCGAGGAAGCGGCCCGTTCAGCGTTTGCCCATGACTTCATCACGGATCTGAAAGAAGGGTACGACACATTCCTGGGCGAGCGCGGCGTCCGGCTATCGGGCGGCCAGGCGCAACGCATTGCGATCGCCCGGGCGCTGCTCACCGACCCGCCGGTACTGCTGCTCGACGAAGCGACCAGCGCCCTGGATGCCGAGAGCGAGCGTGTCGTGCAGCAGGCGCTGGACGCGGTCATGGAAGGACGAACCACCCTGATCATCGCGCACCGCCTGGCTACCGTGCGCCAGGCTGACCGAATTCTCGTGATGGATAACGGCAAGATTGTGGCACAGGGAACACACGATTCGCTCACCCGCGAGTCCGAGCTATACGCTCACCTGGCGAGCCTGCAGTTCGCCGCCTGAGGACCCCGCCCGCGCGGGATGACCGTTACTTCAGGAAACGAATAGAGGCCGGGTATTCCCAGATCTCCCCGTCGTTGGCTTTGATTCCCCCGACGATGGCAAAGATCACGGTGGCGATTCCCAGCGCGAGGAAGCCGAGCGCGCCAATCAGAATCAGCGTCAGTACCCCGCAGACCAGGCCATAGATCAGGCTGCTGAGCATCCAGTTCACCACCACCTTGCCGTGGGCATCAACGCGCGGCAGTTCGTCCTTTTTCATTTGCCACAGGACGATCGGCACAACCAGGCCAGCAAACGGAACAACAAAACCGGCCAGAATGCCGAAATGGATAAACATCCCCCACTGGTTGGCCTGGCGCTCAAGCGCATCGGATGAAGAAGAATCTAAAGAGGTGCCTGAGCTGGGCTCATGATCCGTCATGAAGGGGTTCCTTAGTCGTCGGTGTTTAAAGGCTGATGGGGACTATCATCGTCCCCGAAAAGCATAGCAAGCTCGCGCCGCAGCGCAACTGACCGCCGGAAGTCGCGAACTATTTCGACCACACCAACGAGCGCTAAGCTCGCCCCCTCAAATGCCAGGCATCAGAAGGATGCAGCGAGCAGCGTCCCCTCTTTGATCGCCCGTTTGGCGTCCAGCTCAGCCGCCTTGCTGGCCCCACCAATCAAATGAGCATTCACGCCGCCGGCCTCCAGCGCAGTCTGCAGATCGCGGCGCGGCAGCTGACCGGCGCAGACCACAACGTTGTCGACCGCCAAGGTCTGCGGCTTACCCTCGCCGATGGAAATCTCCAGCCCCTCGTCGGAAACGCGCCGGTAGCTGACGCCGTTCAGCATCTTGACCCCATGGTCCGCTAGATTTCGACGATGGATCCAGCCGGTAGTTTTCCCCAACGTGGCGCCCGGTTTGCTGGTCCGACGCTGCAGCAGCCAGATCTCGCGCGGAGCTTCCTCAAGCCCTCGCTCAAGACCCGCCACTGAGCCGCGAGTCTCGAAGGTTGGATCGATGCCCCAGCTTCGAAAGAATTGCTCCGGCGTACCCGCCTCAGCTGGATCTTCGTGAAGCAGATACTCAGCCACGTCAAAGCCGATACCGCCCGCACCGATGATGGCCACCCGCTTGCCGACCGGCACATGGGCCGACAGCACGTCCAGATAAGACAGGACGCTCGGATGGTCGAGACCCGGGATGTCCGGGGTTCGCGGCAGCACGCCGGTGGCGAGCACCACCTCATCGTATTCGCTGCCGACCAGCTGTTCAGCGGTTGCACGCTGGCCGGTTCGCAGCTTGACGCCGGCATCGCGAAGACGGTGCTGAAAATATCGCAGCGTCTCAGAAAACTCTTCTTTGCCGGGAATCTGGCGGGCCATGTTGAACTGCCCGCCGATCGCCTCTGAGGCCTCGAACAGGACCACTTCGTGCCCGCGCTCAGCGGCCGTCGCCGCGCAGGCCAGCCCCGCCGGACCGGCACCCACCACCGCAACGCGTTTCGGCCTGCCTGCGGCGGAGATCTTGAGATCAAGCTCGTGACAGGCCCGCGGATTCACCAGGCAGCTCGCGCGCTGGTTTTTGAACGTGTGATCCAGGCAGGCCTGGTTACAGGCGATACAGGTGTTGATGGTATGTGCCTTGTCAGCCGCCGCCTTGCTGACAAAGTGGGAGTCCGCGAGCAGCGGC
>JBCDKA010000033.1:0-31802 GCA_038747195.1 Pseudomonadota bacterium
CGAATCCTTTTTTGCACCCCGCGGGGGAGACGGGCGCCACCAGCGGCTCGGCTCGTTCGACGCCGAGAGTCGCCAGGACTTCACCAAGGGCTTCCGCGACATGCACCGGAAGACGATCCGCGCCAACGCCTATGCGGCGCTGGATCGCCTGCTCGAGCGCGAGGGGATCGACCCGACCGTGAAGGTCGATATGAAAGGGTTACTAAAGCTTATCGAGGATGAGCCGGCGATCAATATCTCGCCGCATACCTGGATTGCGAATCAGCGCCTGACCTGGCAGAACCTCCAGCACTACCTCCACGCCAACGCCGACCGCTACCTGTCGGAAATGGAGGCGGCCGACCGCAGCGGGCCTGGCACGCTCGAGCTGAATCCGCAGCTGCAGATTCCGGAACACGCCAGCCACCAGATTCACATTCAGCCGGGTGGCTACGTGGGTGACCCGTTTGCCGGCCACATGTATCACTACGGCACCAACAGTTTTTATTTTGGCGGCCGAGGTCACAACAATCAGGACCAGATCCATCGCGGGGCTGCTGAGAACATCCCCATGCCCGCTGACGGCAAGGTGAAGCGCATCCTCGATTACGGCTGCGGCATCGGCCAGTTTTCGCTGGCGCTCAAAGAGCGTTTTCCCGACGCTGAGGTGTGGGGGCTGGACGTCGGCGGGCCGATGGTCCGCTACGGCCACATGCGTGCCGCGCGGCTGGGCTTTGACGTGAACTACGTGCAGCGGCTGGCGGAGGACATGGGTTTCCCGGCCGGCTATTTCGACATTGTCACCAGCTTTATCGCCCATCACGAAATGCCGGCAAAAGTGTCGCACCAGGTGATTGCGGAAGCGCAGCGCGTGACACGCCCAGGCGGCGTCTACTATCCCGTCGATTTCATCTCCGGCGGCAAACAGATGATTCCTCGGGCGCTGTTCGGACGCTGGTGGGACCACCGCTGGAACAACGAGCGCTGGTCGCTGGAGTACCACGAGATGGATTTCAATGCAGAAATCCAGGCCCGGGGCTTCAACGAGGTCGCTAAGGCTAAACCCGTGATCCGGGGATTTGGGATTCGGCATTTCGTTCGCGTCTAGTAAAACGATCCTAAGGGCGCGGTGAAGTTTCGCTTCCTGCTCGCGCCGGCGGTGGCGCTTGGCGCAAGCGCCGTGGCCGGCGCCGACCAGTTCCAAACGCTGGAGCAGGGCATCGCGCGCATTTATCCCAACGAGGCGCTCACGCCTGCGGACTTCAAACTCAGTTCGCAGGACTACGCCAAGCTCAAACACCAGTATCAGGTTCCTTCGATCCGACCGCAGGTAAAGGCCTGGCGGGCCGAGTCGGGCGGCTGGCTGTTCCTCGACCAGGTCTACGGACTCAATGACGTGGTGACCTATCTGCTTGGGGTCGACACGCAGGGGCGGATCTCCGGGCTTGAGGTCCTGACGTGCGAAGAAGGCTACTGCGACAGCCTCTACACCGATGAATGGCTCGGCCAGATGGCGAAAGCGACCCACGGGCGCTGGATGCCGGAGGACGTTGTTCCGATCGTTTCTGGCGCCACGCTGTCGACCACCCACGTGGCTGAGGGCGTCAAGAAGCTGCTCGCCATCCACGCACGCTATCTGCCTGATGCGGACTGACGGCGTAGCGGTCGCCAGGCACCATTCGCCCATGCCGACGGTCGGTTGGCTGGAGCTGCATCTCGGAACTCGAGTCGAAATCGCCTGCCGGGCAGAGCAACGCAACGCGGGTGAGGCGGCGGTGCAGGCAGCCTTTGCCGAGATTCAGAACATCCATCAACTGATGAGCTTTCATCTCCCGGACAGCGACGTATCCCGACTCAATCGGCGCGCGGCGCGGGAGGTTGTGACAGTGGATCCCCGAACGGTCAAAGTCGTCCGCGCGGCGTGTGAACTGTCGCGCCAGTCCCAGGGGTATTTCGATTGCACGACGGCCGCGGAGCTGGTCAGCGACGGCCACCTGCCGCGCCCGGCGTCTTCCGATCCACCGGACCCCGATGCCTCCTGGCGGGACATCGAAATCCTCACAGATGACACGGTGTCGTTCCGCCGTCCGCTCTGGCTTGACCTGGGCGGAATCGCCAAGGGTTATGCTGTTGATCGGGCGCTGCACCGATGCCTGGCCAGCGAGGTGAAGGCGTGCCTGGTGAATGCCGGCGGCGACTGTCGGGTGAGTGATACGCTGACGGCCTCGGTCACGCTCGATGTCCCGGGCCAACGCAACGATCAGGCGGCGACCATCCAGCTATCCGGCGGGAGCCTGGCGAGCAGCTGCACGGGTTCGGGCGGTGAGATACGCGAAAGCGCGAAAGCCGGTCCGCACTATGACGGCCGCCGCCGCCGACCCCCTCAGCAAACCGATTTTTGTCTCGGTGCTGTCGGAAGACTGCATGATCGCTGATGCGTTAACCAAGGTTGTGCTGTGTCTGGGAGATGCGGCCGCGCCGATTTTGGCGCGCTGGCGCGCGACAGCATTTCTGTACAACGCGGACAGCGGCTGGAGACAGCTGGCCGCTAGGAGAAAAGCTCATGGTTGAAACGACCCGTCGCCAGCTGCTGCTTGGCACCGCCGCCGCGGGCGCCGCCATCTTGGCCAACGCACTGCCGGCGCGGGCAGAGCCGCGCAAGACGCGGGCAGAGCTCAATCCCTACGCGCTGCGGTCCGGCCCCATGGATGCCCCGTTTGTCCCGCGTCGCGGCTATGCCGACGGGCCGTATGGCCAGGTGCACTTCCGGGATACGGGCGCCGGCTTGCCGCTGGTGCTTTGCCACCAGGCGCCGCAAACCTCACGGCAGTTCAGCAACGTCTACGAGCCGCTTCACCGGCGGGGAATCCGCGCGATCGGTGTTGATACGCCAGGCTTTGGCGAGTCGGACCCGGCACCGTTTGTGCCGACCATCGAAGACTGGGCGGGCGTGATTCCCGCGGTGCTCGATCATCTCGAGCTTGCGCAGGCGGACGTGCTCGGGCATCACACGGGCGCGATGGTGGCAACGGAAGTGGCGCTTCAGTTCCCGGCCCGGGTGCGTCGTCTGATCGTCAACGGGCCGCTGCCGGTCGATGACGCCCAGCGCCAGGAATACCTCGAAGGCCTGCAGGAGCGGGAGATCGATTTCCGCTACCTCGGTGATGGCAGTCACCTGCAGGCCTCGTTTGCCACGCGCTTCCGGATGTATGGAGAGGGCGCCGACCCGAAGACCATTACGCGCTACGCGGTGGAGAAATTCCAGGGCTACGCGCCCTTCTGGATCGGTCACCATGCGGCGTTTATCTACGATCACGCGGCGGCGATGAGAAAGGTAAAGCACGATACCCTGATCCTCACGAATACCGGTGATGTGATCAACGAGGAGGCGCACGAAGCCAGGCAGCTGCGGCCGGACTTTGCGTTTGCGGAGCTCGACGGTGGCGGCGTGGATATCGTCGATCAGCAACCCGAGGCCTGGGCGGATGCCGTTGCGGCTTTTCTGAAGGCTTAGCGGCTGCCAGCTAACCTCGTTCTAGGCAAAATCCAGCAGTTTCTCACCCAGCAGCCGTCCAAAGGTCAACGCGGGCGTCACCAGCATGCCGCCGCAGTAGGACCGGCCGTTGAACTGGCCTGAGCCAAGCAGCTCGCCGGCCGCATAGAGATTGGCGACGGGTGAGCCGTCTTCACGAATCACTCGCAGCCGATCGTCGACCGCGACCCCGGCAAACGAGGTCAGCAGCCAGCTTTGTAGCTGCACGGCGTAGAACGGGGGTTCGGCAATAGGCAGCGGCAGGTGCTGCCGGCCCAGGCTGTCGCGGCCGTCAGCCTGACCGCGGTTGTAGTCGGCAACGGTAGCGGCAAGGCCCGCGGCGTCGATCCCCGCGGCTTTAGCAAGCTGTTCGATCGAGTCCGCCTTGTAAAACATCGCCATCCGGCTATCGAAGGCCAGACGGATGTCCTCGGCGTCGAGCGGCCCTGCAAACGAGCCGCGTACGAGCTGAGGGGCACGCGCAAAGATGGCCTCGTCAAAGATCACCCAGCACCGTTCCTCGGGCTGCTCGAGCAGGGCGTTTTCATGGGCATGGTGGCTGGGGATATCCTCGCGCAGGAATCGCTGGCCGTGAGCGTTGACATAGATCTCCCAGGGTGGGCGGGCCGGCGGCCAGGGTCGCACGGTGCCGATCATGCGGGCTGGATAGCTGTCGCTGGCCAGCACAGCGCCAAACAGCGGCAGGTGGTGTTCGCCGCCGCGGACGTAGCCGCCGGCGGCTAACGCCAGCGTGATGCCTGCGCCCTGGCTGTAGGGGTAGGTCACATCAGCAAAGTCGCGCGCGCCTTCGAGCTGCAGGAACATGTCTTCGTTGGCCGTATAACCGCCGCAGGCCAGCAGCGTATGGCGTGCAGAGTGCTGAACCATCTCGCCGGCTTCGTTGCGTACGATCACTCCCGTCACCGCTCCGTCAGGCGTCAGGAGCAGCTCGGTCACTTCCGTCCGCAGGCTGACCGATACTCGACCGGCGTCGATATGTGGCTGAAGCTGTTCGTTGAGAACGCGAATGATGGACCGTCCCTGATCTTTGCCCCAGGCGTAGCGGGCCTGGCTGTAGGGCTCGTGATTGGTGCCGGTGACGGGATGTTCATCGTGCACATCGAGCCCGTGGTCCATCAGCCAGTCGAAGGTCGCCGCGGCGTTGAACACCGCGAGCCGAACCAGGTCGGGGTCTGCCGTCCCCTCGCTGATGCGCATGATGTCATCGTAGTGCAATTGGGGGGAATCTTCGATCCCTTTGCTCGCCTGCAGCTGAGTGCCGGCTGCGCTCATCTGGCCTGATGACAGCCAGAGCGTGCCACCTAGCTGGGTCGCTGCATCGATGATCAGCACCCGGGCGCCTCGCTCGGCGGCGAAGATGGCGGCCGGCATCCCGGCGTTCCCGCCGCCGACTACCAGCAGGTCCCAGACCGGAGACTGGCTCTCCTGAGCGTGAGAGGGCAACGCCGCCAGTCCCGGCGTTGATCCGAGGATGGAGAGAACGCTTCGGCGCGACAGCTTTTGGCTCATAAGGTGGGTCTCATCCGTTCGGTTCTCCGCCAGTATAGGGCAGGGCCCTTATCGTGCGCTGCAGGCGTGTCAGCCGGGGTTGCCGTGATCGAGCGTGTCGGCCAATCGCTCGCCCAGAATGGCGCTGATGTTGAAGTTGAGGTTCGCGACAATCGTGGGGAAGAACTTGAGGTCTTTCTGCATTCGGTCGAACTGAAAGCGCAGCACCGTCACCGGGGTGCGCGCCCGCACGTCCGCGGTACGCTCCACCGCGCGGATGTAGCCGATCTCACCGAAGATCTCTCCGGGTTTCAGCATCGCCAGCGTTCGGCTGCTGCCGCCGTCCCGCCGAATCACCTCAGCCTCCCCTTCCAGGATCAGATACATGCTGCGGCCGACCACCCCTTGCTCCACCAGCAGCTCACCGGCTTCGACCTCGTGCATTTCCGAGATCAGAATGGCTTTGCGGCGCTGGTAGCCGGACATGCCGCTGAACAGCGTGCTGCGGTCGAGCACCTCGCGGTCGACCCGCATCGAGAGGATCTGATAGAGCCCAACCAGCCGAATTCGGGTCATCAGGATCGGGGTGACCAGCAGGTTGGCGACAATGGAAATCAGCATCGTAGCTGCGGCCAGGGCGCCGAACTGGGCCACAACGGTAAAGTTGGAAAAGAGCAGCATCCCAAAGCCCAGGGCCAGCGCCAGGCTGGAGCTGATGAGGGGCGTGGCCACATCGTCCATGGAGTCGTGGACA
This sequence comes from Pseudomonadota bacterium, assembly GCA_038747195.1. Classification (GTDB taxonomy): domain Bacteria; phylum Pseudomonadota; class Gammaproteobacteria; order Xanthomonadales; family SZUA-38; genus JANQOZ01. Next base: position 5,775 of record JBCDKA010000033.1, read on the forward strand.
GCCTGCACGTAGTCAGAGGTTTTGCGGCAGCGTTCGTTGTAGCGCGCCAGCAGGTGGATGGTGCCGTCTACCGCAATTCCCACGGCGATCACCGCCACCATGGCGGTACCTGGATTCAGCGGGATGTTCAGCAGCCCCATGATGCCGAACATCAGCGCGATGGGAATGATCGCGGGCACCAGCGCCAGGGCGCCACCCTTGAAGGAGGTGAACATGATCGACATCAAGATGAAGATCAGCAGCAGCAGCAGCGCCAGCGCCTTGAGCTGCGCCACCATCAGGCTTTCGGCGGCCTGATTAACCATGAGGTTTTCGCCGACGATGTCGGCCTGGATCCCCGGCCCCGTAATTGTGCCGAGCGCGTCCTCGAGCTCCCGAACGTATTCGTTGAGCGTATGGGAGTCGCTGATGGAATGGCGCACGAGGATGTTGGCGCGGCGATAGTCGTGGCTGACGTAACTTTCCAGTTCGCTGCGGTGGAAAAAAAGCAGGTACTGGGCGATCAGCGCACGCGTTTCGGGCAGGTCGCTGCTGGCGAAGCGGCCCCGGAACTGCTCGTTGACGTAGCGCAGGTGATCAGCGAGCGACAGGCTGCGGTCGTAGGCATCCTGAGCCCGCGCAAACTCCTGGATCTCCGCGAGCTTTCGGACGTTGTCCGGCTCCAGAAACGCCCGGTCGGAATCGGCTTTCAGCGTGACAAAAAACACCCGAACGCCGGCAAGTTCGCTGCTGATGCGGCGCGTGTCCTGAACCAGCGGCCGATCGCTGGGGAAATAAGACAGCGGATCGTTGGTGACGTAGAGCTTGGACGCTTCGTAAAGAAAAAAGATCACAAGCCCCGCGGTGATCAGCAGGATGCCGATGGGGAACCGGCGCTGCGATTGGCGAAACAGATTGACGATCCGTCCCGACAGATGGGCAGCGGGCCGCTGCTGCGCTTTGGCCTCCGCCTCGGCGATAAAAGCCCGCGGCAGTCGGGCAGGGCCGAGCTGCGACAGCAGCGGCGGCACGACCAGCACGGTAACGATGCCGTTGGCGACCATCGCGACGGTCGCGGCAATCGAAAACTGTTTGATCAGACCGATGTCGCTGAACAGGTTGGCCGCAAAACCGAGCGTGGTGGTGATCACCGTCAAAATCAGCGCCAGCCCGGCGTGGCTCGCGAGGTAGCGAATCGCGGTGCGACGGGCCTGGTTGGGCTCCTGTTTTCGGTTCTCGGCGAGCCCGCGAAAGTAGGCCGCAATCAGGTGAGTGTCTTCGGTGGAGCCGATGGCGATGATGAGCGACGGGATCATCGCGCTCAGCATATTCATCGGCACACCGAGCCAGCCGAGCAGACCAAAAGTCCAGATGATCGACAGTGCGGACGTCACCAGCGGCACCATCGCCGCCACGGAGCTGCGCAGAAACACCACCATCGCCAGCACCAGCGCCGCGGCTGACAGGGGCGCCAGGAGGCGGAAGTCTCCGCTCAGGCTCGCGGCGAGCTCCGACTGAATCCGCGGCGGGCCTACCTGGAACAGGCCGTCAAAATCGCCCCGAAACGGCGCCAGGGCCGCCTCGAGCGCATCGTTGAGCGTCTGGTCAAAGTCCGGCCGATCGTTGTTATCGCCGACCGATACCAGCAGGGCGGTGGCGGTACCGTCGGTCGACAGGAAGTTGCCGAGGTAAAGCGGGTTCGCCAGAGCTCGGTCGCGCGCTGCCTCGGCATCCGCCAGCGTCTTCGGCACGTCGGCGAGTACCGGCATCGATTCGATCTGGGATACGGTCCGGGCGTTCTGATCATCGGGCTCAATGCCGCGGATCGCGCGCAGGCTGAAAACGCTGTCTACCCGCTCGACGTCCTCGATTCGTTCGAGCGCAAGCTGAAGCTCATTCAGGCGCTGAAGGCCCTCCGGCGTCCAGAGGTTACTGTCTGAGGCATACACGATGGTCAGGTTGTCCGACCCAAACTCCTCCATCACCTGCTGGTAGGCGACGCGGGCAGGATCATTTTCGGGGATCAGATTCCCGAAACTGGTGTCGATCTCCAGCTTCGGTAGTCCCATCGCTGCGAGGACGGTGACGGCGGTCACCAGCGCCACCACCCACAGCGGGCGCCGGAAGCCGAGCGTGAACAGCGCGTTGATCACGCGTCCACCTCTAGCGTTTCGGCGGCGTCGGCCGCGTCATCAGCAGGCTCCGTCGCTTCCTCATCGACCGCCGGCGCGTTGGCGAAGATCCAGTCGGCCGTAAACACCTCATCGGGCACGTAGTCCGGCGAGAACACGCGCTGGTCGACCTTGATAATCGTCTGGTGCACCTCGCGCAGGTTGTTCATCAGCATCATGTTGGCGCGCCACGTCTCGCCGTTGACCACCACCAGGTCGTGGTGAGTGTGGCGCGACTCGACCGCGCCGTTGGCGGCGAAGTGGTCGGTGCGGGTGATGAAAAGCCCTTCCTTGATGATGAAATGGCGCCGCAGCGGCGCCGCGGTGGCGCGGTCGACGCCCGGGTCGAACGCGTCGACCACGTAATACTCCGCCTGATCCATGAGCACGTCGCGGCGACGCTCGTAGCGGTAGTGGTCGAGATTCTCTCCGGCGAGATTCTCGATCGAAAAATCGGTTCCGAGAAAATGCGGATCCGTGATCGCAAAGTCTTCGCCTTTCAGCGAATTGTTGCTGATCAGCTGTCGCCCCAGCGCCGGCAGAAACACCTGGCGCTTTGACGTGCCGTCGGGATACAGCGTTGCCAGCAGGGCCATGCCGAGCAGTTCGCTGGGGTCGGTAAAGCGCAGCAGGACCCTCACGCTGCCGTCCGCTTCGAGCCGCGAGTAGAGCGTCAGGCGCCGAGTTTCGCGGCGACCGTGACGGTCCACCAGCACCATCGACTGCTCCTCATAAACGTGCGGATAGCGCTGGTGCCGGCCGTACACGGCGTCCATCAAGTCCCGCCCCGAGGCGTTGGCCATCGGGGACTCGGCGGGCGCCGCGGCGGCAACCGCCGCGGATGACATCTCCGGCTGCGCACCGAGCGGAGCAGCTGGCGCCAACCAGCCGGCCAGCACAAGGGCCTTCAGAAAAATGATGGGGCGAGACCGGATCACGTACCGTCATCCAAAGTGACAACCTGCCGCGCGATCGCGACGGACAGCTCGCCAAACAGGCTCTGCATGGACGCAACAATCGCGTCGTAATCGCCCGCTTTGACCGTGCTGGCCGAGCTGAGCTGCGACTGAAAGCTGCGCACTGCCTGAGCGCCGCCAGCGTCCAGAATCTGCCAGCTGGCGTCGAGACGCACGGTGCCGGCCACATCGCGCTCAAACTGCGTGACGGTGACCCGCACACGGTAATCGGGTGCGCTGGCGCTCCGCGCCCCGGGCGCGCCGATGCTTGGGCTGCCGAGCAGCCGCGAGAGGTTGCGGGACAGCGTGCGCAGGAGGTTTTTGCGCAGATTCTCACTCCACTGGTGGCCCTCCGAAAAGTGCATTCGGTTCGGAGCCGCCTGGGTGGCGATTTGGACTCGTTCCAGGTACTGGGGCAGGTCCAGCCCGATGATCTGTACCGCGGGCGGCGCATCGCCTGGGCTGAGCGCATCAGCCTCGATCGGACCAATGATGTAGTAACGCGTCGGCGCGCCACCGCCACCGGCGCAGCCGGAAAGGGTAAGCGCCAGGGCAAGCGTCGCGGCAAACAGTCGGGTAGATCGGATACAGGCAGCAGTGATCATGGGTCTGACTCCGAATCATTGTCCTTGCCGAACAGCAGCGAGCTGGGCTGGCGCTGGAGCAGGTCCATCAGGTTGCGGATGGAGCGCGCGGTTTCTTCGAGCTCCGCGGTGAGCTGCGTCAGGTTGTACTGAAGCGGCGAGGACGGCGTCAGCACGTCGCTCGTCAGCTTGAGCGCCTCGTCCAGCTGCACCAGCGCCGTGTTTGCGGCGCTGAGCGTCTGATCCAGGTTGCCGGCATCGAGGTCCTTCAGCACGTTGCGCAGTGACCGGATCGAGGCCTGTAGATCGGTGGCCACGTCACCACCGATGTCCGTGTTGATCAGACTGTTGGCGCCCGCCAGGATGCCGTTCAGATTTTCCGCCATCGCTTCGAGATCGACGGAATCGAGCTGCGCAATAAAGCGGTCGACCGTGGCGGTGATCGCCTCAAAGCTGCCGGCGATGGTGGGCAGTTCGGGGTAAGGCTGTTTGCCGTCACCGCGCAGATCCAGCGGCGCCTCGTCATACATGTTGAGCTCGACAAAAAGCTGCCCGGTGAGCAGGCTGCCGGTCTGGAGCCGCGCCCGCAGGCCGCGCTCAACCAGCGTGGACAGGATGTTCTCGGGCGCCTGCTCGAGATTCTGCTGGCCGACAATGCGATCGGGCTCCAGCTCGATGATCACCGGGATCAGGAAGCTGGTGTCGTCCGCGTTGAACTCCAGGCGCACATCGTGAACGCTGCCGACGCGAATCCCCTTGAGCTCCACGGGAGCGCCGGCGTTGAGCCCCCGCACCGAGCTGTCGAAGTAGAGCACGTAGCGCAGGCGCCGGGCGTAAGCGCCCTCCGCGATGGCCTGAAAATCGGGATATAGCGTAAAGACCAGGTCGGAGATGTTTTCGGGAACGGGCTCGGTGGTGTTGGGCGTCTCAAAGGCGATCCCACCAAACAGGAGCGACTGGACCGAAGCGGTACGTACCTCCAGCCCGTCAGCGCCGAGCGAGATGTCCAGGCCGCTGACGTTCCAAAAACGCGTGTTGCCGCGGATGAGCTGGTTGTAAGGGTCGCGGACAAACGCGTGCACGTAGACGCTCTGCGCATCGCTGGCCAGGTCATAGCCGAGTACCTCACCAGCCAGCAGGCCCTGGTAATAAATGGGTGACCCCGTGTCGACCGATCCGAGTGCGTCGGAGATCAGCGTGATCCGGGAGCCTTCGTCTTCGGCGCTGATCAGGGGTTGGCGTTCGAGGCCGACAAAGTGTCGCTGTCGCGAACCAGGCCCAGGGTCGATTTCGATGTAGGCGCCGGATAGCAGCGTTTCGAGCCCGGAGGCGCCGCGCACGCTGAGCTGGGGCCTGACGACCCAGAAGCGCGTGTTGCGCCGAAGAAAATCGTCGAGCCCCTTGTTCAACCGCAGATTGGCGATGATGTTACCGAAGTCGTCGGCAAACTGAACATCCTCGACCATCCCGATATCCACGCTCTTGTACTTGACCCGGGTCTTGCCGACCTCAATGCCGGCCGCCGTTCGGAAACTGACGGTTGCGGTGGGGCCCTGTTCGGTGAGCGTTTTGACGATCAGCCAGCCACCCACCGCCAGCGTGACGATCGGTATGAGCCACACCATCGAGAAACCTGAGCTTTGGCTGACTTCCGGTGAAGCGACGGGCGGCTGATCGTTCATGCTGCCGGTTCCGCCGCGGCCTGAGTCGATCCATTCGGCTGAGGGTTCAGGTCAGCGTGATCCCAGATCAGCCGGGGGTCAAAGCTGTGGGCAGCAAACATAGTCAGGATGACGGCGGCGCCAAAAAAAGTGACGCCCAGACCGGGTTCGATCGAAGCTACCAGACCCAGACTGACCAGACCGGCAAGCAGCGCTACCAGGAACACGTCGATCATCGACCAGGCGCCAATCATTTCGGTGGCACGATACAGCGCCGTGCGGTCTTTTGGTCGCCAGGTCGCGCCCGACCGGATCGAGCGCAGCAGCAGGCTCAGCGAGACCAGCTTTGCGACAGGCACGGCGACGCTGGCAAAAAAGACGATGAGCCCCAGCCCCCAGGCGCCGTCCTCCACCAGATGCACCACGCCGCCCAGGATGGTGCTGGGCTCTCCCTGACCCAGCTTTTTGAAGGTCATCACCGGCAGCAGGTTAGCCGGAATGAGCATCACCACCGCCGCGGCCATCAGGGCCCAGGTGCGCTGCACGCTGTTGGCGAGCCGAGGGTGCAGGGGTGCATGACATCGAGCGCACTGAGGGTGGGGGTGCTGCGAGGCGCGATTGAGCAGGCCACAGCTGTGACAGTGTAGTACCCGGCCGGCTGCGGGCAGGTCGGCTTCGGTCAGCCGACGCAGGCGCAGCGGTCGCCAGATCACTTCCGGGTCAAAGCCGGTTCGCGCCGCCGCGTAGACCACCACCAGCGCAAAGAGTGCGTAAAGGCCTGGCCCCGGTACGACGGTCGCGAGATCCTTGAGCTTCACGATGGCGATCAGCGTGCCCAGCAGAAAGACGCCGATGAGGCTCCACGACCCGAGCGCGTTGACAACGCGGTAGACGAGCCGCATACCTGGGGCCACCACGTCCAGCCGGCTCGCGATCAGCAGATACAGCGTGCCCGCGATCGTTACAAATGGGAAAGCGATGCTGGTAAGGAACACCACGAGCCCAAGCTCCGCCATGCCAAAATCCACCAGCGCCAGACCACCGCCAATGACGTGGTCCTCCTCAACAATACCGCCAACCTTCAGCGCAAGAAAAGGAAACGTGTTGGCGATAAGCAGCAGTACCAGCGAAGCCAGATAGAGGGCCAGTGAACGGTCGAGCGACGCTGGAACGCCCCGGTAGAGCAGCGCGCCGCAGCGTTTGCAGGTGGCTTTGGCACCGGGAGCGATCGGCTCACGACGATAGATGGCGTCGCATTCATGGCAGGCAATGAGCGGGATCTCGGCGCCGGATGCTTCGGAAGGCGCAAAGCCGGGTTCGCCGTCACGCGCAGCGGACGCTTGGTCAGCCGGCGCAGCCAATCCGATCCCTCCTCTTTCCCATCTCTGAAGTCTACCAGAGCCTCGTGCGCTGTCCCGAGTTCGTGACGCGGTCCACAGCGGCACCAAAATCGGGTTTTCCTGCCGATGGAACGGCGGTAATCTCAACCTGAACTATCGATGATGAGAAAACGCCATGTGGTGTCTTAAACCCCTGCGACGCCTGACGTTGACGGCCGTGATGATCGTTAGCGCAGCGGGTGCCGCCAACGTAGATCTGCCCGACGGAAGCCGTTATGACGGCGAGCTGCGGGACAACCGGCTGCACGGCCAGGGCGTGCTGGTTTGGGCGAACGGCGATCGCTATGAGGGCGGGTTCAAGAACGGCCTGATGCATGGCGAAGGCCAGTTCGCCTATGCCAGCGGAGATCAATATGTTGGAGAAATGCGGAAAGGGCTCCTCGAGGGTGAAGGCGTGCTCGAATACGCGGACGGCTCGCGCTACCAGGGGCAGTTCGTCAGCGGTTATCCCAGCGGTCAGGGGGCGCTGACCTTCGTCTCCGGAGAGTCCTACCGAGGTTCGTTCGCCTACGGCCATTACTCTGGGCAGGGTTTGGTGAGCTATCGCGACGGTGGTGAATACAAAGGCGCCTTCGTTCAGGGCAGAGAGCACGGTGAGGGCGAAATGCGCACGCCTGATGGAGCGGTCTATCGCGGGACCTTTGGGGACCAGGGATTTGTGGCCGGACGCTGGACGCTGCCGAACGGAGACTACTACGAAGGCACCTATACCAACTGGATTATTACCGGCAAGGGTTCCTACGTGTCGGAAGCCGGTACCTACAGTGGCAACTTTGAGAACGGTTATCTGATGTACGGAACGCACGAGCGAAGTGACGGTGGCACTTACGAGGGTGGTTTCGACGGTTACTACGCTTATCACGGCATCGGCCGGCTGACCGCCGCTGACGGTACCGTCAGTGAGGGGCAGTTTTCATACGGGGATTACGACGGGCCCGCGCCGAGCTGGCTGGATTCGCTGGCCGAAACGGCGGTGGCCCTCGTCGATGACATGACGCCCGGTCACAGCATGGCAGGTCCCGATCCCGCCGAGCTGCTCGCGGAAAAAAGCCTCTACCTGCAGGAAACGCTGCTTGAGCAGGCGCTAAGTGCTGTTCCAGCGGAGCGGCCTGACGAAATCGATCTGTTTATCGTGCAGGTAGCGGGCGACGGTCGGCAGGAGGTGTTCCGTCGCGAGGTCGAGTTCGCCGGTGAACTCTACGGTAGCGAGTGGCAGGTAGCGGATCGGCTGGTCACGCTCGCGAATAGCCGCACCTCGGTCGAGCGGCTGCCGATGGCGACCCGGTCCAGCCTCAGGTGGACGCTGGAGGCGGTGGCGGGCAAGATGGATCGGGAGCAGGACATTCTGCTGCTGTACCTGACCAGCCACGGCAGCAGCGATCACGAGCTGTCGCTGGCGCAGCGCGGCATGCGGTTGCCCGATCTGCCCGCAGCGGAGCTGGGTGAGATGCTCCGCGAGGTGAATATCGAGCATAAGGTGGTCATCGTGGCGGCCTGCTATTCCGGTGGGTTTATTCCTCACCTGGACGACGGCAAGACCCTGGTGATGACCTCCGCTCGTGCCGACCGAAACTCCTTCGGCTGCGCCGACGAAAACGAGATGACCGATTTTGGCCGGGCGTTCCTGGCCGAGTCTCTGAGCGACACTGAGTCGCTTGTGGAAGCCTTCGAGCTTGCCCGGGAAAAGGTCGCTGAGTGGGAAGAGGATCAGGACCTGACGCCGTCCGAGCCGCAACTGCTGCGCGCCGAAGCGGTAGAGGCTCAGCTTGCTGCGTGGCGAGCGAAACGGCCGCGGATTACCGGCACCGCGCCCCAGTCGGAGTAACGAGAACGCCGTGTGACCAAAAAATCTGAGGCGAGTCAGGCGCAGCAGCCGCGTGACGCTGACGAAGACTATGAAATCCAGCCCGGCGACCGGGTTTTCGCCGAGCCGCACCTAGCGGGCTGGGTGGCGGTTTTCGGCGCTGCTGCCCTCGCTGCCCTGTGCCTTTGGGTGATCTTCCAGCCTGCGGAGTTCGGAGCGGTTAGGGTGATCGTTGCCGGTCTGGTCATGCTGCTTGGCGGGTCGCTGCTCCTCTACGCAGGGCTGGGAACGCTGGTGGCGCAGTTCATCATCAGCGAGTCGAAGATCGTCGATATCACGTTAAATCGGGTCATCCAGGTTCCCTTCGACGAGATCGAAGAAATCAGCGTGTTCATCAGCCGGAAAACCGGCCTCCACGACACGATGAAAATCGAGCGTCGAGGACAGGACGAAGTTTGGCTGGGCATCCCGCCGGAACACTGGGATGAGATCAAGGCGCTACTCGTCAAGAAGGCGCCGGTCGTCGAGCGGCCTGGCAGCGAGCTGTACCTTCCGTAGTCGCGGGCTAGTGCCCGTAGCTGGCAACCCGGGTGACGGTCCACCGGTCGTCAGCAAACTTCCAAACGTGAAGAAACTTGAAGGTGCCGCAATCCATGACGTCACCCTCCGGATGGCAAAACCGGTGCTCGCCAACCTGAATGGCGCCATAGCCCGGGACCGGATGCACCTCCATCGTGTTGTGCAAAAGCTCGCGCTTGAGGCCGGTGTTGGCCGCAAAGAGGCTCTCGGAGTTTTTGATCGCCTGGGAGTAATCAATCAGGCCTTCGGTATCGTGAAAAAATTCGAGGTCAGGGTCAAAGATCTCGCGGGTGGTCTCGATGTCCCGGTTGTTGAACGCCGTGAACAGTTTTTGATCCATCGCCAGAATGGTGTCGAACAGCGTGTCCTTCTGAGCTGAGACGGAAGTCGCCGCCACTGCCGCCAAAATGCCCGTTACAACAATCATCCAGAAACGGTTTACCGACTTCATTTCAAGTAATTCCTAGCACGAGGGCCCAACAGCATTACGTTCCGCGTGTTCGATGGTTACAGCATCTTACGCACGTGAGTCCGGCGGGCGCAGAAAGCTGCATACGGCGCAAAGACTTGCGCGTATGATGAGACCGCTCGATCGTTTCGGCACGGAAAAGGAAGACCGCGATGTATCACGGTGAGCGGCTCAACAGCATCTCGCACCTGGTCGGAACCGCTTTTGCTCTCATGGGCCTTGGGGCCCTGCTCACGGTGAGTATCGATAGCCGAGACCCGTGGATGATCACCAGCTTTGCGGTATTTGGGCTGAGCATGGTGCTGCTGTACACCATGTCGACGCTTTACCACAGCTTTCAGCCGCCAGATCTCAAGGCGCTGTTTAAGGTGCTGGATCATATTTCTATCTACGTACTGATCGCCGGCACGTACACCCCTTACATGCTGGTGACGCTGCGCGACGGCAACGGGTGGATCATCATGGGGATCATCTGGTGCCTGACTGTCGTCGGCATCCTGCTGGAGGCATTGCCTTTTCGGCACCCCAAAGTGCTGCAGCTCGCGATTTACCTCGGTATGGGTTGGGCGTGTGCGTTTGATTTCGCCAGCCTGGAGGCGGGGCTCGATCCGGCCGGAGTCACCTGGCTGACGGTCGGGGGAATCACCTATTCGCTGGGCGTGATCTTCTACCTGCTGGATAAGATGAAGCGCATGCCCCACGCCCACGGGATCTGGCACTTTTTTGTGCTGGCGGGCACGGTCAGCCATTTCATTTCGGTCATTGGCTACGTCCGGCCTTAGGAACGCTACAGTCAGGATAGCGGCCACAGCACTTCAAACATGCGAACCAGTACTCTGCTAGTCGGCGGACGCGGGAAGCTCACCAAAAAAGCCGATAACGGAACGCACTAAGCCGTCAGCGTCAGTCTCAACCACGTCGAACCCCGGCAGGACCAGCTTTCCGCTGTTGTCGTGAATGGCCCAGTGATAGCGATGGAAACCGTGCTGCGAATCCACCCGGCTGGCCATGGAGTAGGCATACCCCGGATATTTCTGGTGCACCTCGTGCACATTTTTCTCAAAGTCGTCGATACCGGTCAGGTCGATGGTGGGATCAACAAAACGAACGTCTTCTGCCAGCGCCTTTTCCAGGTGTGATCGAACGAGCGCGGGATCGCTCTCGTTCCAGGCGGCATACATATGGTTAAACGAATCGGGGTAGTCGGACATCTGGGCTTCCTGTTGCGTCGTATGTATTTTACCGACACCATGTCGGTAATTTTCGCCTACACTAACAAACCGACACGCTGTCTGTAAATAAATGGCCACACACGCAGAGCGGCGCAAAGCCACACGATCGAGCATCATCTCGGCAGCCCGGGAGTGTTTTGTTGCGCAGGGATTCGAGGGTACGCATACCGACACCATCGTCGAGCGGGCCGGCGTCTCGCGGGGGGCGATGTACCACCACTTTCCCAGCAAGCGAGACGTCTTTGAAGCCGTTTACGTGGCGCTGGTGGAAGAGACCATTACCCAGGCCCGAAACACGCTTGTCGACAGCGATTCGCCCCTGGAAGCGTTGTTTGCGGCCTGCATGGCCTGGCTGGCGGCCGTTCGTAAACCGGCGATCGCGAAGATCCTCCTTGACCAGGGGCCTCAGGTGCTGGGATGGACGAGGGCGCGCGAGATTGAGGCACAAATCAGCCTGCCGCTCATGCGTAGAGGGCTCGAGAGGGCACAACAGGCCAACGAGATCGAAGTTCACTCCGTGGAGATCGCAGCGCTTTTGATCAACGCCCTTCTTGCCGAAGCTGCACTGCTGTCGGCCTACGGCAAGCCGAAACCGTCAGAAGACATCATCGAAACGTCCATTCGAAAATTTATCGACGGTCTTCGGACCTAGACGGCGTGAGTCAGCGGGGTATTTCTGCGCTGCGTGATGCAAGGGCGCTCCGATCAGGTTGGGAGGGTCTTTGCATACATTCGCTGCGACGCTGCCCCCGAGGCAATGACTGAAAAGGCCTAAAGCGAGCTCGTTGCTGGTAATGCCACCCAGTGACCTGTCGAAGGAGCCGTCACCACGTATAGAAACGGCGTTACCTTCGTTTCTCCTCGCGTCCTCATGGTCGGGGCACCCGGGGCCACATAGGTGGGAGAACGGGTGTCGAACAGGAAACAGGGAACGTCCGTTAGGAGTCGAGGTCAGACGCATAACCCCCTGGTGGGGAGGCTCGATTGGCTATCCCAGGCGGAGTCATGAATATCCAGCGCAGACGTTCTGATCGGAGAGCGGCTCTTGGCGCCGGTCTAAGCGGCCTGCTCCTCATCATTTCGCTTGGTCCCGCGATCGCGTCGGGGATAGTTTGTGTTGCGAGCGGGCACGTTCCCCCGACGAATTATGAGCTGGTGACCCTTCATCAACGGATTGTCGTTGCTCGTGCGGCAAGCTTCGCTTACCAGGATCATGAGGTTCACTTCGAAGTCCTGGAGACACTCAAGGGTGCTTCAGCCAAAACCCTGTCGATGCCGGGTGTTCAAGTTCTGGACGCGCAGCCTTCCCCTTTTTCTTCGACAGCCTGGCTTCGCCGTCCGAACCACGAAACAGCGTCCGATTTTTCCAGGGCGGCCCCGGACAACGGCTGTGGAACGCATGGCTATGTCAAAAACGAAACCTATCTACTGCTACTCGACCCGAAGAAGCCGACCAATCCCATAATGACGCTCGTGGGAACGAGGCTTCGGGAGCAGGTGACGTGGCCAGGCGACCTGTGGATCGAGGCCGTCATGGCTTATCTGGCCGTGGCCGCAGCAGACGATCCGACCGCAGCTTTGGAACGTCTGCGGCAGCGGCAGCTGGCAGAAGCACCCGACTCGCCGTTGACGGCAGACATCGTGCGCCATGCACAGACACCCTCGTTGATGAAACCGCTCGCGGTGAATCTGTCTCTCATGGAAACCTCGGTCAGCCATGACTTGGGCAGTCGGGCACTGTGGGCTGTGCTCGGCCAAGATCCCAAGCTGGGCGCTGAGCTGGTTGGCGAGTTGATCGCTTCGGGTCGCTGGACGCACTTTGCTGAGCCTGTAGCCGCTCATGCTGCAAAACACCAGATGGTTCAACATGTCGGTCTGTTTGCTGACGCGGTTTTGGCGCACACCGATTGGCGCATAACGAACGCTGCCGCTGGCGCTTTGCATCAGCTGGCTGTTCGACGGCATACCAAGCAGATGGTGACGGTTGCTGCTCACCGACCGAGTTACGCAAAATGGTTCAGCTCGTGGTTTGAACGATACCCGAGCGGAGCCGCTCGCGATCTGTACCGTGATCTCGCGGCTCGAACGCCTGACGATAACTGGTGGATCATGCTTACACTTGCCTCGTTAGGTGATCGCGACGTTCTCAGGCGAGCCATCCGAATGATCCGGACAGGTGGCATAGATCCCGAATTGAAAGAACACTATCTGGGCGGCAGGTGGATTCCTTACGAGGTTGTCGCTCGTTCGCCGCTGCCTGAGGCCAGTCGAGAAGCTCGCCGCATCATCAAGCAGGGCCCTCTCGAGGTACAGTCCTGGCTGGCTCAGGGGTATCTCAGTTCTCGCTCGCCCTGGCGATGGGATCGGATTGCGGATCTAGTCGACCGGCCTGATCGGGACGCAACGCTAACCCAATGGATTCGACGCTTTCTGGAAGCAAATCCGAACGGCGGCCAGGGCAAACAGTTGTTAGAGCGTTTGTAGCGCACAGGCGAGATTGAGAATGAACCGAAAAAGAACCCTATTCCTATGATCTTGCCGTCCAGAAGCGTGGTTCAGCCTTGGGCGTAAGTCTAGTCAGGGGTTCGATACCCGGGCGACTATTAATTGCTACGCAGGTTACCCCTCATCAGCCTCATCGATGGCTTTAGCCCGCTTTCTGGCTTCCTCGTCCAGGTAGGACTTCATGTCTTTGCCGAACTGATCAACCTCACCCGGCTTGGTCGGCAGTTTTGGAGCAGCCGCGGAATCACTTGGGGCATCGAGCATCTGGCTTCGCTCTGACTTAGAACCAAGCTGCTGATTGATCAGGTAGGCCACAAGAAGCAGTGCTAGCAAAATTCCAAGGATTCTCATCTTTTCCTCCCCTTGCGGGCGCCTGATCTCAAGTCGCTAGCTCGCCAATCTACCACCATGGGGTCCGTTGTGGCCGTTCAGGAGTCCCAACTTGTGCACTCCAGAAGGGGCGCTTGAGGTCCTTTCATGATTTACGTAGGGGCCAAAATTTCCCAAAACGGGAAAAAATGAATTAAAATGACCCATAAATAGATCATAAAATATCTTCATAACTAATTTATGGATCAATTGTTGTAATGGCAAAACCCTCGCACCCAAGCTACTCTCGTTTCGCGCGCGAAGCCGTACAGCTCCTCGGACTGATGGTAAGGACGGTGCGAATCGAGCGCGGACTCACCGTTACTGACGTTGCTGAGCGCGCTGGCGTTTCTCGAGGTCTGGTCCAGCGAATCGAGAAGGGTGAGATGGGTTGCGCCATCGGTGCAGCTTTTGAGGTCGCGGCCATTGTTGGACTGCGTTTGTTTGACGCAGAACCTACGAGCCTGACGCGGCATGTCTCGACCGAGCGGGACAAGCTTCGCCTGCTGCCACAATCCGTCCGGACAAGAATGGCGAAGGTGAAGGATGATTTCTGATCGCCCAGACGTCGAAACACCTGACGAAGCCTACGTCTGGCTGTGGCTGCCCGGCGCGACGAAACCGGTTGTCGCCGGCCGCATTGAGCGCAGCGACGAGCGGCTGATCTTCAATTACGGCACCAGCTACCTGGGCCGGGACGACCGCATTCCGATCTTCGAACCAGAGCTACCGCTGCGCCGCGGGGCGATCGTGCCAGAGACGGGGCTCCATATGGCGGGATGCCTCCGTGACGCCGCGCCGGACGCATGGGGTCGTCGCGTGATCTTGAACCGGATGTTCGGCAGCCAGAGCGGAGGCGTCGACGTTGCCGCGCTGGATGAGCTCACGTACTTGCTCGGGTCCGGCTCCGACCGCATCGGCGCTCTCGATTTCCAGGTGTCGTCATCCGAATACCAGGCGCGCGATGCTACGACGGCGACGCTTGAAGATCTGCTGAACGCCGCCGAAAGAGTTGAAAGAGGTCTGCCGCTGAGGCCCGACCTCGATGCAGCGCTTTTTCACGGAACGTCACTCGGCGGGGCGCGCCCAAAAGCGATGATTCAAGACGGCGCTCTGAAGATGATCGCGAAATTCTCGTCCTCTACCGACACCTACAACGTCGTCAAAGCGGAGTATGTCGCTATGCGCCTGGCCGAGAGGGCGGGGCTTGATGTTGCACCCGTGCGTCTCGCCAAGGCAGCCGGAAAAGACGTGCTGCTCGTAAAACGCTTCGACCGCACAATGACCGATAACGGCTGGACCCGCAAAGCGATGGTTTCGGCGCTAACGCTTTTTGGACTCGATGAAATGATGGCGCGCTATGCCAGCTACGAGGATCTCGCGGAAATCATTCGCCACCGTTTCACCACGCCGAGGCAAACCCTCCACGAGCTGTTCGGACGAGTGGTGTTCAACATTTTATGCGGCAACACCGATGACCACGCGCGAAACCATGCGGCCTTTTGGGATGGCAAACACTTGACCCTGACACCCGCCTACGACATTTGCCCTCAGAGTCGCACAGGCAACGTGGCGAGCCAGGCAATGCTGATTATCGGTGACAACCGGGCGAGTACTCTGGCGACCTGCCTGGAGGCTGCGCCCAGTTTTCAGCTAGGCCAAGAAGCGGCCAAAGACCTGATCGCCCGGCAGATCGCGACCATCCAGGACGGATGGGATGAAGTCTGTAGCGAAGCTGATTTAACGGAAGTGGAACGTAACCTGTTTGGCCAGCGAATCTTCCTGAACGATTATGTCTTCGAAGGCGCACCGGCAAGCCTTCGACCGCGTTAGCCGCTGTGTCCCGCGGCGCCAATGCGCGAGGACTGGCTACCTACTCTCAGAATCTACTCAGTCTTTCTCAGGCTAGCCGCCCCACCGTCCCACCCAAGATCGATGGATTCGGCCGACATCGCTTCGAGAGCACGGGTGATGCCGCTACAGGAATAGTCCACCGCTGCACCGTTGATGGACGTAATCGTGCGCCCGACAGGTAACCCGGCGTCCGAGGCCGGCGTTTCCTCCCACACCAAACTAATGGTAATCGGGTCTGAGAACCCCAGGGCGAAACCAAATGTGGGTCGCTCGAACGGCCCGTCACGATACGCGGCAAAGAATGCAGCTTCAGATCGTTGGTCGAGCGTTAGCACAAAATGATCCAGCAACGGCGCGCCGAGCAGGCTGGGCGGTGCCTCGCGCACATGCGCTGAAACACGGCCTAGCCGAACGTTACC
Organism: Pseudomonadota bacterium; assembly: GCA_038747195.1. Classification (GTDB taxonomy): domain Bacteria; phylum Pseudomonadota; class Gammaproteobacteria; order Xanthomonadales; family SZUA-38; genus JANQOZ01. The sequence goes on from JBCDKA010000033.1 coordinate 21,757, forward strand.
CACGGAAAACGCTTTGAGCTGGGCTCGAACCTGGTCTTTGACGGGAGCCATGCCACCCAGCGATCCACCCAACGACCCGTGGCCGCGGATCTTACCGGCAATGCCTTTGTTGCGGCTTGCGCCTTCATAGTCTGGCGGAGACAGGGCGAGATAGGCGGGCGACCCGGTGTCGAACATGGCCTTGCTGTTGGCTTTTTTTGCCAGCTGAACGTCGAGATAGGGAGTATGGGGATAGCCAAAGCTAAAGAGGCGCTGCTTTTTTGCGTCTTTGATGTGGTCGAGGCTGTTCAGGTCGGTGTTGCACCTCAGTACGCCAGCCGGTTTGTCGATCTGCCAGGCGCACAGCGGCAGGATCTCTGAGCCCAAGACGCCGTCACCGATAAGACACTTTGCGGCGAGCGAGGAGCCGAAGTCCGCGGCAAACAGCGGCACCTTGTTGAACGTCACGTCACCCAGCGTGATTGGAGCCTGGACGATGTCACTCTCGATCATTGCGCCGTGAGAGTCTCGCCCTTTTCGCTGGTCGACAACCTTGAGCCCGAGGCTTTTTGCCAGGTCACTTCGGATCATCGACGGTGAGCCGGTGTCGAACACAAACCGTCTCGGCTCGCCGCCAAGCTCAACGGAAACGTAGAGTTTCCCGGCGATAGATTCGATCGGAAGGCTCAGAGAGAAAGCCTCGGCGTCGACGTAAGGGCCCTCGGTTACCCAGGCGGGTGCCTTTCCCTGAGCAAGGACCTGAGGTGTGATCGTCAGCACCGTGAGAAGCGCCATGACAAAGGGTTGCCACCTAGTAATGGAGGAATTGTTCAAGCGGCTTTCCTGGCTATAGAGGTGCGGCTATTGTCCGACGAGCTATGGGTGATGGATGCACAAATGTTGCTGGAACGAAGGCTGACCAGTCGTGACCCGCTAAAAGCGAGCCTCGACGGATTCATGGTTCAGGTGCCTAGCCGCTGCCTGAGGATTTTTAGCACGCGGTTGTAGATGATCTGTGTGAGCATAATGATGTCGTTGCCCGTCGTGCTCGTAAACTGGATCACCACGGCGTCGACGTCCGCGTGATAGCGCGCAATGCTCGAATAGCCCAGTACCCATCCGGTGTGCTCGAACTCATACAGCGATTCGTAGACCGCCTGCTCCTCGTCATTAAACAACGTTCCGTCGTTCAGGGCCCGGAGAAATACGCCTACATCCTCAGCGGTTGCAACGTAGCCCTGGTCGAGCTCTTTGAAATCCGCTTCGACGTCGACGAAGTAACCACTCATCAGGTCACGCGGGTCAAAGCCTTCCATCGAGAAGTAGGTCCGCTCCAGTCCGAGCGGGCCGGTGACCTCGTCAAGCATAAACTTCCCGTAGGGGTAGCCGAGCACCTCGTCCATGATCTTGGCGAGCAAGAGGTAATTGGAATTGGAATAGCTGTACTCCGCGTCGGGCTCAAAGTCAGCGGGCTCGTCGAGGATCATCTCGATGACGTCCGGGGCCGGATCGTCCCACCGGAAATCCGCATGCTCAACGTAATTTGGGATGCCGCTTCGATGCTGGACCAGCATGCGCAGCGTAATCCGGTCCGCGTTCTGAATTCGCGCCGCCATGGTCGGCAAATACACTGAAAGCGTGCCGTCCAGCGAGAGCTTTCCTCCCGCAACGAGTTTGGCCACCGCCGACGCGTCGTACAGCTTCCCGATACTGGCGATCTTGAACAGCGCGTCTGGCCGGGCCGGAAGCTGCTCCTGGCGATTGTGCCAGCCGCTGGCATAGCTCCGTGGCGCTTCGCCGGCGACGTCGACGTAAAGCAGGTAGCCGTCAACACCCTGACCCGGGACCTGATCGACCTGCGCCTCGATGGAGTCGGGCAGCGGGTACAGGTAGTAGAGCCCATACTCCCAGGGTGCAAACAGGTAAATGCTGCCCCCCGTGAGGACGGTCGCGAGCAGGATCTTGGAGAGAACCCTCTGGGCTTTTGTCAATGTTCTTGAAGAGTCCAGGCCGCCGAGCTAGTCCAGTATCGCAATCGCCGAGCGCATGGCAAGCGGTTCACCGTCCGGCGGTCTAGAGGGCTTGAACCAAGAGGCCGCTGCCGCGCCGAGCAACAACACGGGGCAAAACCGGTCGCCGGTTTGGCCAACTCTCGATCGTCATTATCTGGCCGCACCCGCTGCGGCCTGTTCCTTCGCCAGCAGGCGGGCTCTCGCTAAAACGGTGTCCCGACCGGTCAGCAAGTCGGCGACGGTCATGCCGAGAGCAATATCTGGCTCAACAACGGTCACCTCGCCGAGCTCCGGCGTTGCCGCGGTGAAGGTGTTGCGGGCGATCCTGTACCGGAGTCCGGAGACCTCTGACGTGAACCTTCGCTTGTTGTCGTGTACCCGCGAGCCGGCTCCCGAGGGTGAGCCGATAAGGGTCGCCAGCTTATGTTCCTTGATGAGAGCGAGGAAATGGCCGGTCGAAGAGCCGGTCTGACCATCGGCCAAAATAAACACCTCGCCGGCGAACTGAAGCGCCGATGGTTCGAGCAAATCCTTTAAGGCCGGGTTGCCCGCGGAGTTCTTCGCAAAATACGTAAACGGCGTGTCCGCGAGGTGCCTCAGCAGATACGCTGTGGCGCTGCTGCTTCCCCCCAGGTTGCCTCGGACGTCGATGATCAGACTTTCGAGCTGTTGTTTAGCGAGCGTTCGAAAGCTGTCGTCGACAAACTGCTCGAAGTCTGTGATTCGCTCCCCGTAGAAATCCCAGTTTCTGATGGTCATCACAGCAATGCCATCACTGCCCAGGTCCAGGCAAAGTGTCTTCTGACATGTTTTGCCGGGATGAATGAGCGGACGGTGCCGAAACATCGTCAGCGGCCGCAGGGCGGTGGCTGTGCCGGAGCCTAGGACTGACACTGCGTACGACTCCGGAAAGCCCAGAGCATAGGTCAGGTAGCCTGTCGCGTAAGCGTTGGCGTAGCTCGTCTGCGCCCCCCGGTTGTAATGGTCAGCGGCGATGTGATCGAAGATCGTTTCCCGTAGGTCCATGACCGAAAGCCCGTTGATCGATTCGATCTCCGCACCGAGCGCAACCCGGTCGTTGTTGACCAGCGGATCGATCACAAACAGTCGTTCGCCCACGAAGCGCACGTCGACCGGAAAACGCTCGCCTGGCTCGATCAGCGAGTCTTCCTGGTTGAAAAACCCCAGGTTGGTGTGTCCACAGCCGACCGCTGCAAGCAGTCGACTGAAGTTCCACAACTGATCCGCCTGGGTTGTCTTGGCGTCGATACGGCTCACCAACCTATCGGTTAGCGCTTCAAAGTCCTGCGCTGAGATCACCGCAAAAGGGTCTGGGTGCACCGTTCGCAGCTGTTCGCTCAGGGTACGGAGTTCTTGTTTGAGGGAAGCCGGGTTAAGTCCGTCCGCCTCGCTGATCGTGCAGGTGAAAGCGATAAGAAGGCCGGTCAGCAAAACCCAAGCGAAGTGACCGCTGCCGACCGCGAGTGGCACGAATGTACAGCGAGGTTTACGGGGTGCGCGAAGTCCGGTCATAGCGGGCGTCTTCCTGTTGGCAGAGTGCTCTTGCCAAGGTGACGCGCTTGATCGCCCAGCGTTACGTTAGGTCTGGATGAGACGAGCTTGCGCTGGAGACGCGACTCTCGACAAAGGATCTAAGGCGTGTTGCTTGGAATGTGAATTATGTGAACCTGCGTGTTATCCTGCTGGCTGTTGAGTTAGCAGAGTTTCCAGCAGAAATGACCGATTCGCCGTTTATCCCCGAAAGCCTAAGAGACTTGAAGCCATCTGAGGCGCTGGACAGCTTGTCGATGTCACAGCTCGCGCGTAACGGATCGGCGATTTTGCGATCGCTGATGGAAACTGAAGGCGCTGTGACCGTTAAAGTCCAGGGGCAGGGCGCTATGGTCACGTTGTCGCAACGGCGTTATGACGAATTGGTAGCGCTGATACGATCGCTGGAAATCCCGCCTGAATCGGATCGCCTAACGGAGGCGCTGAGATCGGAGTTTGACGCGCTGGAGTCTGCGATGGCGAAGGAAGACGCTTCCGATACGGCAGACAAGGCTTTGTTCGGCGGCGTGGATACACTTCGCAAAAGTTATCGGCCGGGAGAGACGGAAGCGAAGTCTTGATTTTTGTGCTGGCCGGCGTCAACGGCGCTGGCAAGAGCAGCATCGGCGGCTCGGCGCTGCGGGCCGTCGGCACCGACTGGTACAACCCCGATGAAATTGCCCAACGGCTTGCCCATAGCAACCCCGAGGTGTCGAGTCAGGAGATTGCCAGCCGGGTCTGGAAAGAAGGTCGGCGACGGCTGATCGAGGCGATCGCCAAAAGAACTCACTTCGCGTTCGAAACCACGTTGGGCGGCAACTCGATGACCCACACCCTATTGGATGCTATTGCCGCAGGTATCTCAGTCAATGTCTGGTACTGCGGTCTGGAATCGGTCGAGCTGCACATCCAGCGAGTAGCCGAACGGGTTGCGCGCGGCGGCCACGACATCCCTGAGGAGCTGATTCGCCGACGTTATCGCTCCTCGATGAGAAATCTCTGCCGGCTTACGCCGGGCCTGAGGCAACTCGCAGTCTTCGACAACTCGCGCCCCCTGGATGGCAACGGGAAGCCAAAACTTCGTAACCTCCTCCATGTTCGAGACGGTGATCTGCTGGCCCTGGCCAACACGATGCCATCCTGGGCAAAACCCGTTGCCGCTGTGTGCGTTAGATCCGCGCGGTGAGCGGAGTTTCGCCCCCGCTCCCCGGTAGACAGATTACTTTCGGAACACCCCGCAAACCTTCGACGGCAACGGTTGCCTGCGATAATACATTGTGCCGATTGGCCAACACCCTGGGAGCGACGATGCGGATACGGATGCTAGTTTCTTTGCTGTGCCTGGTCGCCCTGGCGCAAAGTCAGCTTGCCTGGAGCGAGGGCGCCGGGTTTCGCCGCTGGTCCCCGGTGGTTTCCAACCTCGAAGACACTATTCACCTTTACACCGACATTCTGGGGTTTGAGCTGGGCGAGGTATCGACCGACCCGCCGGAGTCATACGTGTACAAGGTCTTCAACGTACCGCCGGGTGTCGTCACCCGGCACGCGGTATTTCATGATGGTGATCAGAAACGGGTCCTATCCATTGTCGAGATCCCGGGGCTCCCACCGCAGGAAACCGAAGGGGTACGCAGATCACTGACACTGTTCAACGCCCGCGGACGATTCGATGCGATCGTCAAAATGCTCAAGGCAGACGGCTACGAAACTTTGCCTCCCCAGGCACTCGGTAGCAGCGGCATCGAAATGGGGTTCTTCGATCGGGATGGGCATCTGTACGCGCTTTACGAAATTCCCTACCAGGGCAGCTATCTGACCAAAGACGGCAAGCCGTGACGGACAATCTGAATGAGGGTCCGACGATAGGCTGGTAGGAGCTTGATGGTGCCGGGGGCGGGACTTGAACCCGCACTCTGTTGCCAGAACCGGATTTTGAATCCGGCGCGTCTACCAATTTCGCCACCCCGGCTCGAGGTGTCCCGGTCTGGCCGGGCGGCCCAGTATAGGGCCGGTCAGGCGTTGATCAAGAGTCCAGGTAGAGGGACTTAGGCTGGCGCTGGTACCAGTCGCCTTCCAGCGGCATGAACACGTTGCAGTTGGTCATACAGCCGGAGTAAACGTGCACGGAGACGGCGATCTGGTCGTCGTGGGCGTTTTTGATCGTGTGGTACTCGTGAGGTGGAATCAGGCTGCCGGCAGAACCCTGGCCGGCCTGGATGGCGCCCACCTCGCGGAAATTGAAGCGGTCACCGTCTTCCTGGGTCAGGTCGTACTGCACGACCTCCAGCTCGCCGTGCCATACACCTTCGACGCACCACATGCCGCAGTGATCGTGGATGGGTGTACCCTGGCCGGGGCCCCAGGTCATGGCGATCACCGAGTAGCCGAGCTCTTCGCTGCGGTGCAATTCGCGCCTCGCATAGCGGCCTTCGGCGGTCTGAAAAACCTCCTGAGGGAGCTCCACGTTGTCGCTGCGAATGAGTTTGCAAAGCGCGCCGCGAAGCTCCCGAACGATGTCGTTCTCCGCCTCGAAACGCACCGCATGATCAATGGATTCAATGAGTTCCAGATAGCCGGGGAAACTCTGCTGCGGCTGTGCTGCCATTTATAAATGCTCCAGGTAGCTGGCCACGACGGGCGCAAAGCGCTCTGCGTCGACCAGAAAAGAATCGTGACCCTGCACCGATTCTAGCGCACGAAACTGCACCGGGGTACGTTCCTCGGTCATGATCGTGGCGATCTGGCGCTGCTGGTAGATCGGAAACAGGATATCGGACCCAACGCCGACCACCAGCGCTGATTTGAAGCGCGCGATCGAGTCGGCCATGCCAAAGCCGTGGTCCTTGGCGTCGAACCAGTCCAGGGCACGGGAAAGATACAGGTAGCAGTTGGGGTCGAAGCCGTGGATAAATTTCTGCGCGTGATACTGCAGGTACGACTCGATCTCAAAGCTGGGCCCAAATGGATCGTCACCCTGCTCATCCAGCGGTATGGTCTCGCGCATGAACCGGTCTTGCCATTCTTCGGCTGAGCGGTAGGTGATCATGCCGAGCTTTCGCGCCAGCCGCATGCCGGTCTTGGGGCCGTCGCCGTCGCCGTAGTTGCCGTTTTCCCACTCGCTGTCCTCGCGGATCATCTCGCGCTGGAGGGACCGCAGAGCGATCGCAAAGGGCGTCGAGGAAATGCCCGAGGAGATGTTGATCATGTGGCGCACCCGGCCGAACTGCAGCGAGTAAGCCAGGGCGGTCATGCCGCCCATCGACGGGCCGATCATCACGGCAATCTCCGGAATATCCAGTTCCCGCACCAGCTCATGCGCCGCGGCGGCGATGTCCTCGATGCTCAGCTTGGGAAAGTCCAGGCGATAGAGCTCGCCGGTCTCCGGGTTAATCGACGCTGGCCCCGTTGAGCCTTTGCAGCTGCCCAGCGAATTAATGCAGAGCACAAACCAACGGTTGGTATCGACGGGCTTGTCTGGCCCGACCATAAACTCCCACCAGCCCGGGGAGGGGTTTTCATCTGAGCTACAGACGTGCGCGTCCGGCGACAGCCCGGTGCAGATCACCACCGCGTTGTCCCCGCGGCTGTTGAGCTTGCCCCAAGTCTCATACGCGAGCGTGAACTGGCTCAGGCCCCCGCCGCGGTGAAAGCGGAAGGGTTTGTCGTAGGTGAAGTATTGGCGTGCGTCGCTCATGGACCGCTGGCTGAAAAAATGAGACGGCATTGTCGGCGAATTTGGCCGAGGCGGCTAGCGCAGTCTGGCGTAACCATTTCGGCTTGCCCTTCGTCAAAACTGCATTAGCCGCGGAAACGGTCAATTTGGGGCAAAACAGTTGACAAACTACACCTGTAGTACTACAAATGTAGTTGAGGTTCTGCTGGAGCGAATGAGATGACTGCCGACACCCGATTAAGCGACCTGCAGCTGGACGTGATGCAGGTGCTCTGGAACCTGGGAAGCGCCACCAGCGCCGAGGTCTGTGAAGCGCTCGCTGAGCAGCGCTCCCTGGCGCTGACTACCGTCGCGACGCTGTTGAAACGCCTGGAGGACCGGGGGCTGGTCAGCCACGAAACGCACGGGCGCAGCTTTATCTATCGGGCTGAGGTGGAGCAGAAAGACGTGCAGCGCGACCTGGTCGGAGGCCTCATCAAACAAATGTTCCTCGGCGATCCGGCGGCGTTGGTGAATCACCTGCTGGGCGACCAGCCGATCGACGAGGCTGACCGGGAGCGGATCCTCAAGCTGCTGGAAGAGAACCGAGACGGAGCGTCGTCATGAGTATGGACCTCAACCTGAACCTGTTAACCGAGTGGCTCCTGACGTACGCCCTGCACAGCACCGTGCTGCTGGGTGCGGCGGCAATTGCGGATCGGACCATCCTTCGGGGGCGTTCCTTCTGGCAGGAACTCGTTTGGAAGGCGGCCTTGCTGGGCGGCATCCTGAGCGCTTCACTACAGCTGGCGACCGGCGGATCTGCGCTGCTGAAGCTGCCCGTGCCCGACATGCTGCTGCCGGCCGTTGTGGCGGAAAGGACCATCGACTCACAACGGGCGATGCCCGCACCCCAGGCGACGCCGCTGCCGCGGGTCGGGGTTCTGGAGGTTGGCGGCAAGAAGATAACGGCGGCATCCCTGGCGCCAAAGCCGGCAAAACCTGCAATGCTGCCCGCCGCAGCGCCCAGCGCCCCCTGGATTGGTCTTTGGCTGATCGGTGCGGCGCTGATGCTCGCACGACTCGAGCTGGCCGCTTTTCAGCTCCGCCATCTGCTGCGCGGCCGACGGCCGTTTCCGAACGCTCTGCTGCCGGAAAACGTTCCCGGTTGGGTCCGGGTCAGCGCCTGTCGTGGCATCAGCCAGCCGATGGCTGTTGGGCTGCGAGAGATCTGTTTACCGCAATCGATGACCGCCATGCCGCAGCAGCAGGTTCACGCCGCGCTGGCTCACGAGCTGGCTCACCTGCAGCGGGGAGATGGCGTGTGGCGCTGGCTTTGCCTGCTGGTGCAGTCGGTTCTGTTTTTCCAGCCGCTAAACGTCCTCGCGTCGCGCCGAATTGCCGCCGCCGCGGAGCAGGGCAGCGACGCGCTCGCGCTGCGAGGCGGCGCAAAGCGTTCCGATCTGGTGGAGGTGCTGGCGGCATTTGCACTCAGCACCAAGCGGGCTGCCGGGCGCAGTCCCTCGCGGCGGTCAATGGACACGCCGCTGCTGGCGAGCGCCATGGCCGGTCGTCGCCACGAGGTGGTCACCCGGATCGAAAACCTGCTGGCAGGCCGGCTGAGCGTCGGGCCGAACGGCCGCCTGGTACTGCCGGTCGCTGTTGTGGTCGCGTTGGCGGGCGCATTGTCTTTGCCGACCCTTTCCACGGGTACCGAGCGCCGGGGCACCAGCGTTGAAGTCACCAGCCACTCCAACAGCACAACCCAGATTTCGGTCACCCACAGCGACGATGATTTTAGGCTCAAGCTAAAGGCAGAGGGCCGCTTCGCGTTCAACGAAGCGGAAACGGCGCTGGAGTCGCTCGACGGCTTTTTTGATCTGACGACAAGCCGGCCCGGTGAAAAGCGTCGCGTCCGGTTTGTCGGTGAGGATGGCGCCATCGAGACCACCTACTGGGTCGACGGCCGCAAGAGACCCTACGATGCCGAGGCTCAAGCCTGGTTCGCTGGCCAGCTCCCTGAGATGCTTCGGATCACGGGCATCGACGCTGAGGCCCGGGCGGGGCGGATTTACCGCGCCGGCGGCATCGACGCGTTGCTCGAAGAGGTCCGGCTCACCCGAAGCGATTTGACCCGGCGTCGGTATCTGAGCGGCCTCGCCAAGAGTGAGACGCTGGTGGATGATGAGGTCACGCGACTGCTGAGCATCGCCGGTGAGAGCATCGGGAGCGACGTTGAGCAGCGGCTGGCGATGGAGGCTTTGGCCAAGTATCAGGCGGAGCAGATTGACTGGCTCACCTACTACGCCGCCACCAACGGGATTGGATCGGACGTTGAGCAGCGTTTGGCGCTGGAATCCAGCCTCCGGCTTCTCCCCGAGAAACCCGAACTGAGCGAAGCCTACGTGCGGGCCACCCGCGAGCTGGGCAGTGATGTAGAGCATCGCCTGGCGCTGGAGGCGCTGCTGGAGCGCGGCGCCCTGGACCGAGCCGTGCACGACACGCTCATCGATGCCGCCGGTGATATCGGCTCCGACCTGGAGCAACGCCTGCTGCTGTCTGAGCTGATCAAAAAGGAGCTTCAGCGGGAAACGGCGGTGATGCTGGTTCGCAAGGCCAGCGAGCAGATTGGCTCAGACCTGGAGCTGCGGCTGCTGCTGTCCGACGTGCTCGATCGTCACGACAGTGATGCGGTCAAGGACGCCGTGTCGCGGGCGGCGGAGCAGATGGGTGGCCTGGAGAAAGAGCTTCTGCTGCGCGAGCTGTAACTTAAGGCCAATCGGATCGTTTCGAGGGGTAAGCTAGGGAAACACCTCGAGGAACAACTAATGAGCCACTGGATTCGCGTTGCG
>JBCDKA010000034.1:0-31701 GCA_038747195.1 Pseudomonadota bacterium
CGCCACTTGTTTTCCTCGGTCCTCGGATGATTGACTGCCGACGTCAGCGACGCTCACGGCCGTCGGGCCAACATCGAGGGTTTGAGTTCAGCAATTGACCGGGCCCCCATCAGCATCATGTCTCGGCGAAGCTCGTCGCGCAGCAGCGTGGCGGCGCGCATGACGCCCGCGGTGCCGCCGGCGGCCAGAGCGTAGAGGTAAAACCGTCCGCCGGAACACGCCGTTGCGCCTGCCGCCAACGCCTTGAGAATATGTGTGCCGCGCCGCACACCACCATCGAGAATAATTTCGATCTCGCCGCCGACGGCGTCAGCGATCGCCGGCAGCTGGTCGAAGGGAGAGCGTCCGCCGTCGAGCTGCCGACCGCCGTGGTTGGACACCATGATGGCGCTGGCGCCGATCTCCACCGCGCGGCGCGCGTCGTCGACAGACATCACGCCCTTTAACACAAAAGGCCCGCCCCATTGTTCCACCATCAATGCCGCTTCGTCCCAGCTGATGCTGCTCTTCATCTGGCTGTCGATATAGTCAACGATCGATGAGGCTACGCCGGAGCCGGCTTTGACATAGCGGCTCACGTTCGGAAGATCAAAACGCTCGCGAAACAGATAATTGAGTGTCCAGTTCGGCTTGGCGGCGAAGCCTAGAAGGCTTCTTGGCGTGAGTCGGGGTGGCGTGGTCATGCCGGTGTGATGATCCCGTTCGCGATTCCCCGCGACCACGGTGTCCACGGTTAAGGCCAGCGCGTTGAAGTTCGCCTCCTTGCACCGGCTGATCAGGTCGCTCGTCAGTTCCGGATCGTTGTGGATATAGATCTGAAACAGCTTCGGTGCAGCGAAGCGCGCACCTAGCTCCTCGATACTGCGGGTTCCGATGGTGGATACCCCAAATAGCGTGCCCAGGGCCTCAGCGGCCGCACCGACAGCCCGCTCGCCGTCATGATGAAACAGACGCTGCATTGCGGTAGGGGAAAAGAAAAACGGGACCTTGAGCTGCTGTCCGAGCACCGTCGTCGATAGATCGACGTCGTCCATGCCGGCCAACACGTTGGGGACGAGATCCACTCGCTCAAAGGCGTCGGTATTGCGTCGCAGCGTAGACTCATCGTCAGCACCGCCGTCGATGTAGTGAAAAAGCGCCGGCGGAAGACGGCGCTTGGCCAGTCGCCGGAAGTCAGCGGTGCGAAAACAGCGATCGATGCTCAAAGGCTGAGCCTCGCCGGACTCCGCCTGTCTGCCAGCCTATCCATGCCTCATTATAAAGGCACGGTTTGCCGTGATCAGCCCATAAAGCCGAGCGTTTGCTGATTGAAGTTCCCTAGGTTGGGAAACACCGTGTTGAGCTCGCCGGGCGAGACGCCAAACCAGCGGGCCAGCGTGGCGGCGTACTGTTCGACGCTTAAGGTGGGGATAATGCGACCGCGATCGATATCCTGCGGACCGTCCAGGGTCAAATCGGGCAGCTCTCCGTAGATCTGGCCGCCCTGGACAGCGCCCCCCATCACCAGCTGGTGCCCACCCCAGCCGTGATCGGTACCGTTGCCGTTGCTGTTGAGGGTTCGGCTGAACTCGGTCTGGGTAAAGGTCGTAACGTTGTTCTGGACGTTGAGAGCGCCCAGTGCAGCGTTGAAGGCGGTCATGGCGGCGTCGACGGTTTGCAGGAGCTCCGGCAGGTCGTCGTTCTGACCATCGTGCGTATCCCAGCCGCCCAGTTCGACGACAAAGGTCTGGCGCTCAACCTGCAGGACGTTACGAATAGCGATCATCCGTGCAACAATTTTCAGCTGATCGAACAGCCAGTTTTCTTGCGGGAAGCCTGCCGCCACCCCGGCACCAAACAGGGCGTCGTCGTCGCCCAGGGCGTTGAGCGCGGCGTCGATCAGGTCGAAGTTATCCTGGGCTCGCTGCTTGACCACCATGTATTCATCAGCAAACAGGTTGTCGGAGGTTGCCATGATGGCCTCAACGACGCTGAGCTTCTCTCCATCGGGATCCCAGCCGGTTTCGATGCCGATCGGTCCGTTGGTGCTGATGCTGTAAGGCTGGACGGTCTCGCCAACCTGGAGGAGGTTACTACCGACCACGCTGATGTTCATGGACGGAGACTGCTGCGTATTCGATGGCGCCAGCAGGTCTGCAACGCGCCCGAACCAGCCCCGGTTCTGCTGGCTGTCGGCGTAAGCGCGCTCCCACTGAATAAATTGATCGGAGTGGGAAAACAGCTGAGGCGGAAGCGTTACGCTGCCAGCGTTGATGCCCGCTTTGGTGACGGGTTCGACCATCGAGCCCACGTTCGACACCACCGCAAGGTTATTGCTGTTGTAGAGCCCCTGCAATCCGCTGAAGTCGGGATTGAAGCCCATCACGGTGTTGTTGAGCGGCAGGACCGACGCCGGGCTCCAGCTTCCACCGCCGGCTTCGTTATAGCCGACCGCCATGTTTTGGCGTGTTTGGGCGTAGGTGTCGTAGTCGAGCGCCGGGTTGGCGTTGCCGGCGGTAGGCACCAGCATGTTGTAGCTGTCCGCGCCGCCGTCCAGCATGATGCAAACCAACGCCTTGTAGTCGGCAAACCCCTTTTGCTGCGCAACCGACGCCTGCGCTCGTTGCAGCAGTCCGAGCGTTCCCAGGCTCGAACCGCTGACGGCAGAGAAGCCGGCAGCCTTGAGGAAGTCCCGTCGACTGATGGGTCTGCGTTGTTTCATGGCTGAGTCCTTACGCTTTTTCATCGCTGCACCACGCTCTGGGGTGAGGTAATGATGTAGTAGATCGTTTCAGCGACGCGGCGATCGGCATCCTGTGCGCGAATGTCGCTCACCCGATCGATAATCAGCTGCCTCGCCGTTGCGTTGAGCGTGCCAAACAGCAGGTCGCGATCGACTCGGTCGACCAGCGCGGACGGATTCCCGGCCAGCGCTTCAAGCTCGCCGATCTGCAGCTCGTGCTGGGTCTGCCAGGGAATCGGAGCACCCCAGCCGAGGGTGTCGAAAAAGAAATTGGCGAGCATGACAACCTGCGTCTCGGTGCTGATTTCAAACTCGGGTGACACGAGGCCCTGACTCTCAATCGGGCCCGGCTGGGCGAAATCCGGTTTGAAGAAGTTAAACACCGAGGGTGACCGAAGGGCCGCCTGGCCGTAGAAACGCTGTGGTTCGTAGATCGCACCGGGCCAGCAGCAGTCCGGGTTGTTTGCGAACTCCTGGCTGATTTGAGCGCGATAAACCCGATTGAGCTGGAGCTGGAAGAACAGCGGCTCGCGAAGCTTGCCGAACGTCGTGTTGTTGGTTGGGCCCGCCAGAGCCTCACCGTCCATGACAATTGCCTTGAACACCGCACCCAGGTCACCGCGCACGCCGGACCCGTTGTTGTTAAACACCGAGGCGACGCGCGCCACGTAGGCGGGACTCGGATTGCTGGTGACCAGTCGCTGTATCAGCCGATAGGCCAGAAACGGGCCAACGTTCGGATGATTGAACAGGGTGTTCAGCGCCATCTGCATGTCCTGCTCTGCCGTTTGGCCTGCAGGCAGCACCACGTCGCCGACGATCGTTTTGGCGCTGGTCACGTGATAATTGTCGGGCTGGTTCTGGTTGGGGTTGGTCACCGGACAGGGCGCCATCGGCTCGAGCCAGTTGGGCTCGGGCCAACGCCACTCCCAGGGTTCACAGTCGCCGTCACCCTGATCGGCGCCGGCAAAGTTCCAGCCGGTGAACGCTTCGGCGAGCGCGACGATATGGCGCTGTTCGTAGGTTGGGATGAGATTGCCGCCGTTGAGTCTCGGGGTGCCGTCGATGTTCAGTTCCACCAGGCCGATGGAAAACAGCTGCATGATTTCCCGGGCATAGTTTTCATCGGGTTCAATGCCGGCGACCGCATCTCTGGTGCTGCGAAACATGCTGAGATAGTGTCCCATCACGGGCGTCAGCGTGACCTCTTCGAGCAAGTTACGATAGTTGCCAAACGCGTGCTCAACCAGTAGGTCGTAGTACTGGGCAACGGCCAGGGGCTGACCTTCGAGATCGCCGTTGAGGTCCGAGACAACCAGTATCTGGGAGAGTGCAAAGGCCGCCCGCTGGCGAAACTGGTCGGGTGCGTTCTGGGCGACGTTAAACCAGACTCGCTGCCTCTCACCCTGGCCAATTTCAATCCCGAAGTCGTCGAGCTGGGGCTGGTGGTAGGTCGGTGCCATGGCCTGCTGCTGATCCACCCAGCCCTCGAAGCCAAGCGTTTCCACCGCGTCGATATCAGCTTGGGTCGGTCCGTAGGTGACGCGCCAGAGAAATGCACCTGCCTCAGCCCGACCGTCGGGGGCCGGCGGTTCGAAGCCGGCTCGAAAAATCAGGTCGGCGCCGGACTGGGCCGCCGCAGTCTGGACCAGGACGATCGCGATGAGCAGCCATCGATGCATGGATTATCCCCTTGTTAAACCGTCGCTGCGCACCAGCAAAAGGTGCAGAGTGACTGTGCTATCGTTCCGCCCAATTGAATCATCTGTCGGCGTCCAAAAGTGTGACCTGGAACAAAGAATACCGCCCGTTTATCGCCTCAACCGGCCTTCTGGCAGCCGGTGCTGGCATTCTCTTAGCTTGGGGCCTCAATACCGCGTCCGCCAGCGAAAAAGGATCCGCGACCACGACCGTGGTCCTCGAGCCCGCGGCGGATAATTCGATCTTTTCTGAAGGCGTGTTAAGCAACGGCGGAGGCGTCTATCTGTTCACGGGGCTGACGGTTGTAGGTACCGAGCGACGGGCGCTGCTGGCGTTCGATCTGTCGACGATCCCGGCCGGCGCAATGGTGCAATCGGCCTCGCTGGATGTCACCGTATCGCGAACCATTTCCCAGACCATCACGGTCCGCCTCCATCGGCTGCTCGCGTCTTGGGGTGAGGGCACGGTTGACGCGGATGGTCAGGAGGGGACCGGCGCGCCGGCAGAGGCCGGGGACGCAACCTGGCTGCAGCGCCAGCTCGGCGGTGAGGCCTGGACCAACCCCGGTGGCGATTTTGCTGCCGCCGAGTCCGCTCGAACCGGGCTTCGGATCAACGGAACCTATACCTACACTGGCGGGACCATGGCGGAGGACGTGCAGCTGTGGCTTGATGACCCGTCGCAAAACCATGGGTGGATCCTGATCGCCAACCCCGCCGCCGGATTTGGTTCGGCGAAGCGGCTGAACAGCCGCGAAAACGCCGACGGAACCACGCGGCCGCAGCTGACCGTCACATACGCCGGACCCGCGGTGGCCCCCGCCCCGCCCGTTCAGGTGCCGCTAGGCGGCGGTGTGTGGGCAATGCTCCTCGCGGGGGCGATGCTGCTGCTGGGAAGGCCGGTTGTTCGCCGCTGAGCTGCTGGTTGGCTGGGGGCTGGCGGTTGGGGTGCTGCAGCCCTGGCTGAACGAGGCTGACGCTGAGTACCCGCTGCAAATCCGCAGCAACGCACCAGCGATCGCCGCGGGGGTGTTTCGTCCCCAGCTGTCCGACAACGGCCGTTACGTGCTGCTGACCACCGATTCCGACGAGCTCGATCCGGCAGACGCCAACGGCCAGCGAGACATTTACCGCCTGGACCGGCGGCGCGGCAGCTACCTGAGAGTCAGCGACAGCGCGGGCGTTCAGGGTAACCGTGGCGCAGCCCGGGCCGCCTTCTCCGCGGACGGCGCCACCGTTGCCTTCCACAGCAGCGCGGACAACCTGCTGCCGGGCGACGACAACGACGCCACCGATGTTTTTGTTTGGCAGGCGGATCGTGGGGCCAACCAGGCTCTCGAGCTCGTCTCTCGCAGCGAGGACGGCGGCCTGGCCAATGGCAGTAGCCTCAACGCCTCACTCAGCGGTGACGGGCGGTGGGTCGCTTTTTCGTCCAGGGCCAGCAACCTCGTTGCTGACGACAACAACGAGGCTTCGGACATTTTTGTGCGCGATCGGCAGACCGGCGAGACGAGTCGCGTGTCACTCTCCAGCGCTGGAGAAGAGGGAGACCGCGGCAGCTTTCAGCCGACCATCTCCGATAACGGTCGCTTTGTGGCGTTTACCAGCGAGTCCACGAACTTCTCGGATAATGAATTTGATGAGCTGCCGGATCTGTTTTTACACGACAGAAGCACTGGCGAAACCTCGCTGATCAACGTCACAACCGCCGGCGTGCGATCGAATGCGGATAGTGCCGCAGCCGTGGTCTCGCCGGACGGTAGCGCGGTGGCCTTTTACAGCCGCGCGACGACTCTCGAGCCTGGGCAGGAAAACATTTTTTTCGATGTCTTTGTGCGCGATTTGCTCCGCCTGGAAACCGAGCTGGTCAGCGCGCCGGCCGAAGGTGGGGCGGATGCAAACAGCTTCAACCCATCGTTATCCAGCCGCGGGCAGCATGTGGCGTTTCAGACCGAGGCACGCAACCTGACCGATCAGGATGGGAACACGTTCAGCGATATCTACGTGGTCGACCGGTTTGCGGGTCAATCGTTTATCGCCAGCCGGCGCGCCAGCGGCACCAGCGCCAACGCGGGCAGCTTCGGGGCCAACATCAGTGCGGACGGGACGCAGCTGGCTTTCGAAAGCGCGGCCACCGATCTGGACACGCTGAGCAGCGGCGCCACAGCCGGATTCGTCGCGGCGGGCGCCAGCGGCGGCGTAAGCCGTCTGGCTCTGGTACCACCGGCCGTAGAGCCGTTAAACGCTCCGCTGCTGGACGCTCAGCTCTCCTCGGATGGCCGGTATGCCCTTTTAATCACCAGCGCCACCAATCTTTTGCCCGCCGATGTAAACGGGGTGGCCGACGCGCTGGTACTCGACCAGGAGACCGGCCGTGTCCGACTACAGTCACGCTCGATCGACGGTCAGTTTATCGATGGCGGCGCGGCTACCACCGCCGGTGCTGTGAGCGACGACGGCTGTCGGTCGGCCTTCGCCAGCGCGATCGACGGCGCGGAGTTTGGAATCAGTCCGTTGATCAGCGATGCCAACGGCGTCACCGATATCTTTCTGCGGGACGATTGCGCGGTGTCGCCGCCGCGGCTGGCGTCGGTGAACATCGCCGGAACGGCTGCCGGTTCGCTGCCGGCTCGGGAGCCAGCGCTCTCCGCTGACGGCGAGTGGATCGCGTTCAGCTCCGCCGCACCTGAGCTCCAGCAGCAGGCGGGGGCGCTAGGGGTTTCGCAGGTCTACTTCGGCGATTTTGCTGGTCAGGAGGAGCTGCGCCAGCTCAGTTCAACCGCCTCGGCGGGAGGCCAATTTGCCAGCGGGCAGGCGAAAGTGGCCGGCGATGGTTCCAGCGTTGTTTTTGTGAGCGCCGACCCTGAGCTGGACCCCACTTTAGGGCCCGCTGAACGGCCGGTAGCGGGTCAGAATCAGATTTATCGATATGACGTTGCGTCAGCCACAGTCTCGCTGCTGTCGCGCGCCGCCAACGGCGGCCCGCCCGACGGTCCGAGCTTCAGGCCTCAGCTTTCAGCCGACGGAAACACCGTGCTGTTTGTCAGTCAGGCCACCAATTTGACGAGCGTCTCCAGCGGCGCCGGCACCGCGCTGTTCGTCTGGCGTGCCGCCGAGTCCGGAAGCGAGCAGATCGTCCAGGTACCCAAAACGCTGAGCGTCACCGGCCTTACTCGCGACCCCTTGCTTTCTGCGGACGGCAAGCTGGTGGCATTTGCCAGCGCGGACGACACCCTGGTGGTGGATGATAGCAACGGCGTCAGCGACGTGTTTGCGGTGGACCTGGATGACGGCAGCCTGCTGACCGTGAGCCGCGGCGAGGACGGCAACCTGCGGTCGGAGGGCGGGCTGCGCCCGCTGGGGCTGACGCAGAAGGGTGCCCAGTATGACGTGGCCTACCTGACGATGATTGACGGTGAGGAACAGATGGTGACCCAGCCGGTGATCCGCTCGATACCGGCGCTGACGGTCGATGCTGTCGCCCGTTCCCCGCTGCAGTCTGTGGAGCGGGGCGCCTTTCGTCTGCAGGTGCGCAACCTGGGCCCGGTCGCCGTGACGGCGGCCCAGGGCCTTCGAGTCACGCTCCCCCGTCTGGACCACCCGCTAGTCGATATCACGGCGACACCGCGCTGGCAGTGTGAGAACGGGCCGCCGGTGAGCTGTCTGTTTGTCGGCGACGCGTTGGTGGGGGAGAGCATTCCGCCGGGTGCTGCTGAGATGCTGGCGTTTGAGTTCGACATGTTTGCCGGAGACCAGACGCTGGTCAGCGTCGCGTCGGCATCACTGGCTTTGGTGCCCGAAGCTGGAAGTCCGGAGGCCGAGCTGACGACGCTTCGGGTCAACAGCGGCGTTTTCTGGGAACCGCAGGCGAGCCAGACGCTGAGTTTGGGCGAGACTGGCGTGTCGCGCGTGTCGGTCATCAACGGCGGCCAGGTGCCGGTGAGCGATGTGGAAATCGACATCGCGCCGCTCCGATTCGGCGATCCTTATCACCTGTTTGATCCTGACCCTGGCACCCCCTGGGAGTGTCAGGCGCCCGATGATCCCGAGCTGCCGCCGCTGACGCTCCGCTGTCGCTACACGGGTCCAGCCCTGCAGCCGACCGAAGAGGTGCTGCTGGACAGCCTGCTGAGGCTGCCGTCGGGTGTCGGCCGCCTGACGACACTGATCGGCCTGGTGAGCAGCGCTGAGGTGGTGTCACCGGCCCCGCTTCAGCTCATGGTGACCGAGGCCGAAGGGCTGCTGTTTCGCGGATCTTTCGAGGGCTGAACTAAGCTGCGAGGGAAAATCGGTGATCACGCTGTCGCAGCCGAGACGGCACATTCGCTGCAACGCGTCCCCGCTATTAACAGTCCACGCACTGACCTTCGCCTTCATGCGACGCAAGCGGTGCAGGAAGAACCGATCCAGCAAGAGATAATGAACACACGCCAGCGAGCAGCCGAGTTTCATGAGCGTGGTAGCGTCCCGTCGTCGGGTGATAACCAGGCCTCGTTGCAGTTCCGGCGCGACCGACCTGACGACGGCAAGCAGTTTCGGGTCGCTGGAGGTCGCGCAGTACCGCGTGAGTGGAGCGCCGGCAAAGCTTAAGGTCTCAACCAGCCGGCGGGCAATGGGAAGGCGCTCACGCGCCGGCGCCGGCTTTAGCTCAAGCTGGAGGTGGGTCAGTTCCGGGCAGGCCTGCAGGAGCTGCAGCAGGCTCGGCACCGCGTCGCGGCCGCTTCGCTCGATCAGCGCGGCCGAGGTCAGCGAGCTGACCAGGCCCGGTATACCGTGGGTGCGTTTCAAAGAACGGTCGTGAACCACCATCAGCTCGCCGTCGCGGCTCAGCCGAAGATCGATCTCCACCCGCTGCAGACCCAGCCCGATCAGGTGCCTGAGCCCCGCGATGGTATTTTCCGGAGCCTCGCCGGCGGCGCCGCGATGACCGTAAATCAGCAAATCAGTTCTGGGTGACCAGCATGGGCTCGGGTTCGGGCTCCGATACGCCGTGTCCGCGCATAAACAGCCGGTAGAGGGTCGGCACAACAAACAGCGTCAGCAACGATGCGAACGCCAGCCCCGCGACAATGCTGGTGGCTACGGGGCCCCAAAGCAGAGACTTGCCACCCAGACCCACCGCCAGTGAGAACAGGCCAGCGATGGTGGTTGTTGTCGTCATGATGATGGGGACAACCCGGCGCTTGGCCGCGTAGACGGTGGCGTGCAGGGGCCTCATACCGGCGCGAAGGCGGCTGTTGGCCGCGTCGATCAGAACAATCGCACCGTTAACCGCAATGCCGGTCAGCGCCACCACGCCGTACAGCGTGTAAAGACTGAGCGGGTTTTGGGTCACGATCAGTCCGAGCACCACGCCGGTAAAAGCCATGGGCACGGTCACGATGATCAGCAGCGGCTGGAAATAGCTCCTGAACTGCGTGGCGATGATCAGGTAGATCAATCCGAGTCCGAGCATAAAGAGCCCGGCCATGGCTCCGAGGCTTTCGGTCAGGTCGTCCAGTTCGCCGGAAAACTCCAGATCGGTGTTGGGGTACTTTGCCGCGACCTTCGCCCACTCGAGCTTGAGCTCGTCGTTGGCCTTCACGGTGTCGTTCAGCTTATCGTCAAGGTCGGCTGAGACGGTAATCGCTCGGCGCAGGTTGTAGTGAAAGATGGTGCTTCGGGTGGCCCGCACTGTGGGGTCAACCAGAGCCCCGAGGGTGGTCGCCTGCCCGGTGGCCCCAAGAATGGGATCGCGCAAAATATCGTTGATATCGTCGACCGAGCCCCGCACGGCGCGCACCCGTAGCTCAACCTTCTCTCCGTCGTCACGGGCAAAGGCGACGACGTCACCGTCCACGTGGAGCCGGGCCAGGCTCGCGACTTCCCCGGAACTTAAACCCGCCCGTGCGGCGGCGCCGTGGTCGATGTTCAGGGTCATCTCGGGACTGCCGGGCACGTCGTTGTCGCGAACGTCTTTGCTGCCGGGGATCGCCCGGACGATCGACAGCACCTCGTCGGTCGCCGCCCGCAGCTCTTCAAAATTGTCGCTGCGAACCTTGACGTTGATCGGAAGGCCGGACGGCGGGCCGCCGGAGATCTCCAGGTAGCTGATGTCAGAGTTGCCAGCGATCCGCTCAAGCTCCGGGCGAAGTCGCTCGATCAGCTCACGCGGCTGTTCGGGATGAGCGTCGGAAACCGGGTTAAGCGAAACCTGCAGCTGGCCATACTGATCACCGTAGACAATTTCGGTTTCGGTGAACTTGATGCCGGCCATGGCCGAAATCGCCCGCACCTGCTCCCGCTCCAGCAACTCATCGGCGCGCTTGGCCACGAGTGCGGTTTGTCGAAGCGTCTCAGGTACCGGCGTACCCGCCGGCATGTCGATATTGACGTAAAACAGCCGAAAAGGATCAAAGGTGAAGAAATCCATCTTGACCAAGCCGCCCGCCACCGCGGCCGCCGCCATCAGCATGCCGCCGGCAATGGCGCCCAGCCACGGCACGGGCTGACGGATCACTCGGCAGAGCGCCTTGGCGTACAGCAGGCGAAGTTTGTGGGTCCAGCGGACGCGCCGCCCGCGGGCTTTCCCGCCCGCTGCCGGCGGTGCGGCAAAATCGATCATGTGGGCCGGCAGAATCCAGAAAGCTTCGACCAACGAGATCAGCAGGCCGACGGTCACCACAAACGGAATCACGAACATAAACTTCCCGATGACGCCGGGCAGCAGCATCAGCGGCAGGAAGGCAGCCATGGTGGTGGCGACCGCTGCGGTGACTGGTGCCATAACCTCCCGCAGCCCGTCTTTGGCGGCTTCGAGGACGGCCATGCCGCGCTGCATGCGGTAGTAAATCGCCTCGACCACCACCACTGCGTCGTCGACGAGCATCCCGAGCACAATCACAATGCCCAGAAGCACCGACTGGTTGACCGTGTTGCCGCTGATCGATACCACCCACAGCGTGCCGCAAATCGCAAACACCAGGCCTAGGCTGACCAGCGCCGCGACGCGGAGCCCGAGGAACACCCAGCACACGCCAAGCACCAGCAGCAGGCCCAGCAGCGCGTTGGTCTGCATCGTGCTGACCGCCAGCCTGGTCGGAATCGTTTGGTCATCCGCCAGCAGTATCTCGGTGGGCCCTCCCGCCAGCAGGTCGTTACGCTGCGCGATGTAGGCGTTGATGCGGTCGACGAGCTCCAGCGTGTTGGCGCCGCTGGCTTTTGCGACCGACAAGGTGATGGCGGGACGCCCGTTGACCGACACCAGCTGACGCGGTTCGCTGCGCCCACGTTCGATTCGCGCCAGATCGCCGGCGGCGCTTGGCGCCATGCCGGGTATCGGTGACGCGAGCTGATAGCTGGCCAGATCTTCGAGGTCAGCGGTAGCGCCCGGAATCCGGGCGATGTAGCGGGAAGACCCGAGCTCGAAGCTGCCGGCGTTGACGTTGCGGAAAGCCTGCCGGAAAAAATCGGAAAGCTGTGTAGCGCGAAAGCCCTTGATGGCCAGCGCCGCCGGGTCAAAGCTGACGTGAATCTCCGGCTCATGAAGACCAAACGCGGTGACCTGATCGACGCCGGAGAGCCGCTCCAGATCGGACTTCACCTGGTACGCCTCGCGCCTGAGCACCTCGTCGTCCGCGCGGCCCAAGATGGCAACCAGCGCGGTGGGGAAACCGTTTGACGTGGTCAGCTCAAGCACCGTTGGGTCAATGATGTCCGGTGGAAGGTCAGAGTTGACGGCGTTTTGGACGGCTCGCCGTACGTCGTTCACCCGCTTGTCGAAGAGACGATCGGACAGATCTCGAAAGCGGACCAGGATGTTGGAGCTGCCCTCGCGAGAGCTGCTGCTGATCCAGCGGATGTTCTGCACGGTGCGCAGGGAATCCTCGAGCGGTCCGGTGATCAGCGTCTCGACATCTTCGGCGCTAGCGCCGGCAAACGAGGTATTGATGTTGATCCAGTTGAAGTTAACCTCCGGGTCCTGCTCCCGAGGCATCTGGAGATAGGAGAGGATCCCCATCAGTACCACCACCACAAACAGGATGTTGACCAGGGGGTGGTTGGTCAGCAGGCGGGTGAACAGCGACACGGTCTAGGGCGCCTCTGGACAGATACTGAGCCGCTGCTGGCCGCTCACCACGATCGCCGTGTCCAGCGGGAGCTGATGCGGGGCCGGGCGACCCTCCTCAGCGGCGGGAAGCGGTACAAACGCGGGGCAGTTGGTCTCGTCGACAAAAACGCCCAGCTGACCGTTCCGGCGGACAATGAGATCCACAGGGATCAGCGCGCCGGCAACCTCCCAGGTCACGGTGCCGGTTGCACCCGGAAGATCGGCCTGGCCATCGAAGGCCAGGCGCGCGGGGCTCACTCGCGAGGCGGCGTCGATGGCCGGCACCGCCGAGATGAACTCGAGCGCGTACGAGCCGCGCTGGGTCTCCAGGCGGAAGCTCTCGGCGAGCTGAAGCGTTGCCTGGTCGCGGGCCGGGATACTCGCGATGACGTGAGGTCGGGCGAGGTCCACCAGCGTCATGACCTGCTCGCCGGGACTCAGACGCTGCCCAACCTGCGCGGTTCGCTGGGTGACGGTGGCGGCAAACGGCGCCAAGAGGCGGGTGTAACCCAACCTACGTCTGGCGAGGTCCCGCGCAACTTTCAGCCGCTGCTGTTCCGCCTCCTGAATCCTTAGTTCGGTTTGCCGATCGAGCAGGTCGTCTGCCGAGATGAACTCGCTGTCTCTCAGACGGTTGGCGCGTTCCAGGCGCACCTGTGCCTGCTCGACCCTGGCTTTCGCGGCCGCCAGCAACGCTTCAGCCTGCGCGAGCTCGAGCCGCAGATCCGTATCGTCGAGCAGCAGCAGCAGGTCTCCCTTGGCAACCGTTGAGGCTACGTCCACCGGGATCGCCTGAACGACACCGCTAACCTCCACGGACAAGGCGCTTTGGTTAGGGGGAACCACTTCGGCGAGGGCACGGAAACTGGCGTTTACCGCGACCTCCGAAATTGGCCTGGTGACGATATCGAGCTGGGCGTAGGCGGGCAGGGTAAGCATGCAGATCAGCAGCCACCCGCAGGCGCGCGACCGTTTCAATATTGATCTCCGATGGGGCAGCGGAATTAGGTCCTCTATGGTATCGAATCGAGGACAAAAACGGATGATGTTTGCGATCAATTTATCTGCGAGCTTTCGCGTATTGAGAAGAGCAGGGCAGGACGACCCCAATGCCGGAAAAAGGTGTTTGAAATGTTGCAAAAATGCAACAAAACCGCCCAGGCCGTTTTACGGTTAATTAACGGCCCTTAGGCTAAAGTTTGTTTCGAGGCTCGCGACCCTCCCCCCTGCTTCCCCCTTTCTTCCGCGAGCCTCACCGACCCGCCTCCCCTTCGGAGGCGGGTTTTTTTTGGTCCAGCTTGTGCAATTCGGCGCTTTTCGGCTCCTGAGCACCGATTTCTGCCTGATCCAGTACCGCCAGCGCACGATTGACGATCCGGACGTCTTCTTCGCTCAGCGACCCCAGCCAGTCCGGTGCACGGCCCTTTTCCTGCCGGGAGGCGGCCGTGCTGCCCTCGCGCGTTACGATGACGTAAACAACCCGACGATCGCGTTTGTCTCGTGCGCGTCGAACGAGCGCCTTGCGTTCGAGGGTGACCAACATCCGAGAAATGGTTGCGGCGCTAACCTGCTGGCGGCTGGCGAGCTGGCCGACGGTTTGGGGTCCTTCAGTATTGAGCTGGGTTAGCAGAGTCTCTTGGGCGGGCGACAGGGCGGGCTGACTGCGACGCAGCAGTCGGTGCAGGCGCGTTACAACCGCGCGCAGACGTTCCATGGCAAGCCGCTCACTCACGTCCGGCGACCCCGAGTGGGCTGAGCGGAAGGTTTTGTGCCTTCGGTCAATCGGTGGTCAGACGCATCGAAAGATCGATCGCCTGGATGTTTTTGGTCAGGGCGCCGACCGACACGTAATCCACACCGGTGGCCGAGATCTGTTCCAGCCGATCAAACTCGATCCCTCCGGAGGCCTCCAGCTCCACCCGTCCTGCCGCCAGCTCAACCGCGTCCCGGGTTCGTGCGAGATCGAAGTTGTCCAGGAGAACACGCTGTGCGCCAGCGCTAATCGCTTCCCCGAGCTGCTCAAGATTTTCCACCTCAACCTCAATCAGCTGGCTTTGGCCGAGAGATCGGGCGCGGGCCACCGCGGCCGTGATCGAGCCCGCCGCAGCGATGTGGTTTTCCTTGATCAGGAACGCGTCGTAAAGCCCCATCCGGTGATTGACGCCGCCGCCACAGGCAACGGCGTATTTCTGCGCAAGCCGCAGACCGGGCAGCGTTTTGCGGGTGTCGAGAACACGCGTCGGGCCGCCGGCGAGGGCTCGGACGTAACGCTCGGTGACCGTGGCCACCGCGGACAGCAGCTGCAGAAAGTTCAGTGCCGCCCGCTCTGCGCTGAGGATCGATCGCGCGGCGCCTCGGACGCTGAAGAGCTCGCTGCCAGCGGTGACCTGGTCACCGTCCGCGAACTGCCAGGTCACCTTCAGCCCCGTGTCGATCTGCTGGAAGCAGGCGTTGGCCCAGTGTTTTCCGCACAGTACACAGTCTTCGCGGGTAATCACTCGCCCGATTGCCTGCGTGTTCTTGTCAATCAGCTGGGCCGTGATGTCCCCGGCGTCACCCAGATCCTCTTTGAGTGCGCGTTTGACGTCGGCTAACACTTCCAGTTCAGGGGGCGGCATGTGGCTCATGACTCGGTCTCCGCGGGTGTTTCCTGGAGGCGCTCCGCGATGGCTTCAAGCGCCCGATCGAACAGCGGCACAGTCTCGAGCGCAATGGCCTCGCCGCTCGCCAGCTCCTGTGCAAGCTCGGCCACGGGCTTATCGGCCAGCTTGATGCCTTTTTGGTCGACAAACAGATAGTTGCCTGTGATCGGGCTTTTCCAGGAAAGCTTGGCTCGCTGGACCCCACCGTCCTCCGTGCTGAACTGGAACCAGGTGCCGGGTTCCAGCGACTCGACCTGACTGCGCAGGGCCGCCTCAAGCTGCTCCAGTGGAACGGGTTCAGGCTCGTTGTCGAGATCATCGAATACCCCGTCCGAGAGCTCTGCCGCGCCGGAAATCGGCAGCTGGACCGGCGCAACCGCAGCGGGCAGGGACATGGTAGACGGCGGGGGTTCATCCGCAGCCAGCTCGACCTTCTCCCGGAATTGCTTGTCCAGCATGGACTGGTAAAGCTTCTTCAGGTTTTTAAAGACGTCTTTTACGTCGTCTTCGTGATAGGCCACCATTTCAAGCCCGGCGCGCAGCTGCGCTGAGAGGCCGGGCAGTACCTTCTGGAGCTTGGCCACCTCAGCAGCGTCACTCTTTGGCGCCACGCTCCACACCATCTGCTCCACAAAGCCCACCGCCTCCGCAAACTGGGAAGAGTCTTCTCCATGGCGCAGACAGGTGAGCACCATCACGTTCGCCCAGGGTTTGTTGAGGATTTCTTCAACGATGCGCGGCAGCTCCTGATCGGCGAGGTGTTCTTCGATCACCCTCGCCGCCGTACGCCGAGCCTGCTGCAGGCGCTGCTTACCTTCGGTGGCCTCGGTGGTTCGCTTCTCGGCAACCTGCGCTCGCTTTTGGCGTTTTGCGACGTAGGTGTTGAGCTCCTGGCGCAGCTCGTCAAATAGATCGAGGTCGTCGTCGAAATCGTTGATCACCCGATCGACGACCCCGGTCATAAAATCGTACAGTCGATTTCCGCGGTCGGCCTCGGCGGTCCAGCCGAGCGCCAGGTCAGCGAGTGTATCGAGCAAACGGCGCGCCGGGTGCCCCCGGCTGGCGAACAGCTGGCGATCGATGAGCGCTACCTTGATGTAGGGAATCTGCAGCCGCGACAGCAGGACCTGCATAGGCTGGGGCAGGTTTTCGTCGCTCAGGATAAAGTCGAACAGCATCGCCACGAGGTCGATGGTGTCCTCGTCGTCGCTGCTCGCCTGCGTGCCGGCGCCATCCAGCCGATCCATTTCGCTGAGCAGCAGTGTCTTGACGTCAGCCGAAGCCGCCGCCTCGGTTGGCGCCGTGTTCTGCAGCACCGACAGCGCGTTGAGCAGCTGTTGCGTTTGAGCAATCGCACTGGCTGAACCCACGGCGGAGCCCGTGATGTCGGTGGCCGGGATCCGCTGTCGACGAGCCGACAACAGGCTGAGGATCGAATGCATGATCCGCTCATCATCCGCATCCTCCCCCATGACCTGCGCCTCGGCGTAACCGGGCTCTTCCGGACTGGCGACGTCCGGGTTGTCTGCGGGTGGTGCGTCGGCGGCACCGGCTGCCTGGCCGCCCGGCATTGGGGGAGGGGTGCCTCGCCCGGCGGACGGCAGCGAACGCTGCAGCTGGGGCATAACACCGTCCTGCACAAAGCGGTCGTTGACCTGCTGATAAAGACCGTCAAGCTGCTCCAAAACCTTTCGATCGAATAGTTTGTAAATAACCAGGAGGACCGGCAGCTCGACCTCAAATAACGGGCCCGACTGGCGGAGCGCGTTGCAGATCGATGCCGGGCCAAGCGGATTGGTTTCGTCATCTGGTGGCGTGCGGTTCAGGGCTTCACCCAGACGCTGGCCGATCGCAAACAGCGGTCTCGAAAGACGGTTTTCACCCTTGGCGACCATTTCCGAAATGGCCAGCGATTCTTCGAGCTCCGCTTCTTCCACCAGGCTCAATGAGTCTTCAGAAATCTCCGGTGCGCTGGAAGTGCTGCTGTTGCCACCGTCTTTCTGGTAGGAGATCAGGCTTGCCCGAAGGGACTTCAGGATCTCGTTTTCCACCGAGCTGCGGGTCTTACGAACCTGCCGCATGCCGTCGAAATAGTGGGTTTGCAGCGCGTTGCTGTCTGCTTTTTCGGCCATTTCGAACAGCGCGTTGTCCACCGATTCGAACATCCCTTGCAGCAGGGAGGCCATGCCGCGGAGAAAGATCCGGGCACATTGATGGTAAGGCGTGTCCTGGCGGGAACTCCGGTTCATGGCGGACGCTAGGGCGTCAGTCCAGCTGGGTCAGCCCGATGCCGCGTTCCGGGAGCAGCTGGGGGATACCATCGGCAACCCGATAAACGACGTGGTTATCCTCGGTGACCAGCGCTTGTTCGAGGGGTTTGAGAACGGTGCTGCCGTCGACGTACTGCAGCGCCCCGGAGGTGATCGCCGCGTTGAGCTTATCGAGGCTGGCCTCGCCCAGAGGCAGCAGCGCGGCTTTGCTGACGGGGCACGCCAGTATCTCCAATAACTTGTTTTCCAGCGCCAATGTGTAAGATCCCCCGCTAACTGCGTCCATGTAGCTGTGCCCGTATCTTAGTACAATGGGGGGATGGACACACGAGTTGGGGTCATCATGGGCTCCCAGTCTGACTGGGAAACGCTCAGCCACAGCGCCGAGACCCTCGAGGGCCTGGCGATCGGATTTGAGACTGCGGTGGTCTCAGCTCACCGCACGCCAGACCGGCTGTTTGAATACGCGCAGGACGCTGCGGGCCGCGGGCTGCAGGTCATCATCGCCGGCGCGGGTGGTGCCGCCCATCTGCCGGGGATGGTTGCAGCAAAAACCACGTTGCCGGTTTTTGGGGTGCCGGTTCGTTCAGCGGCGCTCGGCGGCGTGGACTCACTGCTCTCCATCGTCCAGATGCCGGCCGGCATCCCGGTGGGTACACTGGCCATCGGACGGGCCGGCGCGGTCAACGCCGCGCTGCTGGCCGCGGCGGTGCTGGCGCTGGCCGACGAAGGGCTGAGAGAACGGCTTGAGCAGTTTCGGCGAGATCAGACCTCGCGGGTGATGGAACAACCCGATCCGTCCCGGGGAGCCGGTAGGTAGGACGCAAAGGAATAGGCGTTACGACATGAAGATTGGCGTATTGGGGGGCGGCCAGCTGGGCCGCATGATGGCGCTGGAAGGTGTAAGGCTGGGCCAGGAGTTCGTCTTTTTTGACCCGGCACCGGATGCTTGTGCCGGCCAGCTCGGGCAGCACATCTGTGCTGAGTACGACGATGAGGACGCGCTGAGTGAGTTCGCCGAGGCGGTGGACGTGATCACCCTGGATTTTGAGAATGTACCAACCGCAGCAACGGACTTTCTGTCGGCGTCCAAACCGGTTCGGCCGGGCTCGCAGGCGCTCAGAATGGCGCAGGATCGGCTGACGGAGAAAACCTTCTTTTCGGATCTCCAGATTCCTTGCCCGCTGTTTTCTCCGGCTTCGGACTGGGAGCAGCTCGAGGCCAGCTGCCGGGAAATTGGTTATCCGTGTGTCATCAAGACACGACGTATGGGTTATGACGGGAAAGGGCAGGCGGTGGTCCACAATGATGAGGAGCTCGCCAAGGCCTGGGAGTCGCTCAAGGACAACAACCTGATTGTCGAGGCGTTTGTCGAATTCAAACGCGAGCTGTCGATCATCGGCGTTCGCTCCGTCAGCGGTTCCACGGCCTACTATCCGTTGACCGAAAACCGCCACAAGGACGGGATCCTGATCACCAGCTTTGCGCCGGCAGTCGCTGATGACGTCAGAGACGAAGCGCAGCGGTATGCGGGCAAAATCCTCGATTCGCTGGACTATTGTGGCGTGCTGGCGCTGGAGCTGTTTGACATGGGCGGGCGGCTGATGGCGAACGAGATGGCGCCTCGGGTCCACAATTCCGGCCACTGGACGCTCGACGGTGCCGTTACCTCTCAATTCGAAAACCATCTGCGGGCCGTGATGGACTGGCCCCTGGGTTCCACCAACGCCATCGGCGCCACCGCGATGATGAACTGGATCGGCGCCATGCCGGATCCCGCCAACGCGCTGAGCTATCCCAACGCCCGCTGGCACGATTACGGCAAGAAGCCCCGCGCCGGTCGCAAGGTAGGACACGTCAACATCTGCGCCGACAACATTCTGGCGCTCCAGGCGGAGCTCGGGAAATTTGCGATGGCGCTGGGGGAGCAGCTCAAGAGCTCGGGCGCTGACGCTTTCCTGCGTTAGAGATTTTCGGCCTTGGCTTCGCGCGGCCGAAGATCGACAAACACTTTCCCCAGGTTCTGCCCGGCGAGCTGTCGATCCGCGGCGTCTGCGATAGCTGCCAGGCCGACAAACCGTTCGGCGTCGAGCAGCGGCTCCAGCGTACCTCGGGCCACTTCGCTAAACAGGCGCTCGCGCGCTGCGGGGAAGTGTTTGGCAAAGCGATAGTTCATGAATCCGCGCACGGACGCTGCCTTCCAGTAAAGCCGGGTATAGACTCGCTCCTGGAGGACTTTGGCCGGTGGCAGCCGGTCGCTGCTCTGACCGTAGACGACCAGCCGACCGTGCGGCGCCAGCTGCTCCAGAATCGTGTCAAATGTCTCCCCCGCCATCGAATCCAGGGCCAGATCAAGCGCGTCAGGATATTCGTTGGCCAGCACCTCCGCGAGCGACTCCCGGCGGTAATTGATCACCCGCGCGACACCCTGCTGCTCGAGCCACGCCGCCTTGCGATCGTCGCCGCAAACAGCGACGACATGGTTGCCGCCCGCCACCGCCAGCTGCGTGGCGATATTGCCGAATCCCCCCGCGGCGGCGGTGATCAGCACGGTATCGCCGGGCTTCATTTCACCGGTCAGCTCGAGCGCGAGCAGAGCTGAAACGCCGCTGGGTATCAGCGCCAGGATTTTCATGCTCGATTCGGGGACACCGATCACCTGGGACTGGTCACAACATTTAAAGAGACAGTACCCCCCGCCGATGCTGGCCACCGCGTCCCCGACCTGGACCTTGCTGACATCGCGGCCGGCAGCGACCACCGTCCCGATCGCCTCGACGCCGGCCGCCATGGGCGGCTTGACCGTTAAGTGATCCACTCGATCGGCGCAAAGCATCTGATCGTAGATCGCGTTGACGCCGGCAAAATGATGTCGGATCAGTACCTCATTGGCTTCCGGCTCGGGCACCTGCGTGGACTTGATTTGGGTACAGTCGCGGAACGACTCACCGACCCGCTCGATAAGGATTTGCTGGTTTTGCAAGCTGAGGCCCGTGGCTGAGTCGGGTTGCTGAAGTAGGCGGCTTACCTCAGGCGGCTCGCGCGGTATGCCAGTGCTCGACACAGTCGGCCACCACGGTGGCTAGCGTTTCGAGCTCCTGCTGATTAATCACAAGGGGTGGGAGCAGCCGGATTACCCGACCGCGGGTGACGTTCAAGAGCACGCCTGCCTCCATCGCCATCGCCTTGATTTCCGCGCAGTCCGCGACGAGCTCGACACCGACCATCAGGCCGCGTCCCCGAATTTCTCGGACCGCTGGGTGTCCCCCCAATCGTTCGCGCAGCATCGCCATAAACGCCTCACCGCTGGCAGCAGCCTGACCGGCGGTGTCGTCCCGCGTCATGATATCTAATACCGTCAGGCCGGCGCGGCAGGCGAGCGGGTTTCCGCCGAAGGTCGAGCCATGGTTCCCCGGCTGAAAAGCCGCCGCTACGCGTTCGCTCGCCAGGCAGGCACCGATCGGCACGCCGTTACCTAAGGCCTTGGCGCAGGTCAGGATATCGGGCTTCATGTCTTCGTGCTGGAAGGCAAACCAACGTCCCGTCTTGCAGATGCCCGACTGAACTTCATCGAGCACCAGCAGCGCCTCGTAGCGGTCGCACAGGTCGCGGAGGCCTTTGAGGAAACCTAATGGTGGGACATTGATACCGCCTTCGCCCTGAATGGGTTCCAGCATGACGGCGCCGATGTTGGGGTTGTCGTTAAACGCCTGCTCGATCGCCGCCAGGTCACCGAACTCAACCGGGGTAAAACCGCCGACAATGGGGCCAAAACCCTCCTGGCTCTTCAGGTTGTCGGTGGCGCTGATGCAGGCCAGCGTGCGGCCGTGAAAGCTGCCTTTAGCCACCAGGATGTCGGTGTTCGCACGCCCCTGCCGCCAGTGATACAGGCGCGCAAGCTTGACCGCACACTCCATCGCCTCAGCGCCAGAGTTGGTGAAAAAGGCCCGTTCAAGGCCGCTGATTTCGGCCAGCCGGTCGGCGAGCTGCTCCTGAAGCGGTATCCGCGGAATGTTCGAGGTGTGAATGAGTTTGCCGGCCTGGTCGGCTAGGGCCGCTGCCAGTTCTGGCTGTCCATGTCCGAGGCTGCACACCCCGATACCGGAAATGGCATCCAAATAATCTCGCCCATCGTCTCCCGTCAACCAGACACCGCGACCGCTGACAAATCCTACCGTCAGCCGGCCGTAAACATTCATGAGGTGATCCACAGACACGGGCGTTCCTGTTGCTGAACAAACCGTCATTTTGAGGCAGGATGCCGGGCCGTGTCCACGGTAAGCCCGCAACGTTCCGCCAGCTTCGGAGCGTTTCTGGCACATTTTTTTACGCTCAGTTAACGATGGCTGTGCTTTAATTATTGGCTCAACGACGGCGAATCTGCCGACTTTGATACCGAACGAGGGAGGAATTGCATGGAAGTCAGCGTCAGGCTCCAGCAGCTGCTGGACCGTTACCCTGTGTGTGTCTTTATGCGCGGGAGCCCCGAGCAGCCAACCTGTCGTGAGTCGCTTGAGGCGATTGAAACCCTCACCGATGCCGGCGTAAGTTTTCACAGCGTCGATGTCCAGCGCGACCCGGAGCTGCGTGCGCTCCTGCAAAAGTCGCCCGACTATTCAGAATTGCCCCAGGTCTTTTTGAACGGCCAGTGCCTGGGCGGTGCCACGCTGCTGCGCGAACTTCACGTGCAGGGTGAGCTGGTGCCGATGGTTGAGCAGCTGGATATTCAGTACCAGCTAACTGGCTAACCCCGCCGTCCCGCAGGAAACTAGCTTCAGCTGGCGGATTCCTCTGCCGTCACGTCCGACCAGGGAATTCCCAGCTCGCTGTGCCATCGGTTGACGATGGCGCAGAACAGAGCCGCCGTTTTCTCCACATCGTAGATGGCCGAATGCGCCTCGTTGGCGTCCCAGTCGATGCCGGCCGCGCGGGTCGCCCGCGCCAGTACGGTCTGACCGAAAGCCAAACCACCCAGCGTTGCGGTATCGAAGCTGCTGAACGGGTGAAACGGGGAACGCTTGTAGCCCGTTCGGGCAATGGCTGCGTTCAAAAAACCGAGGTCAAAGGACGGGTTGTGGCCCACCAGGATTGCGCGCCCGCAACCCGCTGCTTTCATCGCCTCGCGAACCGGCTGACAAAACGTTTGTAGCGCCACTTTCTCATCGACCGCCTGACGCAGCGGGTGATCGGGAATGATCCCGGTGATCTCCATCGATTTCGGGTCCAGCTTGGACCCGGGAAAGGGCTCGACGTGCACCGCTACGGTGGGGCCTGGTCTAACGACACCCTCGTCAGTCATCTCAATCGGGCAGCCAGCCATTTCGAGGAGCGCGTGCTCCTGACAATCGAAGCCCCCGGTTTCCAGATCCACAACAACCGGAAGAAAACCACGAAAGCGCCGGGCGATGGGTGATTTTGTCTGAGTCAACGAATCTGTCCTGGGTTACGCGGGCGAGCGGGGAAGCCGCAAGCCGCAGAGTAGCACGCGGAAGTCAGTGACAGTTTGAAGCTTTGTAACGGTTCGTCAGGATGCGGGAGCGGTACCGAGAATCACCTCGCGCTTTGCGAGGTCGGCCAGAATTCCAGTGCCGGCCTGAACAATCGCCTCAGCGTTTTCTGCACCCAGCTCGCCAGCGATGAGCTCCAGATACCCTCGGCCGGTCTGACCCGGGTCTTGCTGCAGCAGCTGAAGCAGTCGAGCGGTTACGGCGTTCAGCTTGAGAAAGCGTACCTTGTCGTCGCTCCGCCGATAGATCACCAGGTGCGTGGGCTCGTCCGGCGGCGAATCAGGCTGAAATTCGGGTTTGATGAGGTGCACGGGGTATTCGTAGCTGAGCAGCCAGGCCAGCGGAGACAGCACGGGCACGCCCGCGATCAGATCGCCGTGCGGGTCGGCAGCGACGTCAGACTGTTCGGCTTCATCCAGCGACAGCGCCAGCTCTGCCCATTCGTAATGCGCTAGCTCCAGGATAAACGGCGGATCACCCTGTTCCGGTCCGCGGTGATCCTGCACAAACTGGAGAAACTCGCGAGGCAGCTCAGGAAACAGCGGCGTGTGGGCGCGGTGTCGGACAAAAAAATCGCGAACGAGGTCGTGCCAGCGTTGCTTGGTGTAAAGCTTCCGCAGCACCGGAAAGTTGTTGGCGATGAATCCCTGAATGTTGTTGAAAAACAGTTCGCGGTAGATCGCCATGCGGCGGTCTTCGATATCGTCCGGCGCCGGCGTCTCGCCAGGGTTACGGATGTGGCCGGCGAACTGCCGCTGCAGCTCGCTCAGCCGAGACATCAGGCGCTCGCCTGAGCGGCAGGCTCGTCACGCTCGGGCGCCTGTCGCTGGATGCTGCGAATGGTCTCCACCTCGTCGAGCAGCTCGGCGATGGGTGGGAAATTAAAGTCGCGCTCCACCAGGGCCGGAAGAGGCCCCCAGAGCTCGCAGGCCTGTCGATACAGTGCCCACACCGGCGGAATAATTGCGGCGCCGTGGGTGTCGACAATCAAATCTTCTGCCTCGTTGTAGTGGCCGGCAACGTGGCAGTAAGTCACGCGCTCGCCGGGCAGGGCGGCCAGAAATGTTTTGGCGTCGTAGCGGTGGTTCACGCTGTTGACGTAGATGTTGTTCAGATCCAGCAGGAGATCGCAGTCGGCCCGGTCAATGATTTCATTGATGAACGTGATTTCGTCCATCTCCTGACCTGGTGCTGCGTAGTACGACACGTTTTCGATCGCAATACGCCGGTCGAGAATATCCTGCGTGCGGCGGATGCGCTCGGCTACGTAGTCCACGGCCTCCTCCGTGAAGGGGATCGGCATGAGATCGTAGAGATGGCCGTCGTCGGTGCAGTAGCTGAGATGATCGCTGTAGGCGCGAATCTGGTGCTGGTCCAGGAAGCCTTTAAGGCGCTTTAGAAAAGTCTCGTCAAGCGGGGAAGGGCCCCCGATTGAGAGGGACAGGCCGTGGCAGACGAACGGGTACTTTTCGGTGTAGCTGCGGAAAGTGCGTCCGAGCCGGCCGCCGACGTTCATCCAGTTTTCTGGAGCAACTTCCCAGAAATCCACCGCCGGATCGGCCTGAGTTTCGCTGGCGTGGGAACGCAGCGGGCCCAGGAGGGCCCGCCGCAGCCCAAGTCCAGCTCCTGCAACCGGGTGGTTACTCATGGAGTTGGCAGGGTATTACCGGGTTCAGGCAGCGCCGCCGCACTTGCCCTCGCCACACTTGCCTTCTTCGCCCTTGTCGCCACCGCAAGAGCCTTCTTCACCCTTGTCACCGCCACATGAACCTTCTTCACCCTTGTCGCCGCCGCAAGAGCCTTCTTCACCCTTGTCGCCGCCACATGAGCCTTCTTCACCCTTGTCGCCGCCGCAAGAGCCTTCTTCGCCCTTATCGCCGCCGCAGGAAC
This sequence comes from Pseudomonadota bacterium, assembly GCA_038747195.1. Taxonomy (GTDB): domain Bacteria; phylum Pseudomonadota; class Gammaproteobacteria; order Xanthomonadales; family SZUA-38; genus JANQOZ01. The sequence continues at coordinate 24,821 of JBCDKA010000034.1, forward strand.
CTTCTTCACCTTTGTCGCCGCCGCACTTGCCTTCGCCGCAGGCGCCTTCTTCACCCTTGTCGCCGCCGCACTTGCCTTCGCCGCAAGAGCCTTCGGAGGTGTCTTTCTCGCCAGCCAGCTCATAACCTGCGTTGAGGTCGGTCAGCTCGAACGGGTTATCAGCCGCAGCCGCAGTACCCAGGGCAAAGGTGGAAACAAACGCTGCGCCGACAGCGGCGGTCAGAGGCTTGATAACGATCGATGATTGCTTGGACATGTTTGTAAATCCTCAGTTTTTAAGCTTGGCCCTTGGGCCGTCATTTACCGGGCGTTCGCGGCCAAATCCGCTGGCGCTCCTCTCGATGAAACTCGGTTTTCAACCAGTGCCCGTTTCCTTCGCAAGTGTGGCGGGTGGGGCACAGCTCCCGGTCACGCTCTAAGAGACCCGCGCCCTGATAAAACGCTTTCATCATTTTTTCACGGGAATCCAAATTAATCGATTTTTACTTATTTTTCAGTGGCTTAGTGTTCCATTGGGCTGAGGCTCGGCGGGTCGAGATGCGCAACGTTTGGCCCTCAACCCCTGCGCCAGACGGCGATTGATCCAACGATGTCCGGCGATCAGCAGGGCCAGAGCCATAATAGCCCCCGGTGCCAGGGCCGCGACCAGGAATCCGCCGCCCTCGAAGACGTTTTGCCAGCCCCAGGCCAAGATCGTAGGCGGTGTGGGTTGTGACCGCCGGCAGCGGACTGAGCCCAGGGAGCTGAAACAGCCCCGGGTTGTTGGACCAAAGGCCCTCGCGCCAGGAAGTCACAGTGGTTTGCATTTCCCGCAAAATCGCGCGAAAAGGCCGCCTTGTCAACGCCTCTCCACCGCCTGGAACACAATAAAAACCGATCATCGGAGATCACTTGAGGGGCTGACGCCGCTCACCTATTAATACGCCCCATGAACAGGACATCGGGATTTACGTTGGTCGAGCTCATGGTCACCCTGACCGTGCTGGCCATCATGATTGCCGTCGGCGTACCGGGCTTCAACCAGTTTGTGCAGGGGCAGCGGACGACGACGCAGGTGAACGCCGTGATTCAAGCGGTCAATCTGGCTCGGTCTGAGGCCCTCAGCCGCGGGCGCCCCACGGCGCTGCGATCGATGGACGGCGACTTCAATACGGGCTTCGAACTGTGGGTTGACGGGAATAGCGACGGCGATTTTGTCGACGCCGAAGACGAAGCGCTGCGCGTTTACGAGCCGATTCAGCAGGCCAGCTATGCCTTTTCGGCCGACCCGCTCAACTTTCTGGCGTCTGGCTGGCTGGGCGCTGCCTACACGGTCAACGTGCTGGCCGACGGCTGCAAGCAGCAAAATGACCGCAACATCTTTATTACCCGCACCGGCGGGATCAACGTTGTAAGGAATAACTGTCCATGATGATCTCACGTTCCCCGAGGCAGGCGCAGCGCGGCACCACGCTTATCGAGGTGTTGATCGCGGTGCTGGTTCTTTCGCTCGGACTGCTTGGCCTGGCTGGGCTGCAGGGTATTTCGCTGCGGTCTAGCGGCAACGCGTTTATGCGAACTCAGGCGACCAACGCTTCTTACGAGATCCTCGACCAGATTCGGGCAAATCGTCAGCAGATCACTCTGAACGGCGGCCCGACTGCGGCGCAGCTCGCCGAGTGGCAGGCTTTTGTCGGCGGTGTGCTTCCCAACGGTCAGCTCCAGGTGACCGGCCCCAACGGCGGGGCCCTGGCTTGTGATCCGACCAGCTGCCGCATTGCGGTGCGCCTGAGCTGGGCCGACACGGTGCAGCGCGGTACCGACGCTGCGCAATCCACCGCGGCTGGCTACGACACAACCGATGCAGCGCTGCAGTGGTTTGAAATGGATACGCGGATATGAGCCGCCTCAATCGACAATCTGTCCGTCAGGCCCGGGGTTTTGGTCTGATTGAGCTGATGATCGCGCTGCTGCTGGGTATTGTGGTCATGGGCGGTGTGGCGCAGGTGTTTTACTCGACCTCCCAGTCCTACCGCGCACAGCAGGCGCTGTCCCGAGTCCAGGAGTCGGGGCGCTTCGCCATCGAGATCCTGAAGCCCCGGCTTCGCCCAGCGGGTCGCACCAACTTCTGCGTTGCCAGGCTCCAGACTAATGAGGTGCTCGACAACGGCGCCCCGGGCTACGAAGCGGCAATCTACAACCCCAACCTGCCGGTGGTGGGTTTCGAATTCAACGGGACCGATCTCGACGACAACTACGCACTGCCCGCGACGCTGGGCACAGGGGCGGTCAATGCCGGCGACTACTCAACGGCGTTTGGCGCCCTGGCGATCCCACAAGCTGCGGTCGACAACGCCGTACCGGGGAGCGACGTCCTGATCATCAAATACGCTGAGCCGGTCGATCAGGTCACCGCCTGTGGGTACGATGCCGCCTCTGCCGATCTGAACCTGAATTTTCCCGTCGACTGCGGCACCACACCTGCAGCGCCCTATTCGCAGACCGAGCTGGACGAGCTCTTTCCGCGCGGAGGTCTGGTGATGGTCACCGACTGCAACACCGGCGGCGACTTGTTCCAGCGCACCAACGACGGTTCAGCAGCGTTTTCGCTCAATGACGGCGGCACAACGCCGGGCAACCTAGGCGCCGGGCTCAGCCGCAGCTACAACGACGAAGCGCAGGTACTGCCGTTTCATTCGATCATGTTTTTTATCGGCGTCAATGCGGGCGGCCAGCCGGCGCTTTTCCAGATGGACTACGGCACGGACGCAACGCCTGAAGAGATCATCGAAGGCGTTGAGAACATGCAGCTCCTGTTCGGGGAGCTCGACGGGCTGGGCAACGTGACTTATCTCGAGCCGCATCTGGTAACCACGCCGGCCAATATCGTGTCGATGCGCGTCTCGCTGCTGCTTCGCTCGACCAACAACGCTGATCTGGAAACCGACGATCAGACCTACAACCTTAACGGCACCACGGTGGACCCGGTCGACGACTCACGTCTGCGCCAGGTGTTTTTCACCACCGTCGCGGTTCGCAACCGCGTCAACGTAATCTAGGACCGCTACCCATGAAACAACCCATTCACGCTTTTCCTCACCGCCAGCGCGGCGTCGCGCTGCTGATGGGCATGATGATGCTGCTGGTGTTGACGCTCATTTCTGTCACCGCGATGCAGGGCAGCACCATGCAGGAGCGGATGGCAGGCAACGTTCGCGAGGCCAACCTGGCCTTTCAAACCGCTGAAGATATCGTTCGGCAGGTCGAAGATCAGGTGAGGCTGGCGGCCGAGACGGGCACCTTCGGCGGCATTCTGCCTCAGGGCTGGATCGATACGGGCATGGGCGTTTACGACTGCGCCGGCGCCAAGCTGCTGGCCAGCGCTGATCAAACGACGTGGCCCCAGCCGGCCAGCACGTACACCAACCGCGGCGACATGCGCTATCAGGTGGTGGAAATGAGCGGTGTCGGCGGACGTTCTGTCGCCTGCAAGCCGCTTGAGGAAGAGCCGCTGGTCGGGGCCGGCAACCGGTCGTCATATTTCCTGGTCTTTGGGTATTCCGAAGGACCTGCGTCCCGGGCCAACGATATGGTCGTAACCACTTATTACTACGAAGACTGAAACGGAATTCAGTTTCATATCCCTGACAGGGAGATGGGAGTTAGACATGAATAATCGCTCTGCCAACACAAAAATGTCGCTGCTGCTGGGACTGGCGGCGTCCTGCTTTCTGAGCGGCAACGCCTGGGCGCAGCTGGATATTGCCAACCAGCCTCTGGTGGTCTTCCAGAACGTCAAAAGCAACGTCATTGTGGTGCTCGATGACTCAGGCTCCATGTCGTTTGAGACCATTACGCCGACCAATGACGGTTCGCTCTGGTGGCAGGGCGGCGCAACGGATTCGTTTGTACAGAACGACGGGACCTTCTTTTTTGGTACGGCAGGTCGGAAGTCTTCTTACATCTTCCCGCGTACCGAGGGTCCCAACGGCGGACACTTTGTCATTCCGCCGTTTCCCCAGTTTGGGTTTATGTGGTCTTCGGCCTACAACACGGGCTACTACGATCCGACGCAGACTTACGAGCCCTGGCCCGATTTTGGCGCGCTGACGTTCAACGACATTGACCCAACGGCCGCCCCTTCCGATCCCTCCGGGTCGACTGGCAACGCCAACAGGCTCCACGACCTAACCCAAAACCTGGCGTTTACCTTCGAGGGTTTCCATTTCAACAATGGGATGGTCATTCCCGATGGCGCTCGTTACCGCAACGGCGCCAATGACGCCTGGATCGATCAGGTGGGGGATCAGGCCTGGAATGGCGGTGACGGCGCAGAACGTGGCATGGATTACTACCCGTCGTTCTACTACACACCCGTCAACACGGGAGCCTATACGCTAACGATTCCCGGCGTCGCACCGCTGCCGGATGTCGTGGTAACCGGGGACTGCGCGACGCGATTAACGGCCAACTACAAAATTTTCGAACGTATTCCGACCGGGATCGCGGGCGACGCAGATGCACTCGGTCCCGACGGTTCCTGCCTGGTTCGAACTGACATCGCCCCGGGTACGCCGGAGATGCAGAACTTCGCCAACTGGTTCAGCTATTACCGCAAACGCCACCTGTCGGTTCGGAACGGTATTGCCGGCGCTTTTGTCGACTTGCCGCTGGGCATGAACGTGGGATATTTCACCATCAACAATCGCAACACCGTGGCGATGCGTGAGTTCGACAACAATCCGGCGGTAGACGAGCGAAATCTGTTCCTAACGGACATTATCAACGAGAACTTTGGCGGCAGCACGCCAAACCGACAGGCGCTCAACCACGCCGGTAATCAGTTCCAGCGAACCAACAACCCGGTCATCGAGTTTGAGTGCCAGAAGAACTTCGCGGTGATGTTTACCGACGGCTTCTCAGCCCTAGGAGGTATCCCGACGCCCGGAAACGTTGACGGCGGTGACGGACCTCCTTATGCAGACACGTTCGGCAACACCATTGCCGATATCGCCATGGACTACTATCGCCAGTTTGATGCGAGCGGTCTGACTTTCCCGGTGGAAAACCAGGGCGAGGTGTCAATCCCGCGAGCTTGCGATACGGCGACCCCACCCACGCCCCTAGATTGCCGAACCGACCTTCACATGAACACTTATATGGTTGTGCTGAACGGTCTTGGCAGGGTCTTCGGTGTCACCCACTTTGAAATCGAAGACGCTTATGACAACCCCCCGACCTGGCCTGACGTTAACGGCTCACGAGATCCGACTCAGATCGATGACCTCTATCATGCCGCGATCAATGGCCGCGGACTGATGCTCAATGCCGCGACGCCTACCGAGATTGCCGAGCGTTTTCAGGAAGCGCTCGCCGACATCGTGGCGCGCTCCCGGCCCACCACGTCGTTGACCGCAACCTCAACCCGACTGACCACGGAGAGTCGGCTGTACCAGGCGGCGTTTGACAGCTTCGACTGGTCGGGTGATCTGGTGGCAGTAGACCTGGAAGGCACCGTTGAATGGTCGGCGGAAGACGAGCTTAAGGCTCGGACCACGGAACGTCTGGTGTTTACGAGCAACGACAGCGGCGGCGTGGAGTTTGACGACTTTACCGATCTTGCGGCCACGGTTCAGACCGAGCTGGCTGCCAATCTGGACACGGTCCTTGGGGTCGATATCAACGCGGCAGCGCCAGCGTTCACCGGTGATCAATTCCTGGACTTCATCAAGGGTGACGCCGCGCTGGAAGGCACGCTGTTCCGCGACCGCGAAAACCTGCTTGGCGATGTGGTCAACTCAGAGCCGATCGTCGCGGGACCCGGCAACGAAGGTTGGGCGCGCCTCCCCGCAGGTTCCGGCGGTGGCACCACCTACGTTAACTACGTGGATGGGCCCAAACAGAGTCGGCCCCTGACGGTTTATGTGGGCGCCAATGACGGCATGCTTCACGCGTTCGATGCGGAAGACGGCGAAGAGTTCTTTGCGTACGTGCCTCGGGCGATCACGCCGAAGCTCGCTGAGCTCGGCAACCCCGGCTATCTGCACGAGTTTTATGTCGACGACACCGCCACCGCGGCAGACGCGTTCAGCGGCAGCTGGCGGACGGTCCTGGTCGGCGGGCTGGGTGCCGGAGGTCGCGGCATCTATGCGCTGGATGTCACCAACCCCGGCACGTTTAACTCGTCAAACGTGCTGTGGGAGCTGACCTCGGAAGACGATCCGGACTTGGGCTTTACCATCGGACGGCCGGTGATTAGCCGAACCGCGGCCGGAACCTGGGTCGCGATCTTCGGCAACGGACACAACAGCCAGAACAACGACGGGTTCCTGTTTGTGGTGGATCTGTTTAACGGTACGGTGCTGGCCAAGCTGCCCACGGGACAGGGCTCCAACGCGGATCCGTCGGGGCTTGCATCACCGCGGCTTGAACTGAACGGCGCTGACGGGCTGTCCGTCGCCAATGTCTATATCGGCGACCTCAACGGCAACATGTGGAAGTTCGACGTGTCGGACAATAGCCCGGGCAACTGGGGCTCCGCCTTCACCTCTGGCGGCAACCCGCAGCCGCTATTCACGGCACGCGACCGGAACAACAACCCGCAGCCGATCACCTCGGCGCCCACGCTGGCGCGCACGCCGCAGGGAGATCTCGCGGTCTTTTTCGGCACCGGTAAGTTCTTCGAGACCATCGACGCCACCGTCAGCTCCAACCCGATGCTCGAGACGTTTTACACGGTGGTTGAGGATCGTCCCGACCTTGATCCGCTGGCTGACTTCAACATCGGCAGCCCGGGCACCCGCGCTGACCTGGTCGACATTCGACTGGGTCAAGAGATCACGGACAACGGGTTTGTCGTTCGCCGTATCGATACCACTACGGTCCCGGGTGAGCTGGGTCAA